>NZ_JBVVQI010000005.1:15764-221779 GCF_055811495.1 Mesorhizobium sp. WSM4830 | reverse complement strand
CTGGGTTATTTTTTCCTGCTTCACTTTCTATTCCCTTGATTTTTGGCGGGGTTTTTGTGTGTTTTACCCGGGCCCCCTACAAAATTTAGCGGGGGGGGGCGGGGGGTTACTCGGGGGCGCCCTTCGTGTATCGGAACGCCCAGTGTTTCGGGGCGCACCGAAACGCGTCACACGCACGATGACGAGGACCAGATGACGGTGAAGCCCCTCTACCGACGTGTCTTGCTGAAAGCATCGGGCGAAGCGTTGATGGGCGAGCAGCATTTCGGCATCGACGTATCGGTGGTCGACCGCATCGCCGCCGACATCGCCGAGGCCCGCGCACTGGGCATCGAAGTCGGTGTCGTCATCGGCGGCGGCAACATCTTCCGTGGCGTCGCGGTTGCCTCGAAGGGCGGCGACCGCGTTACCGGCGACCATATGGGCATGCTAGCCACTGTCATCAACTCGCTGGCGCTGCGCACCTCGCTCAACAAGATCGGCGTCGACGCCGTTGTGCTGTCGGCGATCGCCATGCCCGAGCTTTGCGAAAGTTTTTCGCAGCGTCAGGCGACCGCCTACATGAACCAGGGCAAGGTCGTTATCTTCGCCGGCGGCACCGGCAATCCGTTCTTCACCACCGATTCGGCTGCAGCCCTTCGCGCCGCCGAGATCGGGGCCGATGCTCTGTTCAAGGGCACCCAGGTCGACGGTGTCTATTCGGCTGATCCCAAGAAGGACCCGCACGCGACACGTTTCGAGCGGATCAGCCATGACGAAGTCATCAAACGCGGGCTTTCGATCATGGATACGGCGGCGATTGCACTTGCGCGCGAAAACAACATTCCGATAATCGTCTATTCGATCCACGAGAAGGGTGGTTTCGGCGATATCCTGAGGGGCGGCGGCCGTTGCACGGTTGTCGCAGACGATTGACCGAACCATGAACCCGAAAGGGACCGGTTGCGGATGAGGCTCGAACAGGGCCTAAGCAGTGAACCCGGGTTAACGGGTCGAGGAGACGATGATGAGTGGCGAATACGACGATCTCAAACGGCGCATGGACGGGGCGATCGCCGCGTTCAAGCATGATCTGGCTTCGCTGCGCACCGGCCGTGCGTCGAGCAACCTGCTCGATGCCGTCCAGGTGCAGGCCTATGGCACCACCATGCCGATCAACCAGGTGGCAACAGTGTCGGTGCCGGAACCGCGCATGATTTCGGTTTCGGTCTGGGACAAGTCGATGGTCAGCGCAGTCGACCGCGCCATCCGTGAAGCCAATCTCGGCTTCAATCCTATCGTCGACGGTACCAATCTCAGGATTCCGCTGCCCGAGCTCAACGAACAGCGCCGCAAGGAGCTGGTCAAGATCTCGCACGGTTATGCCGAGAATGCCCGCGTCGCCGCACGCCACGTTCGTCGGGACGGCATGGACTTTCTGAAAAAGGCGGAAAAGGACGGCGACATCAGTGAGGACGACCATCGCAAACGGGCCGACCAGGTTCAGAAACTGACCGACGAGACAATCAGCACCATCGACCACCTGCTTTCCGACAAGGAAGCGGAAATCATGCAGGTCTAGGGTCTGGCCACGCCTGGCCCGGAAGCGAGAATATGGCAACGCCCGCGCATGTCGCGATCATCATGGACGGAAACGGACGCTGGGCCAAGGCGCGCGGCTTGCCGCGGCTGGCCGGTCACCGCGCCGGCGTCGAGGCGCTGCGCAAGACAGTGCGGGCCGCCCCCGGCCTCGGCATCTCCTTCCTGACCGTCTACGCTTTTTCGTCGGAAAACTGGTCACGGCCGAAATCCGAAGTCAGCGACCTCATGGGCCTGCTGAAGCTTTTCATCCGACGTGACCTCGCCGAGCTGCACCAGAGTGGGGTGCGGATCAGGGTCATCGGTGACAGGGCAGGGCTGCAGCCCGACATAAGGGGGCTGCTCGAGGAAGCCGAAACGCTCACTCTCCGCAACGAGGCGCTGACACTGGTCATTGCCTTCAATTACGGCGGGCGCGATGAGATCGTGCGCACCGCGCGCAAGCTCGCAGCGGCGGTGGCGCGCGGTGAGATGGAGAGCGAGGCGATCACGGCCGATTCCTTTGCCAGCTCGCTCGATACAGAGGGCATTCCGGACCCGGAACTGGTCATCCGCACCAGCGGCGAGCTTCGGCTGTCCAACTTCCTGTTATGGCAGGCCGCCTATAGCGAACTCGTTTTCCTGCCTTGCTACTGGCCCGACTTCAGTCGCGAGCACCTGTCCGACGCACTGCGCGATTTCGCCGGCCGCGAGCGCCGCTTCGGCGGACTTGCCGCCCAAGATGTCGCCTCAGGCTGAGGAATGAGCAACCTCCAACTCCGGGTCATTTCGGCGGTCGTGCTTGGCATCGTCACGCTTGCCCTGACCTGGCTCGGCGGACTGTCCTTCCGGTTGCTTTGCGCCGCCATGGCGGCGGTGATCTTTTACGAGTGGACGCGGATGAGCCGCCCCGTTGCTCCGGCAGGTGCTAGTGCTACGGCAGGTCTCGGCTTTCTGCCGGAGGCGCTGATCGTGGTCTTTATTGGTGCCCTCGTCGCCGGCCTGCCTGCATCTTTGCTGCTGCCGCTCGTCGCGGCTCTGGTGGCTATCACTGCCGTCGCTTCCTCCATGCGCAGGGCAGGACCGTGGGAAGCATCCGGCCTTGCCTATGCGGCCGTGTCCGGCTTGTCGCTGGCCTTCTTGCGTGACGGCGACCATTCAGGGCTGCTGGCCATTCTGTTCCTATTCGCCGTGGTTTGGGCGACCGATATCTTTGCCTATTTCGTCGGCCGCTCCGTCGGCGGCCCAAGGCTGGCGCCGTCGATCTCGCCGGGCAAGACGCGGAGCGGGGCGCTCGGTGGGGTGGTCGGCGGCGTAGTGGCCGGGCTGCTTCTGGCCGCCGTAGCCGGAACGGGCAACCTCGTCGTGCTTGGCGTGGTCGCACTGGTGCTTTCGATCGTCGCGCAGGCCGGCGACCTGTTCGAATCATGGGTCAAGCGACGCCACGGCCGTAAAGATTCCGGCACGCTGATACCCGGCCATGGCGGCATCATGGATCGGGTCGACGGGCTTGTCGCGGCGGCTTTCGCCCTATACGTCATCGGCTGGATTTCCGCGACCGCCGATCATCCGGCACAGGGGCTGTTTCCGGTTTGAGCGGCATCGTCGGTGGGCCGGCGCGGGGCTGCGCCATGGATTCGCCCGGATTGATGTCACAGTCGCGGCGTGATCTGTGCCGTGAATGAATTTGAGGGCATGAGTTGAACGAGATTCTTCACGCGGTTTTCAGCACAGAGGGCTTTGTCCTCGGCACGCTGGTGCCTTTCCTGTTCGTGCTGACCGTGGTCGTTTTCGTCCACGAAATGGGCCACTACCTCGTCGGCCGCTGGTGCGGTATCGGCGCAAAAGCCTTTTCGATCGGTTTCGGCCCTGAGATCATAGGCTTCAACGACAGCCGCGGCACGCGCTGGAAGCTTTGCGCCATACCGCTTGGCGGCTACGTCAAGTTCGTCGGCGACATGAACGCGACGTCGAGCCAGCCCAGCTCGGAGGAGATCGAGGCGCTTAGCGACGAGGAACGCAAGGTCGCCTTCCACACGCAGCCGATCTGGAAGCGTGTGGCGACCGTCGTGGCGGGGCCGCTGTTCAACTTCCTGCTGACGATCGCCGTCTTTGCCGTGCTGTTTTCCGTCCATGGCCGGCCCGTGCTGGAGCCGATGGTGGCCGAGGTCACCGTCGGCAGTCCGGCCGCCGCGGCCGGCATCATGCCCGGCGACCGATTCGTCAGCGTCGACGGCAGCAAGGTCGAGACCTTTGCCGACGTCCAGCGTCTGGTCTCTGGCCGCGCCGGCGACAGCATCACCTTCGTCATGCTACGCGGCGGCAAGGAAATCACCGTCACGGCGACGCCGCGCTTGATGGAACAACAAGACGCGCTGGGCAACAAGGTCCAGGTGGCCGTGATCGGCGTCGTCAATAATAAGGAACTCGGCCAGCCGCGGCTGATCACCTACAGTCCGGCCGGGGCGGTCGGGGCAGCGGTCCAGGAAACCGGGCACGTCATCCAGCGCACCGGCCAGTTCCTGCAACGTTTCGTTGTCGGTCGCGAGGACAAGTGCCAGCTGGGCGGCCCCATCAAGATCGCCAAGATGTCGGGTCAGGCGGCAAAGCTCGGCTTTGAATGGCTCGTGCAGCTTGTTGCATTCCTGTCAGTCGGGATAGGGATTCTGAACCTATTGCCGATTCCCCCCCTCGACGGAGGGCATCTTCTGTTCTACGGCGTGGAGGCTGTCATCCGGCGGCCGGTGTCCGAACGGATGATGGAAATGGCTTACCGAAGCGGCCTCATATTGGTGCTCGGCTTCATGGGCTTTGTTTTCTGGAACGATCTGTTTGGGTGCTGAAATCATGAAGGAATTTGGCTTCGGCACAAGCAATGTTGAGACGCCGTTTACCATGCGTGGGGATATGCGTGACGCGAAAGCCACGCCGCAGGGTTAAGTAAATACAAATTAACCAGAAGCCTTGCGTGTAGGGAAAATCCGGTTAATACGGTAGGGGAAATTACCGCACGTCCGGTTTTCTCGCCGTGGGGACTTCGAGAAAAGGTACAAAAGCCCGATGAAGGCAGCATCCAAGTTTCTGAGCGCCGCGTCCGCGGTGGCTATGTCCGCCGCTCTGGTTGTACCAGGCGCGCTCGCAGTGCAGTTCGTTGCCACATCGGCCGCCGAGGCGGCTGTCGTCTCCAGAGTCGAAGTCACCGGCAATCAGCGCGTCGACGCGGACACCATCCGCAATTACGTGACGATCAAACCCGGCAAGGCGTTTTCAAGTTCGGATATCGACGATGCGGTCAAGGCGCTGTTTGGCACCGGGCTGTTTTCGGACGTGCAGATCAACCAGGTCGGATCGACGCTGGTCATCAAGGTTTCTGAATACCAGGTCGTCAACCAGGTCCTGTTCCAGGGCAACAAGAAGCTCAAGGACAACGCGCTTGAAGCCGCGGTGCAATTGAAGCCGCGCGGCACCTTCTCGCAACAGCAGCTCGACGCCGATGTCGAGGCGGTCAAGGCCGCATACCGGCGTATCGGCCGCGACGATGCCGCCGTGACCACCCAAATCATGGATCTCGGCGACAACCGCGTAAACGTGGTCTTCAACATCAACGAAGGCGGCCGCACCCAGATCGCAGCGATCAATTTCGTCGGCAACAGTGCCTATTCGAGCCGCCGGCTGTCGGACATCATCTCCACCAAACGCTCGTCCTTCCTTTCGTTCGTGCTGCGCGACGACGTCTATGACGAGGACAAGCTGCGCGCCGACCAGGAGCTGCTGCGCCGCTTCTATTACAATCACGGCTATGCCGACTTCCAGGTCGTCTCGGCTGTCGGCGAACTCGACGACACAACCAACAAATACACCGTCACCATCACGGTGCAGGAGGGCGAGCGTTATACGTTCGGGGATGTCAGCGTCGAAAGCACGATCCCCGAGGTCGACAGCAAGTCGCTTGAATCGGTGGTCGAGACGCACAAGGGCGATGTCTACAACGCCAAGAACGTCGAGGACACGATCATTGCGCTGACCGAGAAGGTGGCTGGATCCGGCTATGCCTTCGCCCAGGTGACGCCGCGTGGCGACCGCAACTTCGAGAACCACACGATCTCGGTCGTCTATACGGTCGACCAGGGTACCAAGGCCTATATCGAGCGCATCGAGATTCGCGGCAACGATCGGACGCGCGACTACGTCATTCGCCGCGAGTTCGATGTCAGCGAAGGCGACGCTTTCAATCAGGTCCTCATCCAGCGCGCGAAGAGGCGGCTGGAAGCGCTCGATTATTTTGAGAAAGTCGAAATCTCTACTGTTCCCGGTTCCGAGCCGGACCAGGTTGTGCTGGTGGTCGACGTGGTCGAGAAATCGACCGGTGAGTTCACCGTCGGCGCCGGTTATTCGAGCGGGGGTGAAACGTCAGGTCCGTCCGTCGAAGGCTCCATCAGTGAGCGCAACTTCCTCGGTCGCGGCCAATTCATCAAGGTGGCGGCGGGCGGTGGCAAGAACTCGCGCGACTACAGCTTCTCTTTCACCGAACCCTATTTCCTCGGACGCCGCATCGCGGCTGGCTTCGACATCTACAAGCAGAGCCGTAACTACGACCATTACGACAGCGACACGACAGGCGCGACCGTTCGCTTCGGCCTGCCGATCACCGACAACATCTCGACGCAGCTGGCGTATAACATTGCGCAAGAGAAGTACGAGTTCGACGAGGGCTGCGACCCAGCGGCCGGTTGCGACGTGTCCCAGGCGATCCAAAACGGCGTTAACGAGAGCCCATGGCTCAAGTCTTCGGTCAGTCTCGGCCTGGTCTACAATACAATCGACGACATGAAGAACCCGCATGATGGTATTTATGCCAATGTCGGCACCGAAGTCGCTGGCCTCGGCGGTGACGCCAAGTTCATCAAGGTAACGGCGCGCGGCAGCATTTATCAGACGCTGTCCGAACAATTGGATCTGGTGGGCCTCATTTCGGGCGGCGCCGGCCATGTGCAAGGGTATGGCAACGGCGATCTGCGCGTCTTCGACCATTTCCAGAGCAGCGACCGTATGATCCGCGGTTTCGAATACGGCGGCATCGGCCCGGTTGCTTCGGACAACAGCAATGACCATCTCGGCGGCACTACATACTTCAATGCCTCGGCAGAAGCGCAGTTCCCGCTGCCGGTCATCCCCGAAAGCTTCGGTTTGCGCGGCGCGGTGTTCGCCGATGCGGCAACGCTCTACGGCAGCAAAATCGCAAGTGGCCTTGTCAATTCTTCGACAACCGGCATGGAATGGCGCGCTTCCGTCGGTGTCGGTGTGATGTGGGCATCGCCTTTCGGGCCGATCCGCATCGACTATGCGATCCCGGTCAAGAAGGAAAAGACCGACGACGTGCAGGAATTCAACTTCGGCATATCGACCCGCTTCTGATGTGCGGGCAATGATGCTTCCGGCTCGTTTGGATCCGGATGGCAGTGATCCGACACTACAGCGCAGCGCGTCCTATCGGACGCGCAAAGGACGTTGTAGTACATTGATTTGCGCATGATCCTTTCCGAGGGTCGATTTCCGATTTCGGGGTCATGCGCCAGCTGGATATTGCTTCTGGAATGACCGATCCGGTGTTCTTCGCGCCCTCACGCCGGT
This sequence comes from Mesorhizobium sp. WSM4830, assembly GCF_055811495.1. Taxonomy (NCBI): domain Bacteria; kingdom Pseudomonadati; phylum Pseudomonadota; class Alphaproteobacteria; order Hyphomicrobiales; family Phyllobacteriaceae; genus Mesorhizobium; species Mesorhizobium sp. WSM4830. The sequence goes on along the minus strand of NZ_JBVVQI010000005.1, from coordinate 214,591 downwards.
ATACGGCCGGCGAAGTCGCGAATCTGACCGGCTCGACACTTGTCGATTCCGGTCTCTCCGATGTATCGATCGAAGCTCTGGCGCCCGCCAACGAAGGCGGCGAGAACGCCCTTGTCTTCGTCGACGGCAGGCGCAATTTCGCCCTGATGCAGGCACTGCGGGCGGCGGCGGTTCTCTGCCCTGCCGAATTTGCCGGCAAGGCGCCGGCGGGCATCGCGGTGCTGGTGCATCCGCGCCCGCAGCAGGCTTTCGCAATGGTCGGGCGTCTGCTTTTCCCCGCGGCTGCGACGCCTGGACCGATGACCGGCGAAACCGGTATCTCGCCGCACGCCCATATCGATGCGACCGCCCATGTCGAGGCCGGTGCAATCATCGAAGCAGGTGCGGTCATCGGACCGCGCGCTGCCATCGGCAGCGGGACCGTCATTGCCCCGCATGCGGTCATCGGTCCATCCTCGCAGATCGGCCGCGACGGCTATGTCGGTCCAGGAGCCAGCGTGCAATATGCGTTGATTGGCAATCGCGTCATCATCCATGGCGGTGCCAGGATCGGGCAGGATGGCTTCGGTTTCGTGGCCGGCGCCAAAGGTCCGGAGCGGGTTCCGCAGATCGGCCGCGTCATCATCCAGGACGACGTCGAGATCGGGTCGAATACGACCGTCGATCGCGGCGCCATGTCCGACACGATCATCGGCCAGGGTACCAAGATCGACAATCTGGTACAGATCGCCCACAACGTTCGCATTGGCCGCAATTGCATAATAGCCGGGCTTTCGGGTATTTCCGGTTCCGTGACAGTAGGCGACAACGTCACCATGGGTGGCGGCGTCGGCCTTGCGGATCATCTGACCATCGGGTCCGGGGCCAAGCTTGCGGCAAGAAGCGGGTTTATGAGCAACGTGCCTGCCGGTGAGATTTGGGGAGGATATCCGGCGCAGCCGATGGCGGAAGCCATGCGCGAGATAGCGGCCTTGCGCAGACTTGCACGGACGCGCAAACAGGGTGAGGGGGGAAATGGCTGACATCGCAGCGGCGACGCTCGAAGCGGTTGACATAATGCGGCTGATGAAGCTCCTGCCGCACCGCTATCCGTTCTTGATGATCGACCGCATTGTCGACATAGATGGCGACGAATCCGCGATCGGCATCAAGAACGTCACCATAAACGAGCCGCATTTCCAGGGTCATTTCCCGGACCAGCCGGTCATGCCCGGCGTGCTGATCATCGAGGCGATGGCGCAGACGGCCGGCGCCATCTGCATCCGCAGCCTTGGTACGGAAAAGCCGTCGCTGGTTTATTTCCTGACCATCGACAATGCCAAGTTCCGCAAGCCGGTCGTTCCAGGCGACCAGTTGAAAATTCATGTGAAGAAAATCAAGAAACGCGGCAATCTTCTCAAATTCGCTTGCGAGGCCCTCGTCGATGGCGCCAAGGCGGCGGAAGCCGAGATCTCGGCGATGATGGTCGCAAGCGGCTGACAAACGAATGCTAATGAAAATCCAGACAGTCATCCATCCATCGTCGGTCATCGAGCCAGGCGCCCAAATCGGCGAAGGCGCCCGCATCGGGCCCTTCTGTCACGTCGGCCCCGACGCCGTGATCGGCGACCGCGTCGAACTGGTCAGCCATGTCTCGGTGATTGGCGCGACCACCATCGGTGCATCGACCAAGGTCTATCCGATGGCGATACTGGGCGGGCCGCCGCAGAACACCAAGCACAAGGGCGGCCGGACCACGCTGGTGATCGGCGAGAATTGCACGATCCGCGAAGGCGTCACCATGCATGTCGGCACCGATTCCAGCCGCGGCGAGACGACGATCGGCGACAACGGCAATTTCCTTGCCTATGCCCACATTGCCCATGACTGCGTGGTCGGCAAGAACGCCACCTTCGCCAATCAAGCGACGTTAGGCGGGCATTGCGAAGTCGGCGACAATGTCTACATCGGCGGCCTTACCGCGGTTCATCAGTTTGTCCGCATCGGCGATAACGCCTTTCTCGGCGGTTGCTCGGCGATCGTCGGCGACGTCATTCCTTACGCCATCGCTGTTGGCAACCGTGCCAGCCTTCGCGGCCTCAACATCATTGGCCTGAAGCGCGCCGGCCTGCCGCGTTCGGAGATCCACTTGCTGCGCAAAGCCTACAAGACGATCTTCGATCGCTCCCGGACCGTCGGCGAAAACATCGAATTCGCCAAGGCGGAATTCGCCTCGTCGCCGACTGCCATGAAGATCGTCGACTTCATCGCCGGTCGCGGCAAGCGGCACTACGCCGTGCCGTCGCTCAAGGGTACCGACGGCGACGATACCGATGATGAAGACTGAGGGCAGATGACGAAGATTGAGGCTGCCGGAAAGGGCCTTGATCTCGCGCCAGATGCCAAGGTCGGCATCATCGCCGGCGGCGGCAGCCTCCCGGTCGAAATTGCCCGAGCGCTCGCCCGGCAAGGCAAATCGCCCTTCGTCGTGATGGCGGCCGGCGAGGTCGATCGCATAGCCGATTTCGAGCCCTATGAGCAGGCAACCTTGAGGCTGGAAGACGTCGGCTCGCTGCTGCCGATCCTTAAGCGGCATCACGTTACGCATCTCGTAGCCGCGGGTCATATCACGCGGCGCCCCAGGCTGAGCGCCATGCGCCTCAATTTGGGCCTGCTCGCGTGGCTACCCAGCCTGTTCGTCGGTGTAAGCCGGGGGGACGACACGGTGCTGAAACTGTTCGTGCGCAGGATCGAGCGCAGCGGCATCAAGGTCGTCGGCGCTCACGAGATCGTGCCGGAGCTGGTCGCTGCCGAAGGCCTGCTGACCAAGGCGGCGCCACGCAAATCCGACTGGCGCGACATCGAGGCGGCGCACGCGGCGGCAAAAGCCATCGGCGAGCTGGACATCGGCCAAGCGGCTGTTGCGGTCGGCGGCCGCACCATTGCCTTGGAAGGCGTCGAAGGCACCGACGGGCTGCTCGAGCGGACAAAACAATTACGCGGGCACGGCAGGCTGGCTGGCAGGAGCCGTGGTGTTTTGGTCAAATGTGCCAAGCCCGGTCAGGAACTGCGTGCCGATCTGCCCTCCATCGGTCCGCTGACCGTCGAGGCGGCGCATGCCGCCGGACTGGCCGGCATTGCCGTCGAAGCCGGCCGCTCGCTGGTGCTCGAAGGTCCCGCCACCATCGGGCGTGCCAATGCGCTCGGCCTCTTCGTGATCGGGCTGCCTGCTGCGGAGCCGGTGCATGGCGAATGAGCGGCCGTTGAAGATAGCCGTCGTCGCAGGCGAGGAGTCCGGCGACCTGCTTGGCGCCGACCTTGTGCAGGCGCTCAAGCGCATGACCGGGTGCGACGTTCGGCTTGTCGGCATCGGCGGCCGCCATTTGCAGGCGCTCGGCCTAGCGCCATTGTTCGACGGCAGCGAGATCGCGCTGATGGGCCTTAGCGCCATCCTGCGCGACCTGCCGCGCCTGATGCGGCGGATCGGCCAGACGGCAAACGCGATTGCCGGTGAAAAGCCCGATTGCCTTATCACCATCGACAGTCCGGATTTCTCACTGCGCGTCGCCAAGAAGGTGCGTGCCGCCGATCCGACCATCCCGACCGTCCACTATGTCTGCCCGAGCGTGTGGGCTTGGCGGCCGGGCAGGGCGGCGGCGATGAAGCCATATGTCGATCACATCCTTTGCATCCTGCCGTTCGAGATGAAGGAACTCGCTCGCCTGGGCGGGCCGCCCGGCACCTATGTCGGGCATCGCCTTGTACATGATCCGGGCATAATCAGTGCCGCCAGGGCGCAGGCGCAGCCGCGTAACCTGTCCGCAGATCACGTCAAAACATTGCTTGTATTGCCCGGTTCGCGTCGCGGCGAGGTGCGACGCCTGGTTGGGCCGTTCGGCGAGACGGTGTCGATCCTGCGGGCGCGCGGGCACCGCCTGCGCCTGCTGTTGCCAACGGTCCCGCACGTCGCCGACCTGGTCAGGACCTCAGTCGCGAGCTGGGACGAGAAGCCGGAGATCATCCTTGATGCCGAACGCAAATGGCAGGCCTTCGGCAAGGCGGATGCGGCGCTGATCGCGTCGGGGACGGTATCGCTGGAACTGGCATTGGCGGGTGTGCCGATGATCTCCTGCTACCGGCTCGATCCGGTCATGCGCATGGCGCAGCCGCTGATCAAAGTATGGAGCGCAGCGTTGCCCAATCTCATTGCCGACCGGCCGGTTGTGCCGGAACACTACAATCAATATGTGCGGCCGCATTATCTGGCGCGGCAACTGGAGGCGCTGTTCTCCGATACCGCCTACCGCACCTGGCAGAAGCACGGTTTTGCCGACATTGCCGGGCGTATGGCAACCGCCAAGCCGTCAGGCGAGATGGCCGCGGGGGTGGTGATGGGGATGGTGAGTGAATAGTGAATAGTGAATAGTACTCTATAGACAGGAGCGACGCTTCGCTGCTCCAATTCACCATTCACCATTCACCATTCACCATTCACCATTCACCATTCACCATTCACCATTCACCACCTTCACCGCTTCGCGATCGGCACGTAATCCCGTTCCGGCGCGCCGGTATAGAGCTGGCGTGGGCGACCGATCTTCTGGTGCGGGTCCTCGATCATCTCCTTCCACTGCGCGATCCAGCCGACGGTACGGGCGACCGCGAACAGCACGGTGAACATGGTGGTGGGGAAGCCCAGCGCCTTCAGTGTGATTCCGGAATAGAAATCGACGTTCGGATAGAGCTTCTTCTCGATGAAATAGGAATCGGTCAGCGCAATCTTTTCCAGCTCCATGGCGATGTCGAGCAGCGGATCGTCCTTGATGCCGAGCTCGCCCAGGACCTCGTGCGCGGTCTTCTGCATGATCTTGGCGCGCGGATCGTAGTTCTTATAAACGCGGTGGCCAAATCCCATCAATCGGAACGGATCGTTCTTATCCTTGGCGCGCGCAATGAATTCCGGGATGTGATCGACATGGCCGATCTCGCCCAGCATGTTCAAGGCTGCCTCGTTGGCGCCTCCATGTGCAGGACCCCACAGGCAGGCGATGCCGGCAGCGATACAGGCAAAGGGATTGGCACCCGACGAGCCGGCCAGGCGGACGGTTGAAGTCGAGGCGTTCTGTTCGTGGTCGGCGTGCAGGATGAAGATGCGCTCCATCGCGCGGGCCAGCACCGGATTGATCTTGTATTCCTCGCAAGGCACGGCGAAGCACATATGCAGGAAGTTGGCTGCGAAATTCAGCTCGTTCTTCGGATAGATGAATGGCTGGCCGATGTGGTATTTATAGGCCATCGCCGCGATCGTCGGCATCTTGGCGATCAGCCGCATTGAGGCGACCATGCGTTGATAAGGGTCCGAGATGTCGGTGGAATCGTGATAGAAGGCCGACAGCGCGCCGACCACGCCGCACATCACCGCCATCGGATGCGCATCACGCCGGAAGCCGGTGAAAAAGCGCGACATCTGCTCATGCACCATGGTGTGGCGCGTCACCCGGTAGTCGAAATCGTCCTTCTGCGCCTTGGTCGGTAGTTCACCATAGAGCAAGAGATAGCAGACTTCGAGGAAGTCGCCGTGCTCGGCCAATTGGTCGATCGGGTAGCCGCGGTGCAAAAGAATGCCGGCATCGCCATCGATGAAGGTGATTTCCGATTCGCAGCTCGCCGTCGACGTAAAGCCGGGATCGTAGGTAAAGACGCCGGCGGTGTTGTACAGCGAACCGATGTCGATGACGTCAGGTCCTACCGAACCACTTCGTATCTTGAATTCATGAGTTTTGCCGCCGAGTTCCAGCTTTGCCGTCGATGCCTGGGTTTTGCCGCCAAATTCCATTTTTGTCGCAGGTTCGGTCATAGCAAACTCCTTTTTGTTTCCTCAGGCCGGCAAAGGCAAAATATCTGAACCCAACACATCAAAAGCATCGGAATACGCACATTTGCGCCCGCAATTGTATCTGCGCGCCAGATTAGGCCAAGACCCAATGTTGCACTGCGAAACACACCTTTCAATGCCAATCTTCTTGGGCCAGTTTGCTAATCGATTTGATCAGCGATCCGCGCCAGGCTTTCCTCGTGGCCAAGCACGGCTAGCACATCAAAGACACCTGGCGAGGTACTTTTGCCGGTGAGCGCGGCGCGCAAAGGTTGGGCCACGGCGCCGAGTTTATGGCCGCCCGCCTGCGCATAGTCGCGGATCGCGGCTTCCGCTGAAGCGGCAGACCAATCCGAAACCGTGGCTAGTGCCGCATGAGCGCCCCGCAGGATCGCGCGCGCCTCACCGCTGAGCAGCGCCGCCGCCTTCTCGTCCACCGGCAGCGGCCGCTCGACGAACAGGAATGCAGCCCCTTCGAGAAGTTCGACCAGCGTCTTGGCGCGCTCCTTCAGGCCCGGCAAAGCGGCAAGCAGTTGCGCCCTGCGTCTGTCGTCGAGGCGCGCGGCAATTGCCGGGCCGCCTTCCAAATAGGGCAGAGTGGCGATAAAGATGTCGAGCAGCGCCGCGTCGTTCATCCGGCGCATATGCACGCCATTGAGCGCCTCGAGTTTGGCGAAGTCGAAACGGGCGGCGCCCTTGTTGACGTCGCCAATGTCGAACCATGCGATCATGTCGGCGATCGACATGATCTCATCATCGCCGTGGCTCCAGCCAAGCCTCGCCAGATAGTTGAGCAGCGCCTCCGGCAGGTAGCCCATGGCGCGATAGGCCTCGACGCCAAGCGCACCGTGCCGCTTCGACAGCTTGGCGCCGTCGGCACCGTGGATCAGCGGGATATGCGACATCGACGGCACCTCCCAGCCCATGGCCTGATAGATTACGGTCTGGCGTGCGGCGTTGGTCAAATGATCGTCGCCGCGGATGATGTGGGTGATGCCCATGTCGTGATCGTCGACGACGACGGCATGCATGTAGGTGGGATTGCCGTCCGAGCGCAGAATAATGAAATCGTCGAGATCCTTGTTGGGAAAACGCACATCGCCCTGGACGCGGTCATGCACCACCGTCTCGCCGTCTGTCGGCGCCTTGATGCGGATCGCCCCCTTGGCGCCGGGCGGCGCCTCCGACGGGTCGCGGTCGCGCCAGCGTCCGTCATAGCGGGGAGGCAGCCCCTTGGCCCGTGCGCTCTCGCGCATTGTTTCCAGCTCGGCAGGCGTCGCATAACAATAATAGGCCTTGCCCATGCGAACGAGCTCCTCGGCCACCTCGTGGTGGCGCGGAGCACGCTCGAACTGCGACACCGGCTCGCCGTCCCATGTCAGGCCAAGCCAGGAAAGCCCGTCGAGAATGGCCGCGGTTGCCGCATCGGTGGAGCGCTCGCGGTCGGTGTCCTCGATGCGCAGCAGCATCGTGCCGCCTGTGTGCTTGGCATACAGCCAGTTGAACAGCGCCGTGCGGGCGCCGCCAATGTGCAGATAGCCGGTGGGCGAGGGGGCAAAACGGGTGACGACCTTATCGGGCATGGAACTCTCAGGCGGGCGAAGGAAGTGGGTTTGCGGACTTTCGCGCGTCGCGCGTTCATGTAGCATAGGAGGTTGAGGGCGCAAGGGGCAGACCCGATGGCTGTGCGAGGCCGTGGTGCGGGCGAGGGCGAGGACGCTGGCAGCGGCGTCAGCGAACGCTTGCTGTTTGCCGCTCCCCTGCCTGTCCTGCCGGCGCCGGCATTGCTGCCCACTCCACGCTTCGATTCCCGGTCCTTGCCGACAGGTGAATCAACAACGGTTCCGGTGCCCACGGCCGAACCCATCGTGCGCCTGCCCAGGCGTTTGCGCCTCCCGTCACCGTCCCGCATCCGCAACAGCGTAACCTTGGCAGCCGGCCTGGAACTCGACCGTGGCGTCGCCTTCCTGCTGGTGCCGGTGTTCCTCGCATGCGGGGTGGTCGTATATTTCGCGCTGGCGGTGGAGCCGCCCTTTCCACAGCCGATCGCAATCGTGCTCCTCGCGGCCCTTTGTGCCGTCGTCTCGCGGTCATGGCCCAGGACGCGCCTGTGTTTCATGGTGGCGTTACTCTGCGCGCTTGGCGTACTTGCCGCCAAGTTCGAGACCTGGCGTGTCGGAACGCATATGCTCGGTTCCGAAATCTCGACGCGGCTGACGGGTCGCGTTGTATCGTACGAGCCCATGGCGAGCGGCCGCATCAGGCTGACGATCGATGTGATCTCAACCGCCAGGCCGACACTGCGCTACATGCCGGAACGGGTCCGCGTTTCGGCGATGAAGATACCGGCTGAGCTCACCGCCGGTTCCGAGATCACCGGCTATGTGCGGCTGCTGCCGCCGACCGGCCCGGTGCGGCCCGACAGCTATGATTTCTCCTTCGACAGCTATTTCGCCGGTATCGGCGGCAGCGGCTTTTTTCTCGGCAATCCGAAAGTCGTGCCGTCGGGCAGCATGCCGCTTGCCGCGCAGCTTTCTTCCGCGATCGAAGACGCGCGCGAATCCATCGCCGACCATATCCGCAGCCGCATCGGCGGCGCCGAGGGCGAGATTGCCGCTGCGCTGATCGTCGGCGTGCGCGCCGGCATTCCCGAGGAGATCAACGAAGCGATGCGGCGTACAGGCATCTATCACATCATCTCTATCTCGGGGCTGCATATGGCGTTGGTCGCCGGCACCATCATGGCGCTGCTACGCGGCGCCTTTGCGCTGTTTCCCGATTTCTCATCGCGACGGCCGGTCAAGAAATATGCCGCGGCCGCCGCGCTTTTTTCGATTGCGGCCTACCTCGTCTTTTCCGGCATTGTGGTAGCGGCCGAACGCAGCTTCATCATGCTGGCGGTGATGCTTATCGCCGTGCTGTTCGACCGGGCCGCGCTCACCATGCGCAACCTGGCGATCTCGGCCATCGCGGTCATCCTGGTGTCGCCGCACGAGGTGGTCGGTCCGAGTTTCCAGATGTCCTTCGCCGCGACGGCGGCCCTTGTCGGCGCCTATGCAGGCTGGTCCGATTACCGCGCCGGCAGGGCCGCCACGCCGCCGCTGCGGCGGTCGCCGCTACGCTTTGCCACGCGAAAGGTCCTGCTGGGCATGGGCGGCCTAGCGATGACCTCGATCATTGCAGGGAGCGCCACGGCGCTTTTCGCCATATGGCACTTCCAGCGCGTGGCGCCGCTCAGCCTGTTCGCCAATCTGGCCATCATGCCCATCGTCTCACTGGTCGTCATGCCCTTCGCCGTTCTCAGCGCGCTGGCGATGCCGTTCGGTGCGGATGGGCCGTTCCTCTATGTGATGGGCAAGGGGCTAACGGCGATGATCGCCCTGTCCGGGTGGATCTCCGAGCGCTCGCCGATCGATGCGGTCGGGCTGATTTCGCTGAGATCCGTCCTTCTGGTGACGATCGCCCTCGTCATTGCCAGCATGGCGACGACCTGGTTGCGGCTCGCGGCACTTCCTTTTGCGCTCGCCGGCTTGCTGACGACAACGCAGACGCGCGTACCCGATGTATTGATCTCGGAGGACGCACGGCTGGTCGCGCTGCCGATTGGGAGCGGTGAACTCGCGATCAACCGGGCACGCCCGAATGAGTTCACCATCGACAACTGGAAACGCGCGCTCACATCAGAGGCTATCGTCGCGCCGGAAACACCTGGAAAGAACGACCCGCAATTCGACATTGCCGATCCGGCCGAACTACCGCCGGGCATGCCGTTCATTTGCACGGACGGCCTCTGCCTTGCCAGGCATCCATCCGGCGCGATCATCGCGCAAGCCAAGGACCGCAATACTGCGCGGCCAGCCTGCGCCTTTGCCAGTTTGATCGTCATCGACGACGCCACCGCCCATAACCCCTGCTACTACGACCGGCTGGTCCTCGTCGTCACCAAACGGCAACTGGCGCGCGCGGGAAGTGCCGCCGTCTATTTCGATCCACAAGCGGCAACACGCGCCGAAATCCGTTTCGCAGTCGAAAAATCATACCGGCCCTGGCACGTGCAGCGGAAATTTTCACGCGCGGCGCGGGGCCTGCCGCCATACCGCAGGGCCGACAAACCCAAAGCCGGCGCCAAGGGCGGAGCTCAGTAGCGGCGGATCAGTCCGACGAGCTTGCCTTGCACCTTGACCCTGTCTGGTCCGAAGATGCGCGTCTCGTAGGCCGGATTGGCGGCTTCCAGGGCGATCGAAGCGCCCTTGCGGCGGAACCGCTTCAGCGTCGCTTCCTCCTCGTCGACCAGTGCCACCACGATCTCACCGGGGCTCGCCGTATCGGCATTGCGGATGATCACCGTGTCGCCGTCGAAAATGCCAGCCTCGATCATCGAATCGCCTTTGACCTCGAGCGCATAATGCTCGCCGCCCATGATCATATCCGGCGGCACCGAAATCGAATGCGTCTGGTGCTGGATGGCGTCGATCGGCACACCGGCGGCGATGCGGCCCATCACCGGGATCGAAACGGCGGCGACGACATCGTCGTCATTTCCGGCCGCAGGGACGCGCGACGATGTCGGCTTGCCTTGCCGCGGACCGCCTTGCCCAAGACTGCCCTGGATGACACTCGGCGAGAACTTGCGTGCCGCATTGAGGCCGGGGGCGATCGAGTCAGGCAGGCGCAGCACCTCCAGCGCACGGGCCCGGTTGGGCAAACGGCGAATGAAGCCGCGCTCCTCCAGTGCCGTAATAAGCCGGTGGATTCCCGATTTGGAAGCCAGGTCGAGCGCTTCCTTCATCTCGTCGAAGGAAGGCGGGATACCGCTTTCCTTCAATCTTTCGTGGATGAACATAAGCAGTTCGTGTTGTTTGCGTGTCAGCATAGCGACCCCCAACAGAATCAGAAAAACAAACCCAGAACAAACACTATCTGTTCCAGTTGTGTTCCGCAACTGTTTAAAGTTTAATGAATGCGTTAAGGCTCGGGAAACAAACGACGTCCCCTAACCGGGGTACCGCACTTTCACCGTCGCGAGCCTCATCGCCTTGATTCTGCTTTCGTTTGCGCCCTTCTGGCTTCCCGGAAGGCCACATTGGCATCGGCCGTCGGTCGGCAAATGGCACGGAAGTGAACCCTATCGAGTGTGCGGTTTGGTCAATGCACCGTGAACGAAACGAACTCAAAACGCCAACCTCGGGTTAGGTCCTGGTTTCCATCGCCTGGTCAGGCTGCTTCTCGCCGGTGGAGTCTTGCTGCGCGCAACCAGGTAATGGAAGAACAGTCGATGCGTGTCCGGCGTTGCGTTGGATCTTGGGGGAGCAGGCAAATCATGACAGGAATTCCCGATCTCGTGGCCGTAAAGGCGATGGATGCCGCGGATCCGCTGCGCGCGATGCGCGACCGCTTTGTGTTGCCGCAAGGAGTGATCTATCTCGACGGCAATTCGCTAGGAGCTGCTTCACGTGCCGCTTTCGATGAATTGCGCAAGGCCGCGACCGAAGAATGGTCGCATGATCTTATCCGCGCCTGGAACGTGGCCGGCTGGTTCAACATGCCGCTCGAACTCGGCGACCAGCTCGGGCGCCTGATTGGCGCCGCGGCCGGCCAGACGGTGGTCTGCGACACGACGTCGGTCAACATCTACAAGCTGCTGCACGCCGCCATGGCTATGCGACCGGAGCGGCAGGTCATCGTCGCCGAGGGCGATAGCTTTCCGACGGACCTCTACATGGCTGAGGGTGTGGTTTCGACGCGAAAAGATACGCTGCTGCGCCTCTCGGGGGTCGACGCGCCGAGCATCGAGGAGCTGATCGACGCACGCACCGCCGTGGTGCTGGTCAACCACGTCAACTACAAGTCGGGCGAACTGCGCGACATGCCGGCGCTGACGCGCAGGGCCCAGGAAGCCGGGGCGATGATCGTCTGGGATCTCTGCCACACCGCCGGTGCGATGCCAGTCGAGCTCGACAAGGCAAAAGCCGATTTTGCCGTTGGCTGCACTTACAAATATCTGAATGGCGGACCGGGCGCGCCTGCCTTCATCTATGCGGCTGAGCGGCATCTTGCCGACATCCAGCAGCCGCTCACCGGCTGGTGGGGCCATGCACGGCCCTTCGCCTTCGAGCCAGGCTATGCGGCCGGCACCGGCATCCGCCGGTTTCTGTGCGGCACCCAGCCGATCCTGTCGATGCGCACGCTGAAGGGCGCGCTCGACATCTGGAACGATGTCGACATGACGGCGGTGCGCAAGAAGAGCATTGCGCTGGCCGATCTGTTCATCGAGCTTGTCGAGGCAAAGTGCGGCACTTACGGGCTCACGCTCGAAAGCACGCGCGACGGGGAAAAACGCGGCAGCCAGATTTCATTCATGCATGAGCATGGCTACCAGATCATGCGCGCGCTGATCGAACGTGGCGTGATCGGCGATTTTCGCGCGCCATCGACCATGCGCTTCGGCTTCACCCCGCTCTATGTCGGCTATGCCGATGTCTGGCAGGCCGTCGAAGTGCTTGAGGACATCCTGCGCACCGGTGCGTGGAAGGATGCGCGCTTCGCCATCAAGGCGGCTGTCACTTGAGATTGATGCGAGAGCTGGAGCCGTGAGGCTGGCGACGACGCGCCGCGCGATGCTTTGCGTTGCAAGGCCATATTGCCAGGGGAGGGCGCAGGGTGTTCGAACGTCACATTGCCGATTGGGATAACGCCTATGCCAACGGCGCCAATATAGCCGGCAGCGATCGCTGGCCGGCGGCCTGGATCGAGCCAGCGCGGGTTTTCCGCGACGTGCTTTCGACCGAGGGCAGGGCGCGGCTCGACTTGGCCTATGGCGATAAACCACGCAACCGTCTCGATCTTTTCCTGCCGGCCACCAAGCCCAAGGGGCTCGTGGTGTTCGTCCATGGCGGCTACTGGATGGCATTCGACAAGAGTTTCTGGTCGCATCTTGCCGCTGGCCCTGTTGATCGCGGCTATGCGGTTGCGATGCCGTCCTACACGCTCTGTCCGCAGATACGCATTGCCGGCATCGTCAAGGAAGTCGGCGCGGCGATCGGCACAGCGGCGGCGATGGTCGCAGGGCCGCTGATGCTGACCGGACACTCGGCCGGCGGCCATCTTGTTAGCCGGATGGTTACGGCGACGACGCCGCTGGCGCCCGAAGTGGTCCGGCGCGTTCGTCGCGTGGTGTCGATCTCGGGAGTGCACGATTTGCGCCCGATCATGTGCACCGGCATGAACGAGACGCTGGCGATCGATGAGGCCGAGGCGCAGGCCGAAAGCCCGGTGCTGCTGCGCCCGATGGACAAGGCCCGCCTGACCTGCTGGGCCGGCGGCGGCGAGCGCGCCGAATTCCTGCGCCAGAGCGCGGTGCTGGCCAACATCTGGATCGGCCTAGGTGCCTCGACCAGCTCTGTGGTCGAGCCTGACCGGCACCATTTCAACATCATCGACGGTTTGGCCGATCCAGACCATCGGCTGACCCAGGCCTTGATCTCGGAGTGAGGCAGGTTCAGCGTAGCATCAGCACGTCGCAGGGGGAGCCCGCCGCCGCGGCAGGCGCGAACGGCGCGCGGACGATCAATCCGTTGGCATCGGCCAGCATTTTCAGCATCGAGGAGTCCTGGATGCCGAACGGCGTCGCCGCGAGGGTGCCGGCGTCGTCTGTGACAACAGCCCGCACATAATCCTGCCTGAGATCGTTGGCCGGCATGGCAGCACCGAGCCGTGCCCGACGCATATCCTGCTGAAAGGCGCGGCCGCCGAGCCGCGCCAGCAGCGGCTTCAGGAAGAGCTGAGTGCAGACCAGGCTTGCCACCGGATTGCCGGGCAGGCCGATGCAGCGAATGTCGCCCAGCCGCCCGAACATCAGCGGCTTGCCCGGCCGCATGGCGATCTTCCAGAAATCGAGCGTCATGCCTTGCCCGGTCAGCACGTCATGGACGAAGTCGTGGTCACCGACCGAGGCACCGCCCAGCGTGACGATGACGTTCGCGCCAGCCTTCACGGCCTTTTCAACCAATGCGGCGATCGCCTCCCTGCGGTCCGGTGCGATGCCAAGGTCGAGCGCGCGCGCACCGACCGACTGTGTGGCAGCGGCGACACCATAGGCGTTGGAGGAGATGATCTGGTCGGGGCCAAGATTGCTGCCCGGCGGCAGCAATTCGTCGCCGGTTGCGATGATGGCGACCAGCGGCCGTTTGACCACGCGGACCTCGGGGTGGTTGGCCGACGCAGCCAGCGACAAGGCCGCCGGATCGAGCAGGCGGCCCTTGGGCAGCAGGACATCGCCCTTGGCGAAATCGAGCCCGAGGCGGCGGATGTTGCGCCCCTGCACCGTCGGCTCCGTCACTTCTACGACACCGCCGCCGAGATCGCGGACGTTCTCCTGGATGACGATGGTGTCGGCGCCTTCGGGAAGCGGCGCGCCGGTGAAGATACGCACGGCCTGCCCCTGCTGCACCGTTCCGGCAAAGCCGCGTCCGGCCGGCGCCACGCCGACCACCGAAAGCTTTGCCGGTACGGACGCGATATCGGCCGCCCGCACGGCATAGCCGTCCATGGCGGAAGCGTTGAACGGCGGCTGGGTGCGGAGCGCCACAACCGGCTCCGCCAGCACGCGGTCGGCGGCATCCAGCAGTGCGACGCGTTCGCCCGGCAGCGCTGCTGCGCCGTCCAGCAGGCGCTCGAGCGCCTCGGCAACCGGGACCAGCGCCATTATCGGCCTGCCCCGGTGGCCCCGCCTCCGGTGATCTTGTAGTCGCCGGATTTGCCGCCGGTCTTTTCAACCAGCCTGATGCCCGAGATGACCATGGCGCGGTCGACCGCCTTGGCCATGTCGTAGATGGTCAGGCAAGCGACCGAGACGGCACTCAGAGCCTCCATCTCAACGCCGGTCTTGCCGGTGACGCGGGTCAATGCTGTCACCTTCAGGCCGGGCAGCGCGGCGTCCGCCTCGATATCGACAGATATCCTGGTCAGCAGCAGCGGATGGCAAAGCGGGATCAGTTCGTGCGTCTTCTTGGCCGCCATGATGCCGGCAATGCGCGCGGTGCCGAGCACGTCGCCCTTCTTGGCATCGCCAGCGAGGATCATGTCCAGCGTCTCGGACCGCATCGACACGAAGCCCTCGGCGACTGCCGTCCGCACCGTCTCAGCCTTGTCACCGACATCGACCATGTTGGCTTCGCCCTGCGCGCCAAGATGGGTGAGGGCGGCCGCCATCGTCAGATCGCCTCTGCCGGCGCCTTGCCCGTCAACAGCAGGCGCGTTGCCGCGGCCACGTCCTGCTGGCGCATCAGGCTCTCGCCGACCAGGAAAGTCGCAATGCCGCTCTGCTCCAGCCGGCGGCAATCGTCGTGCGAAAAGATACCGCTCTCACTGACCAGATGGCGGTCGGCCGGCACCATCGCTACCAGCCGCTCCGAGGTCTCGAGGCTGGTTTCGAAGCTCCGGAGATTGCGGTTGTTGATTCCAATCAGCCGCGACGACAGCTGCAGCGCGCGTTCCATTTCAGCTTCGTCATGCACTTCGACCAGCGCGTCCATGCCGAGCCCGAAGGCTGTCGCTTCGAGTTCTCTTGCCAACGCGTCGTCGACGCTGGCCATGATGATCAGGATGGCATCGGCGCCCCAGGCCCTGGCCTCGTAGATCTGATAGGGGTCGAACAGGAAATCCTTGCGCAAGGCAGGCAGGTCGACGGCAGTGCGCGCAGCAGTGAGGAATTCGGGCGCGCCTTGGAAGGAGGGTGCGTCGGTCAGCACCGAAAGGCAGGCGGCACCGCCTTCCGCATAGGCCCTGGCCAGCGCCGGCGGATCGAAATCGGCGCGGATCAGGCCTTTCGATGGGCTAGCCTTCTTGATTTCGGCAATCAGCGCGAACCCGCCGGATTTGCGCTTTGCCTCAAGGGCGGAAAGAAAGCCGCGCGGCGCGTCGGCATCCGTCGCCTGTGCCTTGATTTCGGCAAACGGCACTTGCGCCTTGGCCGCCGCGATCTCGTCGCGCTTGTAAGCCTCGATGTTGCGCAGGATGTCGGACATAATTCTAACCGTTCGAAATCTCGACCAGCCTGTCGAGCACTTTCAGCGCGCGGCCGCTGTCGATGGCCTGCGCCGCCGTCACCATGCCGTCGGCAAGTGTCGTCACCTTGCCGGCCACCACCAGCCCGGCGCCGGCATTCATCAGCACCGTATCGCGAAAGGCGCCGGCAGCGCCGCCCAGCATGTCGCGCAGTGCCTGGGCGTTGTGGGCGGCGTCGCCGCCGCGCAACTCGTCCTTGGTGTGACGCTTCAGCCCGACGGCTTCCGGGGTCAGCGTAAAGCTGCGGATCTCGCCGCCGGCCAGTTCGGCGACAAGTGTCTCGCCGGTGGTGGTGATCTCGTCATATCCGTCGCCATGGACGATCCAGGCATGGTCGGCACCAAGTTCCTTCAACGTTTCTGCCACCGGCATGATCCATTCGGGCAGGAACACGCCGACCATCTGCCGTCTGACACTGGCCGGATTGGAAAGCGGGCCCAGCAGGTTGAAGATGGTGCGGGTTCCGAGCTCGACCCGGGTCGGGCCGACATGCTTCATCGCCGGGTGATGCGCCGGCGCGAACATGAAGCCAACGCCGGCCTCTTGGATGCAGCGGCCGATCGTCTCCGGAGGGATGTCGATCTTGACGCCCAATGCGATCAGCACATCGGCGGCGCCAGTCAGCGAGGACAGTCCGCGATTGCCGTGCTTGGCGACGGGCACGCCGCTGCCGGCGATGACGAAAGCGGATGCGGTCGAAATGTTGACGCTGTGCGAGTTGTCGCCGCCGGTGCCGACAATGTCGATGGCGCCCTCGGGAGCTTCGACGCGCAGCATCTTGGCGCGCATGGTGGCGACGGCGCCGGCGATCTCGCTGACGGTCTCACCGCGCACGCGCAATGCCATCAGGAAGCCGCCGATCTGGCCGGGGGTGGCATCGCCCGACATGATAATGTCGAAGGCCTCGCGCGCCTCCTCGAAAGAAAGGGCGCTGCCGGCGGCGACCTTGGCGATGTGGATCTTCAGCGCGCTCATCTGGCCAGGGCTTGGGTTACGGCCGCCTGATCGATGCGGACGTCATATTGCGTCTGCAGCTGCGCCACCAACTGGTCGAGCAGGTCGTCGGACATACCGGAGGTGAAGGATTTCTGAGCGTCCTCGGGTACTGAGCTGGCATCGGCCCCGGCAGGCTCGAACACCTCGGCAACCTTGAACAGGATCTGTCCGTCGCCTGTAGGTGAGGGGATCAGCCCGGTGCCTCCTTCGCCGACGCCGAACATCGCGGCAGCCCCTTCCTTGCCGAAATCGACGTCGTCAGCATCGCGCTTGACGCCGCGCTTGGTCTGCTTTTCGAGCTTGAGCTCACCGGCGATCACCTCGAGCGTGGCGCCGGCCTTGAGACGCTTCTCGAGCTCTTGTGCCTTTGCGCTAAGCCGTTTGGTAGTCTCAGCCGCGGTCCAGTCGGCCACGACCTTCTGGCGGACTTCGTCCAATGTGCGGTCACGGGCCGGCGTGATCGCGCTCACATCGTAGAAAACGAAGCCGTTATCGGCGGTGGTGAGGCCTTCATTGTCGGTTCCGGGTTCGGACTCGAACACCGCCTTGATGAGTGCCGGCGATTCCGGCAGGTCTTTGACGATGCTTTCATCCGGCCTTCGGCCGGTGCGGTCGATAGCGTCGATGGTGACGACCTTCAGCTTCAATTTGGCGGCGGCCTCGGCGAGCGAACTGCCCGAGGCGCGCGTATCCTCGTAATTGTCGTGCACGTCCAGCAAGATGCGGCTTGCCTCGCCCAGTGCCAGGTCCTTGCGGATCTGCTCGGACACTTCGGCCAGCGGCTTCACCACTTCGGGCTTGATCTCGGTGACGCGCAGCAGAACGGGGCCAAAGGCGCCTTGCACGACCGGGCTGACTTCATTGACGTTGAGCTTGAAGGCAGCATCGGCAACCGCCTTGTCGGCGATCTTGTCCTTGGCCAGCGTGCCGAGCAGCGTGTCGGCTGGTGTCTTGCCTTCAGCGGCGACGATCTTGTCGAAGGTCGCGCCGGTCCTGAGCGAATCGAGCGCCGCCTTTGCGGCATCAGGCGTCTTGAATACAAGCTGCTCGATGGTGCGCATCTCCGGCGTGGTGTAGCGCGCCTTGTTCTTGTTGTAGTCGTCGCTGACCTGTTGGTCGGTCACCGCGCTCAAATCCATGATGTCTTCCGGTTCGAGCCTAACATAGGAGAACTTGCGGTATTCGGGTGCGGCGTAGGTTTTCTTGTTTTCCTCGAAATAGGCCGAAAGCACGCTGTCGGACGGCGCTTCTATCGGCTCGACAAGCGATTTCGGCAAGGTCAGGTAGTCGATGGTGCGATCTTCGCCGCGATAGAGCGCGACCGCCTTGAAGAATGTATCCGGGGCCTTGAGGCCATCCGAAACCGCCTCGACGATCTGCTGGCGGACCGCGACCTGGGCTCGGTTCTTCAAATAGTCTTCCGGCCGCATGCCGATCTGCCGAAGCAGGTACTCGAAGGTTCTCCTGTCGAAGGTTCCGGCAGGCCCTTTGAACGCCGGGTCCTCACGCGTCAGTTCGGCAAGCCGGTCCTTTGACAGGCCGAGGCCGAGCTTGCGGGCCTGCTCGTCGAGGACAGCGCCTGACACGAGTTGCGCCAGCACCTGGTTGTCGATGCCGAGCGCCGTCGCCTGCTCACGGCTGATGCGCTGGCCGAATTGCTGCGACATGACACTCAACTGGCGATCGTAGGCGAGGCGGTATTCGTTGATCGAGACCTTGGTGCCTCCGGCCGTAATCACGGCGTCATGGCCGGCAAGACCGCCCATCAGCCGTCCCGAGATGCCCCAGATGGCGAAGCTCAACACCAACAATGACAGCAGCAGTTTCGCGACCCAGGTCCCCGCCGCGCTTCTCAACATACCAAGCATGAGTACTTCCGATTTTTGCGCATTTTCGCATGCGCCGAGTCTGAAACAAGCGCAATAGCGCCCTTCCTGCCCACTGTCGATTGCTTTGTGGCCTGATTTTGATAGTGAGGGCCAGCTTGAAATTGCCCGGAGAAACAAATCCCATGACGCCTGGAATCCGCCCGCTCGTCGCCGGCAACTGGAAAATGAACGGCACCAGCGCCTCGCTCAACGAGCTCAGGATGATCGGCAACGGCTTCATGAGTGGGCTCGACGCCGAGACCGAAGCGGTGGTCTGCGTGCCGGCGACCCTGCTTGCGCACGCCGCCGAGATTCTGTCGCGCACGCCGGTGCGGGCCGGCGGAGAGGATTGCCACACCGAGGAAAGCGGCGCCTATACCGGCTGCATTTCGGCCGAGATGCTGAAGGATGCAGGTGCCAGCCATGTCATCGTCGGCCATTCCGAATGCCGCGCCGATCGCAAGGAGGACGATGCCTTGGTGCAGGCCAAGGCCTCCGCCGCATGGCGCGCCGGGCTGGTGGCCATCGTCTGCATTGGTGAGACAAGAGCCGAACGCGAAGCAGGAGCCACGCTCGACGTGCTGTCGCGCCAGGTCGCTGGCTCGGTCCCGCCAAACGCCACGGCTTCCAACACCATTATCGCCTATGAGCCAATATGGGCGATCGGCACGGGCTTGACCCCAACCGCCGCCGACGTCGCCGAGGCACATGCGCATATCCGCGAAGAACTGGCGCGGAAGCTCGGCAATACGGCGGCCAAGATGCGCATTCTCTACGGCGGCTCGGTCAAGCCGTCCAACGCCGTCGAGTTGCTCGGCGTGAGGAATGTCGATGGCGCGCTGGTCGGCGGCGCCAGCCTGAAGGCGGCGGACTTCCTCGGCATCGCGGAAGCCTATCGAAACATCGCTTGATACAGGAGCTGCTTGCTGCATTTGAGCGGACGGCCGGCGCCGAAATCGTTGCAAAGGACGCATTGCTTCCCATATTCCGGCCACGGGCTTGGAAATGCCGTCAAAGCATTGTATTGAGCCGCCTCCAAATCAGCGGCCGCGCAAGGCCTTGCCAGGATAAATTATGGAAACCGTACTGATCGTCGTCCACCTCATGGTCGTGCTCGCGCTTGTCGGCGTGGTGCTGCTGCAGCGCTCCGAAGGCGGCGGCCTCGGCATCGGCGGCGGATCGGGCTTCATGACCGCGCGAGGCGCCGCCAATGCGCTGACGCGGGCGACGGCGATCCTGGCTGCCGCTTTCTTCGTCACTTCGCTGACACTGTCGATCGTAGCGCGCTATGGCGAGAAGCCGATCGACATTCTCGATCGCGTGCCAGCGACCTCGGACGGGGCAGGCAAGGGCGTACTCAACCAATTGCCCGGAACCACGACGCCGACGCCGCCTTCGGGCACCACGGCGCCGACCCCGCCGTCCGGCAATGGCGCGGCAACGACGCCGCCGGCAACCGCTCCGGCGACGCCGCCAGCGACAAACGGCGCCACCGCGCCGGCCACGCCGCAGGTCCCCAACCAGTAATCGGGCATCTTATGCCGCGATCTGTTGTCGTTTGAACACAGTCGCGGCAAATGCCGCACGATCACGAAGATTCGACCGCGCCCTACGCTTGAGGCGCTTCCGGCTAATCGATTATAGATTGCGCGCGGCATTCTCGGCGTCCTTGGGGGGCGCCGGGCGACGCCGTGGGCAACAAGCATTGAACGATCGGATCTTCCCCATGCAGCTTCGCAGCTTCATTTTTGCCGGCCTTTGTGCCGTGCTCAGCCTAGGTGCGCCCGCTTACGCGGCCATGCCGACGGCAAATTCGGCCCATAAAGCCGCGACAACAACCAACGTCGTCAACGTCGCTGCCAAAAGCGATGCGGCGCAATTGAAGCTACTCAAGAAGAAGAAAGATCCGACGCCGGACGACCTTGCACAGATCCGCAAGATCGAAGCCAAGATCGTAGCCGACAAGGAAGCCGCTCGCGCCAAGGCACTTGAAGCCAGGAAGCTGGCGATGCGCGAGGCGGCGAAAGCCAAGGCCGATGCGGAACGGCAGGCATTCCTTGCCAAGAAGAGCCAGCCGGTCGCGGCGGTCAAAGTGGCTGATGCCAAGCCGGCCAAGAAGAAGACCCTCAACATTATCGAACCTATTGCACCCATTGCGCCGATCCAGTCGGCCGAGCCGATCCCGGCCGAGGCGATGAACGTTGCGCTGACCGGCAACAATGGCGAGTTGCGCAGCGAACCGGTCGGGCAGAAGCCGCAAAGCGTCGGGCTGTTCGCGGGACTGTTCGGCGGCACATCCTCTTCGTCGATGTCGCTGCTTCCGGAAACACGCGCGCTCGACGCCGCGCTCGAAAGGAAGCAAGCCAAGCGGCAGTTCAAGGTCAAGCCGGAGTTCGTGCCGCAGGAGGTCGAATTCACCGGCTACAACCCCGGCACCATCGTCATCGATACCAGCGCCCGTCGTCTCTACCTCGTCGAATCATCGTCAACCGCCCGCCGTTATGCCATCGCGGTCGGCCGGGAAGGCCTGCAGTTCAAGGGGACGGTTGCCGTCGGCGACAAGCAGGAATGGCCGCGCTGGATTCCGACGCTGGATATGCAAAAGCGCGAACCCAAGCACTATGGCCAGTACAAGGACGGCATGCCCGGCGGCGGCGACAATCCGCTCGGTGCGCGCGCCATCTATCTCTACGACGGCAAAAAGGACACCCACCTGCGCATTCACGGCACCATAGCGCCGCAGTCGATCGGAACCAGCGCCTCCAATGGCTGCTTCCGCATGATCAACGAGCACGTCATGGACCTTTACCGCCGGGTGAAAGTAGGCACCAAAGTCGTCATCATCTGACGCTTTGACAGATCGTGCCAAAAGGGCCGGCCTCGCCGGCCCTTTTGTTTTGATACGCCAACGACCAGAGCGCCTTCTTGGGAAAAAGCCTTCGCGGCGGTTTTTTCTCTGGCGGAATCAATTCGGCCGCGTTAAGCGATGACTCCCATGGCGCGATATGTATTCATCACAGGCGGCGTGGTTTCCTCACTTGGAAAAGGCATTGCTGCAGCGGCCCTTGGGGCTCTCTTGCAGGCGCGAGGCTATCGCGCACGCATCAAAAAGCTCGATCCCTATCTCAATGTCGATCCCGGCACGATGTCGCCCTATCAGCACGGCGAAGTCTTCGTGACCGATGACGGGGCCGAGACCGATCTCGATCTTGGCCATTATGAGCGCTTCACCGGCCGCTCGGCCAACCAGCAAGATAACATCACCACCGGCCGCATCTATAAGAACATCATCGAGCGCGAGCGGCGCGGCGACTATCTCGGCGCCACCGTGCAGGTCATTCCGCACGTCACCGACGAGATCAAGAACTTCGTCCTCAACGGCAACGACGACTACGATTTCGTGCTGTGCGAGATCGGCGGCACCGTCGGCGACATCGAAGCGATGCCGTTCCTGGAGGCGATCCGCCAGCTCGGCAACGACCTGCCGCGCAACAACGCCGTCTACGTCCATCTGACCTTGATGCCTTACATCCCGACGGCAGGCGAACTGAAGACCAAGCCGACGCAGCATTCGGTCAAGGAGTTGCGCGGCATCGGCATTGCGCCCGACATACTGCTGGTCCGGGCCGACCGGCCGATCCCCAAGGAAGAGCGCAGAAAGCTGTCGCTGTTCTGCAATGTCCGCGAAAGCGCCGTCATCCAGGCGCTCGACGTCCCGCATATCTACGACGTGCCGATGGCCTATCACAATGAAGGGCTCGACTCGGAAGTTCTGGCCGCGTTCGGCATCGATCCGGCGCCGAAGCCGCGCATGGAACGCTGGCAAGCAGTATCCAACCGCATCCACAATCCGGAAGGCGAAGTAACCATTGCCGTCGTCGGCAAATATACCGGTCTCAAGGACGCCTACAAATCGCTGATCGAGGCGCTGTCGCATGGCGGCCTCGCCAACCGGGTCAAGGTCAAGCTCGACTGGATCGAAAGCGAGATATTCGAGAAGGAAGACCCGGCGCCGTGGCTGGAAAAGGTCCATGGCATTCTCGTCCCCGGCGGCTTTGGCGAGCGCGGCTCGGAGGGCAAGATCCTGGCGGCGAAGTTCGCGCGCGAGCGCAAGGTGCCGTATTTCGGCATCTGCTTCGGCATGCAGATGGCCTGCATCGAGGCGGCGCGTTCGCTGGCTGGTGTCGAGCACGCATCATCGACCGAGTTCGGCCCGACCGCGGAGCCGGTCGTCGGGTTGATGACCGAATGGCTGAAGGGCAACATGCTGGAGAAGCGCAGGGAAACCGGCGACCTCGGCGGTACCATGCGGCTCGGTGCCTACCAGGCCGACCTCGCCAAGGGATCGAAGATCGCCGAGATCTATGGCGATACGCAGATTTCCGAACGCCATCGCCACCGCTACGAGGTCAATGTCGACTACAAGGAGCGGCTCGAGGATTGCGGCCTGGTGTTTGCCGGCATGTCGCCGGACGGCGTGCTACCGGAAACGGTCGAATATCCCGACCACCCCTGGTTCATCGGCGTGCAGTACCATCCCGAGTTGAAAAGCCGGCCGCTCGATCCGCACCCGCTGTTTGCCAGCTTCATCGAAGCGGCGGTAGAGCAGTCGCGGCTGGTCTAGACTAGCCGCCCATGCAAACTTACGTCGCGCTGCTCTACAGCATTGTCCTGGGCGAGGGGCGGCGGGTCGTCATGTCCGATCTCAAGGCGATGGCGGAAGGCCTGGGTCTGAATAACCCGCGCACGCTGGTGGCGACCGGCAATCTGGTTTTCGAGGTGCAAGAAACAGAACTCGCGGCATTGGAGCAGCGGCTGGAGGCGGCGTTCGCAAAGACTTTTGGCCGCCACGTCGACATCATCGTGCGCGGCGCGGATGATTGGCTGAAGCTCGCGGCCGGCAATCCATTTCCAGCCGATTCGGTCGCCGCTGCCGATCAAGTCGCGGTACGCGTGATGCGGGCGCCCGTTCCCGCGGAGGCCGCAGCGGCGCTTGAGGCCTATGCCGGCACGGGCGAGAAGCTGCGGATTGTCGGCGGCGACATCTGGATCGTCTTTTCCCGCGAGACGCCGAGTTCGCCGCTGCTTGCAGCGGTCAGTCACAAACGTCTCGGCATCGGCACCTCGCGCAACTGGAACACCGTGCGCCGCCTTGCCGAAATGGTCGCAGAATGAACGGGGCGGCTTGCGCCGCCCCGAATCCGCTCAAGCCTTCGCTATCCTGGCTCCAGCACCGAGTGCCATCGTGCGCAGCACGTAATAGATGACGCCGGCAATTGCCACGCCGAAGAACCAGCCATAGACGCCCCACCATGACGGCAGCAGGCTGGTGAAGTTGGGCAGGATCGAGGAGAAAACCGCGCCGATACCGGCGGCGATGAAGGCATTGACATGCCAGCCGCCTTGAAAGCGGAATTCGCCATTCTCCCTGTAGAGTGCCTCGACGTCGACCTCGCCCTTCCGGATCAGGTAGTAGTCGACCATCATCACGCCGAAGATCGGCCCCATCGTCGCGCCAATGATGTTGACGAAGGAGGCGGCACCGCCTTCCCAGGGCGCGAATGGATAGAGCACAAGCGCGATCAGCGCCGCGATGTAGCCGCCTTTCTTGAAGTCGATCTGGCGTGGAAAGACGTTGGAGAAGTCGAACGCCGGCGACACGAAATTCGCCACCACATTGATGCCGAGCGTCGCCACCGCAAAGGTCAGGGCTGCGAGCGCCGCCAGGAACCAGCTGTCGAATTTCGCCGAGATCTGGTCGGGATGCAGCAGCACCTCGCCATAGACGTCGAAGGCGGCGATCGTGGTGACGCCGGCGACCAGCGAGAACAGGATAAGATTGACCGGCAGGCCCCAGATGTTGCCCTTGCGCAGCGATGCCTTGTCCGGGGCGTAGCGCGCGAAATCGCAGAAGTTGAGATAGAGTGCGGAGAAATAGGTCACCCAGATCGCCGCCACCGCAAACAGCGAGGTCCAGGAGCCCGGCGTGCCCGGCACGCCCGCGTCCTTTGTCTTTTCCAGCAGCACATCCATCGGGATGTCGCTGGTGAAGGCGAAGGTGCCTGCCTTGATGCAAAGATAGATCGCCAGGATCAGCATCATCACCCACACCGCCGGTCCGGCCCAATCTTGGAAGCGGCGCACCGTTTCCATGCCCTTCTGGATGATCAGGAGCTGCAGCGCCCAGATGACGACGAAGCAGATCACCTCGAGCCCGGAGTGGCCGAGGAAATGTGTGCTCTGGTTGAAGTCGGCGAACCATTGCGAGCGGATCAGCAGGGCTACGATCGCGCCGGAGGCGGCCGCCGTCTGCGCACCGTACCAGAAGCAGGCGACGATGGCGCGCACCAGCGCCGGTATGTTGGCGCCCCAGATGCCGAAGGAGGCACGCGCCAGGACAGGGTAGGGCACCCCGGTCTTCACGCCGGCATAGCCGACCATGTTCATCAACGCATAGATGATCAGCGAACCGATACCGATGGCGATGATGAAGTTGACGAAGCCGCCGCAAAACAGGAACAGGCTGGCCGCCAGATAGTAGCCCCACAGGCTGTGGACGTCCGACGTCCAGACGTTGAAGATCGAGAACGGTCCCCAGTTTCGAACCTTCGCCGGGGCGAGATCCTCATTGTACAGGTCCGGTGATGCGCCTTGTATGGTCATTGCTATGTCCTCCCCTTGCAACCGCACGCGCCTCCACGCATGGCACGCAGGTTAAGCCTGACGCAGGGGAACCGGCAAGCAGACGATTTGCCGGCTTTGGACTCAAAGGCCTTCAATGAGAAACGCGCTTATCGGTCGGACGATGCCGTGGCTGCGATATTGAGCTTCGCCGCTGATTCGGTCGCTGCTTGCTTGCCGGCCGGTCGAGCACCGGCCACCGCCGACGTCTCGAAACTGGCTTCGAGCCAGGCTATCGCGCCGGTCACGTCATCGAGGGCATAGTTTGCGGCCGTCGGTCCGTTCGGCTTCACGCGGATGGAGATGCCGCCGATTTCATTGATCGCCTCGAAACCGTGTTCGTCCGATGTATCGTCTCCGAGGAATATCGGCCGCCGGCCGACAAAGGGCGGAATGTCCATAAAACGCCGGATGGCAGCACCTTTGACGGCCTCCAAAGGCATGAGCTCGACGCCGGCGTTTCCCGGAAGCACCCGATAACCCTTCGGAAGCCGGGCCAAGGCCTGCTCGACCAGCTGGATTGCGGGCGCAAGCAGTTGCGGTGCTGCTCTTGTATGAACGGCAAGGACCGGCCCCTTGCGCTCGACATAGACCTTGCCGCTGCCCAGTTCGGCCTCGATCTCGTCGGCAAGGGCGGCGATGTCGGCCGGCGCGTCGGCGGCATCGATCGGACCGCTCGGCGTCAGCCGGTGCTCCAGGCCATACAGTCCGGCGATCCGCAGCTTCAGCGGATGGAACAGCTTGTCCACGGCGGGAATCGATCGGCCGGTGATGAAGGCGACCGCACCATCCAGCCGCCGCTCTATGCGTCCGAGCAGATTGCGCAATTCCTCGCCGACGAACACTGCGTCGGGATGGGCAGCGTGCTCCAGCAGAGTTCCGTCGATGTCAAGGAAGAGCGCCCATTGCCCTGCCGACAGGTTCAACGCCGGCGGTTGTTCAAAGCTTTTCACGATGCTGCCTTCCGTGCCCGCTCGAACATCGAGATGACGTTGTTGGTGTTCGATGGCGGGCGCTCGCCGGTTCCGGTCACCCTGTCGAGATCGCCGCGTTTGCGCAGGCGCGCCGCATCCAGCAGCATGCTGCCGGCCCAGCGGTAGACATTGTTGTCGCGGACCATCTCGCGCATCGGCCGCAAACGCTCGCGCTGCTCGTCCGGCGTCATCGTCAGCGCCTGCAACAGCGCCTCACTCATCATGGCCGCATCGTAGGGGTTGACGATCAGTGCTTCCAGCAGTTCGCGCGAGGCACCGGCAAAGGTGCTGAGCAAAAGCACGCCCTGTTCGTCGTCGCGCGCCGCGACGAATTCCTTGGCGACGAGGTTCATGCCGTCATGCAGACTGGTGACCATGCAGATGTCGGCGGCGCGATAGACCTCGTAGACCTGCTCCTGCCGATGATGTTCGGCGACCATCAGGATAGGGCTGTATGTCTCGCTGCCATAGCGCCGGTTGAGTTCCTCGGCACAGCGACGGCATTCGTCATGGAGTTGCTGGTAGGCGGGCAATGTCCCCCGGCTCGGCGCCGCGATCTGCAGGAAAACCACCTTGCCTATCCATTCGGGATATCTCGTGAACAATTCGTCCAGGGCATGGAAGCGATCGAGAATGCCTTTCGTGTAGTCGAGGCGCTCGACGCCAACGCAAAGTTTGGTATCCGCAGACAGGCCGAATCTGTCGCGCACGCTGGCGCGGCACTCCTCCACAGACGGCAGTTTTGCCAGCAATTGGGCCGGCCATTCTATGGAAATGGGATAGGCGTGGACCAATGTGGTCTGCCCACCATAGGAGATTGCCGCGTCTGCCCGTTCGATCCGGCTCTCCAGAAAGCGGTCGACACTTTCGGTGAAGTTGTTGGCATGGAATTGGGTATGAAAGCCGATGATCGAACTGCCTAGCAGTCCTTCCAGGATCCGCTCACGCCACGGACAGATGCTGAACACTTCCGAATTGGGCCACGGGATATGCCAGAATGTGATGACGATGGCGTCCGGCAGGCGCTGGCGAATCATGCGCGGCAGCAGCGCGAAATGGTAGTCCTGCACCAGCACGATCGGCCGTTCGTTGCGGGCTTCGGCAACCACCGTATCGGCGAACTTGCGGTTGACAGCCTCGTAGGCGTCCCAGTCCGAGGCGCGAAACACGGGGCGGGTGAAGGCGATATGGCAAAGCGGCCATAGGCCCTCATTGGCGAAGCCTAGATAATAGCCTTGATATTCCTCCTCCGTCAGCCAGACCCTGCGCAGCGTGTAGGACGGGTTGCCGGGCGGCACCTGCACCCGGTCGTCCTTGTCGACGGTGAGGCGGTCTGCGGTGCCGCCGCCATAGGCGATCCAGGTGCCGGCACAGGCGCGGGTGATGGGTTCGAGTGCCGACACCAGCCCGCTGGCCGGTACCAAAAGTTGCACCCCGTCATCCTTGATGTTGTGGATGTAGGGTTCGCGGTTGGACACCACGATGACCTGTGCGTCCGGCAGGTCGTCGGCCAGGATCTTGCGCAAGGTGTCGGGCGACCATGTGACCAGTGCCGCATCGGCCGACTGGCCGTTCTTTTCGAACTCGCGCAGCACCTTGCGTGCCGCTTCCGACGCGACATCCTCGCTCGGCGTGTATGCGGCCGCCGTTGCGCGGCCGCGGCGCTGGCGGGATATCGATAGGAGAATGGCAAAAGCGGAAAAGCCAAAACTTGCAATCAGCAAAACCCAGAGCAGGTTTACGGTATAATCTGACATGGAATGTGATCTCGCCTCCGGCCGGCCGATAGCCGTTTTTTATTTGTTTTTCTGGTTCGCTGCCGCGTGACGACGACAGCATCCCCCGCTGCCCCTTTTTGCAACGCACAAAGAGGCTATCGGTTCCGGACGATTGCAATGCCGGGCGTCATTTTCGACGCGCCGCAGCGCGCCGGCATCAAGTGCGCACGATGAGCGGCACCATCCCTTCATACCGATCGGCGAGAAAGGCGACGACCCGGTCGCCGACACGCTGGAATGTGAGGTCGACCACCGTCGAGCCGACACCCAGATGCCGCAATGTCAACGTGTCGATGCCGATCGGCAGCCTTGGGCGGGTGACCCGGATTTCGCTGTTCCAGCCGTCGATTTCGAGGCCAAGGCAGGCCTGCATCAGCATGAAGGCCGATCCCGCCGACCAGGCTTGCGGCAGGCACGCGACCGGATAGGCGATGGGCGCTTCGCCCGGCGACCGGGTAAAGCCGCAGAACAGTTCCGGCAGCCGCATGTTGAAATGGACAGCCGATTCGAACGTGCCGCTCATCAGCCGGACCACGCTGTCGCGCACGCCATAACGTGCCAGGCCGGCACCGCACATGGCGGTGTCGTGCGGCCAGATCGAGCCATTGTGGTAGGACATCGGATTGAAGAATATCGCATCGTCGGCCAGCGTCCTCACTCCCCAACCAGAGTGGAACGACGCTGAGAGCAGCTGATCGGCGACCATCTGCGCCCGTTCCGGCTCGGGCAGCCCGACATAGAGGAGATGGCCGGCATTCGACGTCCGTACCTTGCAGAGCTCGCCCGCACCATCGATCGCCAGTGCATAGAAATTGAGATCGTCCATCCAGAAATGGCGTTCAACCGCGGCGCGCATGGTTTCAGCGCGTTCCTCCCAGTGATCGGCCTTGTCGTCCTCGCTGCGGCGGCGGGCGAGCGCCGCCAGCCCACGGAACGCGGCAAAGACGTAGCCTTGCACCTCGACCAGGGCGATCGGCCCCTTGGGCATGCGGCCATCGGCATGGAAGACGGAATCGAAACTGTCCTTCCAGCCCTGGTTGGCGAGGCCGGTCTCGGCGCCGCGCTGGTAGGTAACGAAGCCGGTCGCGCGGCTTGTCTCCTCCGTCCATTCGGCCGCTGCACAGAGCGATGGCCACAGACTGTCGACGAACGCCATGTCGCCGGTACGATCCGCATAGGCGCAAGCGAGATGAATGTAGAGCGGCGTGGTATCGACACCGCCGTAGTAGCGGCCGAACGGCAGCTCCCGCAGCGCTGCCATCTCGCCCTTGCGGGTCTCGTGCATGATCTTGCCCGGCTGCGAATCGCTGAACGGCGACGTTTCGGTTGCCTGATGCTGTGCGAGAAAGGCGAGTACGCCGCGCGCCAGCCCGGGATTCAGCCACAGCATCTGCAGTGCGGAGATCACCCCGTCACGGCCAAATGCCGTCGAGAACCAGGGTATACCGGCATAGGGGTAAGGTCCGGTTGCAAGCTCGGTGGTCAGCAGCGCCACATCCGCGCGCGCGCGTTCGATCCAGTCGTTGAAGACGCGGCCGGAGCTGTGCACCGTCGCACCGTGGCGGCGTTTGGCGCGCATGCCGAAGCGAGCGCGGGCGGCGGCAGCCCGAAAACGGTCGCGGTCGGGTGTCTCCGCCACTTCCGGGCCGACCTCGATATAGAGGACCTCGCTGCTGCGCTTCGTCACTGCAACCAGGAAATCCGCACGGCTGGCGGTCAAATTGTCCGGCGCCTGCGAGAACGAGATCGCCGATAGGCGCACGAGCTGGTCCAGACCGTCATATCGAAGCACCACCGATGTCGGACTGGTCTCGGCGGCGTGGGCAATCCCGCGCTTGAGCCGGGTCGAACCGCGCACCTCGAACATGTCACGGAAATCCGCTGCGAAATGCAATGAAACCCGAATGGCCGACGATTCCTGGCTGTAGTTGGAAAGGGTGATGCGCTCGAACAGCCGGTCCTGCCAAAGCAGCCTGACGCGTTCTATGTGGATCGCGCCCTGCGGAATGTCGCGACCACCGACACTCTGGATCGGCAAATTGGTCAGGTTCGAGGTGAAAAGCACATTGTCCTGGCTGAGCGATGCGCCCAGCAGCGACATTTGCCGGCCACCGACCGTCAGCCGGAATTCCGAAAGCACACGCGTGTCGTCCCGGAAAAAGCCATCGCCGGCGCCGCGGATGTCGCCATAGGCGTCGGCCACCGCGAAGCAGTCGCCTTGCTTGAGGGCGAACAGCCGGTGCGGCTCCCGGGGCGCAACCTCGTCGAGGGAGGCAAGGGCTACGGCGGGATCAAGCTTACGCTCGTCGAGTTGATTCATATGTCACAAGCTCTGTCGTTTCGTTCCAACGTCCACAATAACGCCGATCAGGATGCTCTCGCTTCACCGGGAGCGCCGATCAGGCGCGAATAGGCAGCCACATAGTCGTGGGCCATTCTCGTGGCAGAAAAACGGTTTTCGAATACGGCTCTCACCTGTCGCCGGTCGAGGCGCAGCAATTCCGGGATCGAGGCGACCGCAGCATCGACCGTATCGACAAGGAAACCGGTCACGCCGTGGTCGATGATCTCCGGCAGGGCACCGCATTTCCAAGCGACTACCGGCGTGCCGCAGGCCATGGCCTCTATCGCGGCAAGACCGAACGGCTCCGGCCAATCGATTGGAAACAGCAGGCCGGCCGCCTTGCCGAGGAATTCCGCTTTTCTGTCCTCTTCGATCTCGCCGATATAGTCGACGCGGTCGCCGTCGATCAGTGGCTCGACCGTGTCGTGGAAAAAAGCACGGTCGTCGTCGCCGATCTTTGCCGCAAGCTTCAGTTTCAGCCCGGAGCGCAAGGCGATCTCAATGGCACGGTCCGGGCGCTTGTCGCGCGACAGCCGGCCGAGAAAGGCCAGATACGGCTCGTCTGCATCCGTCTCGAAAGTCGGCTCGTACATATTGATCGGCAGCCCGTGATGGATGGTCGCCAGCCAATTGGCCCTGGGTAAGCCGGTTCTCTGGCTGCGCGAAATGGAGATCATCGGAAAGCGCGGAAAACGCTCGTAGGCTGGGGCCAGGTCGACATAGTCGAGCCTGCCATGCGGTGTCGTCACCGTCCGGTCGGGCATGTGTTCGAAGAAAGGAAAATGCAGGAAGTGGCTGAGATGGAAATGGATAATGTCGAACTGTTGCGCTCGGTTCCTCACCTCGGCCAGCATCGCCAGATGCGCCGCGGTTTCGGATTTGTGCGGGCGCGGATCGAGACGGAGCGCCCGCTCGCGACACGCTACCAATTTCGCCGACGTGTTGGTATCGCCGCTGGCGAACAGGGTCACGTCATGGCCAAGCTCGACCAATCCCTCGGTCAGATAGGAGACGATGCGCTCCGTCCCTCCATAGAACCGGGGTGGCACGGATTCATGGAGCGGCGCCACATGGGCTATTCTCATGTTTTGGCATTTCCCTCAAAAAGACGGCTCGTGGCATCGAAATGCATCAGCCGCGCGAACGTTCCCGTACAATGGCGAGATGTCACTCAATTGGGGCAAAGATGTCACCCAATTGGGGATGCCGGGCGCTTCCACCGCTGCTCGTCTGGTCCAGCCAACATTTTCCAGGCCAAGCCCTCTTTTGCCGGGAACCAAAGTCGGGTTCGCGAGTTTAGTGGGGTTCGATCGCACGCATCCGGTCGACGGGGAGGAAACGATGGACCGCTTGCAATTCTTTTCGCCCGTGCGGATTTTGCGCGGACAGGGACAGCCCGTGGAAGAGATCGACAACGTTGCCGAAGCTATGGCATTCTTGCGAAAATGGCCGGCCGGGCGGCGCGGGCCGGTTTACCAGTGCGCCGTGAATAGCTGCGCTGCGGCCATGGCCGGCCGGATGTCGGCCGAGGAAGCGCGAAAGGCTTTTGCCGGCTTCGCCCGGATCACCCGGCTGCTCGAGGGCGATAGGCCGTTGCCGATGAGCGGCGAGGATCGGCATGGCGATCACGCGTTGAGGCGATAGGCCAGTTGCCGCAGATCGTCAGAGCAAGGGTGGCATTCAGCCTGAACGCCCGATCGGCGACCGACTCGCTTTCGCGAACAGTCGTTTGAGCTGAGCAACGGCGCCGTTTTCGCTGATGTAATCGCAATAGGTGATGTAATCGGGGTCGCATGACAGATGGCGTTCCTCGGTGATGGCGCGGAGTGCGTAGACGGCGTTGAGGCCGAACAGGATGGCGGAGTGCCGCAGCGCTTCAGCGGGTCCTGCGGCGGTGAGGAAAGGCACGGAGATCAGCCACCAGGAGAGGTTTTTCGAAACATAGGCCGGATGCTTGATCCAGCGATACGGTCCGCAGGTGACGATTCCGCGATTGGTGAGATTGGAAAATCTCAGGCCAAAGCTCACGGTGGACCAGACAAAAATCAAGATGCAGAAGAGGATCGCCGATCCCCAGAAAACCTGGAGCGCCGGTGAGGGCATCACCGCCGTCCAGTTGGCGCCCGTTTCGTAGTTCAGGTAGGCACGGGTGGCGGCGTTGATGGGTTCATAACAGGCAAGACAAACCAGCCAGCCGAACACGGTGGGTTCGACGCTGCGGATATGGTTGTCGAGGACGCGCAGCGTGAAGACGTAGCCGACGACCGCGACAAGAACATCCACCATGAACAGGAGATCGATTGCAAAAGCGTGCCAGCGCGTGATGTCGAATCGATACGGTTGTTCCAGCCCGGCCAGGATCGAACCCAGTGTGGAGCACAGATAGACGAACATCAGCGGCAGGAAGAAGCCTTTGACGATCCAGCCCCGCACATGCTGGCGTATCTGCTCGGTTCGCTGCGGCACGGCGCCGCTGAGGACGAATGCACCGATTTCGGCATATGAATCTTCCGGATCGGTCTGCCTGCGGTCGACATAAGCAACATAAAACGGCGCGGCGACGAGCAGCGCCGGCAAGGTGTCGTAGAGCGCTGCCCAGTAGGGGGCGTAAAACTCACGCCGGTATTCCGGCACTATTCAGTAGACTGCGGCAATGGTCGTGAGCGTAACGATCAAGCCGATGAGCTTGCGCACGACACGCTCGACTTCAAGCGCTCGCATCGGCTTCGCCTGCAATCCCGTTGAACGCCTTCGAAACGTCTGGAAATAGGCCGTGTCGACCGCGATCATCGCTGCCGCGGTAGCTGCAATGACAGTCATGGCCTGCAAATGCACAGGCCAGCTTCTGTCGACGAGCATCGCGACGGTCAGCGCAAGACCAAGCAATCCTGCAAGGCCGGTGAGGGGCGCGGTCGCCGATTTCGGTTGGAGCGTCATACTACTACTCCCGTTGTCGTGAGGATCGATCGTCGTTGCCGGCCGCGTGGTCGCCGCCACGGTTCAACTCGAGTGGCGCCGCCACCGGAGCCGCTTGAGCAGCCGCTACACTCCGCCGCTGCCGTTAGACCCGCCGCTGCTTGTTCCGTCGTTGCCGCCACTGGATCCGCTACTGCCGCTCGAACTGCTGGTGCCGCTAGAGCCGCTGCTGCCGCTGGAACCGCTGCTGCCACTGGAACCGCTGCTGCCGCTCGAAGTGCTGCTGCCGCTGGAGCCGCTGCTGCCGCTCGAAGTGCTGCTGCCGCTGGAACCGCTGCTGCCACTGGAGCCGCTGCTGCCGCTTGAGCCGCTGCTGCCGCTGGAACCGCTGCTGCCGCTTGATCCGCTGCTGCCGCTGGAGCCGCTGCTGCCGCTCGAACCGCTGCCGCCGCTCGAGCCGCTGCTGCCGCTTGAGCTGCTGGAACTGCTGGTGCCGCTCGAACTGCTGCCGCTTGAGCTGCTGGCGCCGCTCGATCCGCTGCTGCTTGAGCCGCCGATGGGCCCCTTGTTGACGTTGCGTGGGGAGGGATGGTTGTTGGCGCCCTCGCTTAGATTTTCGCAGGTGCACTTGCGCTGATACTTGGTGCCGAAGGCACTGCCTTCATTACTCGCCTGCTGGCAGACCAACCTATGGCAAATCAAAGTCGCTTCGGTTGTCTCGGGGGTAAGGCCCGTGATGACTATTGCGGTTGTCGTGGCCGCCATGCCCGTGATCGTGAACCGGAGTAAATTCCGAAAATTGTGCATAGATACCTCGCTTTCTGACGCCTCGCTTCTCGGGCTCACGCCCAAGCTTCCTCGTTGTCGAGTGGGTGTTTGCGACAAGGCCGCATACGGATCGCTTACGCCTCAGCGGTCGGGGCTCAGTGGCGGCATAAAAAGTTGGACGAAGCGCAGACAATGGTGCCGCATTGCGGTATTTCGACCGGAAAAGGCCAAAGATGCACTTTTGGGGGAATGGATAATGTCGAAACGGCTTAGACTGGTGCTGGGAACCGCCGGCGCAATTGCCGTCGCCATTGTCTGGGGGATCGTCGCCACGTCGATGGGCGTGCCATCGATTCTGATCACAGTAGGAGCGGTCGCGATCGGCGCGGGCATTTACAGCTATCAAAACCGGAACTGATCCGGTACCGGCGACGCGGCATAGCCCAAAACTCCCACGGTCGCAGACTGCCTGCGGCAATGCTCAGTGTACGAAAATTACCAACGACAGCGTTCTGTGGAACGAGTGGCCTGCCGAAGCTATTGTGGTGGCGGTCCGAGACACCCCCGCCTCGGGCCACTGGCTCACCCAGCCGAGTGGTCCGCTGCTATCCAATGGCAGCGGACCCTTCACCCGGAGGACGGACCCCGGAAGACGGACATTGTGCCGAATCGAGGGAGAACGATGGTCGTTGACGAGATTGCAGCGCGGCGCCTGAAAATTCTGATCGAGCAATATATGGAGACCAGGAAGAGGCGCCACGATGTGGTTTCTACCGCAGCGGCTGAGATCGCGATCAGGGCTGTCATACCGAATTGCCCGGTCTCCGGAAATGCCCTTGACGAAATGATTGCGGCATGTGCGTTCGAACATGGGCTGGGGGTGCTGTTCGATCGACCTGACGCATGAAGGCCTAAACGGCATGAATCCCAACGCCAAAATCGCGCGGTGCTGTCGTGTACGAATTCGAGGCTGCTCCTGAGGCGCTTGCGACTAAGGCGCGTCGCGTCGATCGGCCTCATGCGATGCGCTTTAGGTTCTTGTTTTGATACATGTTGTTATCGCAAAACCGCTGCACATTTTTGCGCGACATGCATTAGAGAAACCGACCAACCGGAGCAGCCATGCCGAGATATTTTTTCCATTTCCGAAACAATGAGGGCCGCTTGACGGAAGATTTCGAGGGTCAGGAGTTGGACGGTTTGTCCGCGGCTCAGGATAACGCCATGGCTTCGGCCAAGGAAATCCTGGCCGAGGGCCTGCTCAGCGGCAGCCCGGTCCTGACAGGTCTTTCCTTCGAAATCTGCGACGAGAACCGGAAGCTGCTTTTCCGATTTCCCTTCTCGGAAGCTGCCGAAAAGGCTGGCACTCGACCGTGATGGCCAAAAGCGCCGCAATGCGGGCGAGCTTTGATCGAGCCTGGCTGAAAAAACCGCATATCGCGGCAAACAGTCGTCAGTGCAAATCAGCACCATGGGAAAATTAGTAGCATAGCTGCCGGCACAAAGCAAGAACAAACATGGCTTACCATGCCGAAAAGACGTGCGTTTCAGGAACTCGAGGGCAGGCCCGGGTAGGGGCGCCAAGCGACATTGCGATTTCCAACCGATGTGTCGATTTGTCGGGCCGGGTGTTCGTCAACTTCCCGAAACGGCTTGGCAGGATGCTGTGATCAGGAGTTCCTTTCTCCCGCGGTTACGTTTACAGGACGCTCTGGACAGTGTCGTTTGCGCGCCAGCAACTGGACCGGGCTAGGCCCGGCGCACAGTCCTCTTCCGTAGAGGAACCAGTGCGGCGTCGTTTTTGGAGAACAATGATTTGTGGTGGTCAAATAAGCAAAAGAGATTCAAGGGAACGTGGGATGACCGACTGGACGGGCTATTCTCAGCAGAGGTCGACTACGCCGGGAAATCCATTCTCGATGTTGGCTGCAACATGGGTGTTGTCGCCTATGAGATATCCAAGCTAGGACCGAGTTCGATCCATGGGATCGACATTCTCAAGCCGCATATCGAGACGGCCAGGATGATCTTCCTGGGTTGTCCAGTCCAAAGCCGGTTCGATTGTCTCGATCTTGGCAGCCGGAAGCTGCAAAATGTTCTCCAACCGCAGTACGACATCGTCATGCTGCTGGCGGTCTACCATCACATGCAGTGGAGCCTCGGCGCGGACAAGGCGCGAAGCGTGCTGTGCGATATCGCCAGGCGTGCTCAAACGATCGTTGCCCGCGTCCCTCCTGGCAAGGATAAGGAGATGATCGCGGTGCTTTCGGATGTGGGCTTTTCAATTAAAAGCAATCACACATCGCCTCTTGGAAGCCATCTCATGGTCCTCGCGAAACACTGACCAGCATAGCGCGGCCGACGACGATTGGCGCAAGAGCCGCGTGGCTGGGGTCCGCTACGCTCGCATGCGAGGGACCGACGGTCATGGGCCGATGACGTGCAAGGATCCGGTTCGGCATTGACTGCGGTCGGGAACGAAGCCACAGACAGGTGATCGAAACCGTCTCGCGCTTCAAGACAACACGAAGACCGGACGGGATCGCAACGGGCGGCGACAAGATGATTGCAAAGAAACGAGTGTCAACGGTCCCGGCATATCCGCTGATCAAGCGTCTGATTGGCGAAAATCTGCCGCCGCACAAGATGCTGTATGTGACAGGTTTGCTGTGCTCGATCGCTGCTGCTGCCGCGGTCGGCGCGACGGCCTGGATCATGAAAGTCATGATCAACACCATCTATGTCGAGCGAGACGCTGCCGCTGTATCGGGTATCAGCGTCGTCATCATCGGCATTTTCCTAGTCAAGGGCATAGCTGCCTACTGCCAGACCGTCACGACGGGAAAGATTCGCCGGGCTATCGTTTCGGACCTGCAAAACCGTCAATTTTCTCGAATGGTGCGCTTCGACATCAGCCGTTTCGCGAACCAGCATCCGGCAAAATTCATCGCCAAGATCATGTTCAACGCGCGCGCCGGGGCGACCGTTATTCTCACCCTCACGAGCAGCGCCGTCTCTGATCTGCTGACCCTGATTGCTTTGGCCAGCGTCATGGTCAAGCAGGACCCGGTGATGTCGCTGATATCCGTGGCGGTTCTGCCGATGCTGTTCCTGTCAGTCGGCGCGATAACAAGGAAGCTCAAGGCGCTGGCGAGGGGCGAGACGGAATTGGCCGCGCAGGTCCAGTCGATCGGCACGGAAGCCGTCGAAGGCATCCGCACCATCAAGTCCTTCCAGCTCGAGGACAAGGCGGTTGCCAGCTTTGCAAAGGCCGTCCGCAAGATGGAAAGACGTGGCATCCAGATCAACCGGACGTCAGCATTGATGAGCCCATTGATGGAGACCGGCGGCGGCGTGATCATCGGGCTTTTCGTTATGTACGCCAGCTGGCAGACCCTCGGCAACGGCAAGACGCCCGGCGAATTCATGGCCTTCATTACCGCGTTCCTGCTTGCATATGAGCCTGCCAAGCGGTTGGCCCGGGTCAATGTCGACGTCCAGAAGCAGATGGTCGCCGTCGAGCAGATGTATGATTTGATCGACACGCCCGAGCAGCGGCGACTCGCAATCGCGGGCGAGCGCCTGACCGACGTCGATGGTGGTATCCGCTTTGAAGATGTGGCCTTCTCCTATGACGGCAACAGCCCGGCGCTCGAGGGTGTTTCCTTCGACGTGCGACCTCGTGAGAAGCTGGCGATCGTCGGCCGCTCCGGCGCCGGCAAGACCACCATCGTCAATCTGATCCTGCGCCTGATGGAGCCGGCCAAGGGCAGGATCCTGATCGACGGAAAGGACATTTCGAAGATCAGCCTAGCGGACGTTCGCGACAATATCGCACTTGTGTCACAGGACGTCTTCCTGTTCGAAGGCTCGATCCGCGACAACATTCGCGACGGCCGCCCGAACGCCACGGATCAGGAAATCGAGTCCGCTGCGAACCTCGCCCGGGTCACCAGTTTTGCTTCGGCGCTTGAAAACGGCCTCGACACGCTTGTCGGGCCGAGCGGCACCAATCTGTCGGGCGGGCAGAAACAACGCGTCGCCATCGCACGCGCCCTGCTCAAGAATGCTGCGGTAATCGTCTATGACGAAGCGACATCGGCGCTTGACGGCGAAAACGAACGGGCGGTTATGGAGGCAGCCTTCGACAGCACATTTCAGCGCACGGTGATCTGCATTGCGCACAGGCTGTCTACAATCAAGGCGGCCGATCGTATTCTCGTGTTTGACGCCGGACAGCTTGTCGATGCTGGAACGCATGACCAGCTTGCCAAGCACAGCGAGATATATCGTTCGATATTCCACCTGGAGGCGCCCGATCCGATGGTCGAAAGCGGCAAAAAGCTGCGGCAGAGCGTATTGCGCTGAAGGCCGATGACCAGCTTTTATCATGGTTCCTATGTCCGGTATGTGATTGGTGGACTGGGCCTTCAGGTGCGCCGGTACAAAAAGGCGGTGCGCAGGTTGTTTTCCGGTGCCAAGCAGCCGCGTTCCATTCTTGAGCTGCAAGCCAAGGTTGAGGCTCTGATCGTGCGCAGGGACTGGAAAGGCCTTGAAGCCGGTACCAATGAGATGGCTGTCACGGCCGATCACAATCGCGATCCGGAGTTGATGCAGAAGGCGGGCCAGGCGTTCGAGCGGCTTGGCAACTTTGCGCGGGCAGCTGAGCTTCGGCTTTCGGCGCGCCGGCTGCGGAAAGGGAAAAGCGCCAACGAGTGGATCGGCGAGAATCTCGGATCGGATACACTGCTGATCGATCTTGTGGAGGATGACCCGCGCAGCCTTGGCCGGGTTATCCGCCACGCGCGACTGGCCGGCGCTGCCGCTTCCTATTCGCAAAGCGCAACAATTCGGGTCGAGCCGCGCCTGGTATCAATTCTGCAACGAACGTTCCCGAAGGCGACCGTGGTCCCGGCGCAGCAGGATGTGGTCGGCGACAAACGTGCGACTTTCGAAGATCTCGCCTGGGTGTTCGGACGCGATGCCGAAAAGCTTGCTGCCGACTTCGTGCCGCTGCGGCCAGATCCTGAACTCGTCGAGACATTCCGCAAGCGCTATCGCTCGATGACGGATCTGCCGCTGGTGGGTCTCTCCTGGGGCAGCAAATCCCACACCAAGGACGTGCCTGATTTTCCTGAATGGGCACGGTTCATCGCCCAGACACAAGCGACATTCGTTTCGCTCCAGTACGGACAGATCAAGCCGGCGTTGCGGCGCCTTCGCAACGGCAACGACGGACGTCTTATCTTTGACGACAGCGTCGACCAGATGGTCGACATGGACCGTTTCGCCGCACAGGTGGCCGCACTCGATGCTGTCGTGACGATCAGCAATACGGCGGCGCATCTTGCCGGAGCCCTTGGCGTGCCGACTGTTTTCCTCATCGACGACAATTTTCAG
This sequence comes from Mesorhizobium sp. WSM4830, assembly GCF_055811495.1. Classification (NCBI taxonomy): domain Bacteria; kingdom Pseudomonadati; phylum Pseudomonadota; class Alphaproteobacteria; order Hyphomicrobiales; family Phyllobacteriaceae; genus Mesorhizobium; species Mesorhizobium sp. WSM4830. Next base: position 174,947 of record NZ_JBVVQI010000005.1, on the reverse strand, counting down.
ACGGCATGGCCAGTGACCGGCGACCGGACACCCTGGTATCCGAAGGGCATTGTCATTCGCAAGGAGGGGCGCCCTTGGTCGCTGGTGCTCGACGAGGCCGGCCGGCGGCTCTCGTCGATCCTGACGACGCTTTCCGACACTCCCCGAGGACGATAGAACATCGCCGTGCAGAACAGACGAACCATCCTTCAGAAAGCAAAAACCGCCGATCTGCGCCCGCAGGGCGCCGTCGGCAAGCGGCTGCAGAAGGTTCTCGAGCGGGCAAAGGAACTTCTTAGACGTCCCTCGCGCCACGCCGACGAAAGCGCCGAACGGCATATGAGGCTGATGGAGGAAAGCGTGCAGCGTGGTGACTGGCAAAGTGCTCGCGACCATGCACTGGCGCTTGGCGTGCTCGGTGAGCAGCTTGGCGATCTCGGGCTGATCAAGAAAGCAGGGCGTGGACTGAGGCGTCTCGACGGAGGAAATCGCGTCTGGCAGTTGATGGCGGCGAGCAAGCAGCTGCGCGGCAGGCCCGATTGGGATGGCCGTGATCTTGCGGGTCGCACGCTTCTCGTCGATCGTCGCGAAGGCGACCTGGCGATCTTTTTCCAGTTCGCGTCGCTGCTTGGTCCAGTGATCGCGGCTGCCGGTCGATGCATCGTCTTCGTCGAGCCGCGACTGGCACCGCTTTATCGCAGAACATATCCTGCGCTCGATGTCAGGATTGAAGGGGAAGAGGACATGGCGGCGGTGGACGCCGATGTCGTTGCCGGTTTCGAGACACTGGCAAAGCATTTCTGGCCGGACGACCCGGCGGCACGCGCGCCCTTCGTTCCGCTGGAGCCGGACCGCCGACTGGTTGCCGAGCTGCGCGGCACCTATCTCGATGGCGGCCCAGGTCCCCTGATCGGATTTGCCTGGGGAAGCCTCAACAAGAGCAAGGATCTGCCGGCTCTGGACGATTGGCGGACGCTGTTCGGCAGCCTGCCGGGGCGCCTCGTCAGCTTGCAATATGGCGATGTCGGGCCGGCCCTCTCCGAGTTCGAGCGCCACGCGCCGGGGCGCATCATCCATGACGCTTCCGTCGACCAGTTGACGGACATGGACCGCTTTGCCGCCCAAATCGCGGCGCTCGACGCGGTGGTGACGATCAGCAATACCGGCGCCAACCTGGCCGGCGCGCTCGGCGTGCCGACGATTGTCATGCTCGACGACGGGTTTCGACTGTCCTGGCCTGCCTTCGGCGAGACCGTCGCCGCATATCCGAGCATTCGACTGGTCCGAAAAGGCGGCCGAGCCTGGGCGTCGGCAGTGCAGGAAGCAGGCGGACGGGTCATGCAAATCATCGGCGGAGCTGGCGATGGAAGGTAGCCTATTTCTCGGCCGGTTGCGCCGCGCTGTCGCGCTTGCAGGCTACAAATACAAGGTCTGGTTCCGACGTCACCGCCGGCAGCTCTTCCTTCGCTGGCGCGACGGCGACATTGCCGATCAGATGGCGGACTATCGGCGAAGCGTCGAGTCCCGCGATTGGCCGGCGGCACTGCCGAAAGCCCTGGCTCTTGGGTCCATTGCGAAGTCGAGGGGCGAGGTCCACCTGATCGACGAGCTCAGCAAGGCGCTGATGCGGATGGGCGCCTATGGCGCAGCCGCCGAACTCAGGATCGCACGACGCCACATCGTCAACGGCCGCGTCGATGGCGAGTGGCTGGGCCAGAATATTTCTGGCCAGACACTGCTGATCGATCTGATGGAAACCGAAAAGCAGGGTCTGGCCACCGCGATTCATCATGCGAGTTCCGTCGGCTGTGCCCTGGCGCGCGCCGCCCGCTCGATCGTGCTGGTCGAGCGCCGCCTGGTACCGCTCTTTCAGCGCACTTTTCCAACCGCCGATGTGCGGCCGGTCGGCGCTGATGGCAAGGCTGCCTATGCCGAGGCGCAGGCCTTCGCCGGCGTCCAGCATCTGACTGCCGTTTTCGAGACCGACGAGGCGACGATCCGCGAGCATTTCGTGCCCCTTAAGCCGGATCCGGCCCGGGTCGCTGAACTTCGCGCCCGCTACCGGAAGGAAGGGCGGCCGTTGGTCGGTATCGCATGGGGCAGCTCCAATCCCGGCAAAGACCTGCCGCCGCTTGCCGCCTGGCGAAACCTGATCGGCCGCCCGGACCTCCGGTTCGTCTCGCTGCAGTACGGCCAGATCGAGACCGATCTGAAGATCCTGACCGACGGTGAGCCGGAGCGCATTCTTCATGACAGATCGGTCGATCAGCTCGTCGACATGGACCTTTTCGCCGCGCAGGTTGCCGCGATGGACGCCGTGGTGACCATCAGCAATACCGGAGCGCATCTGGCCGGCGCGCTCGGCATTCCCTCGGTTTTCATTCTGGGCGACGGCTTCAAGCGCTCCTGGCCGGTCGAGGGTGACCGCACGCCCTACTATCCATCGGCCGTGCTGGTCTCGAAACGGGAACGCCCCTGGTCCGTAGTGATGGACGAGGCCGAGTCCATTCTGGCGCCATGGGTCACAAAAGTGAGTGGCTAAAGCATGTCGTCCAAAAGCGCGTCACTGAATGCGCTTCGACGCAATGCGCATTAAGGGGTTCGGCCGACGGACCGCGGAATGGAGCGCCTGTGTCGAACAGTCGTCGCAACAGGCCAAAAAACATAAGGCATTCCGAACCGGGATATAGTAAAGGCCCAATTCGCCCCGCAGAGGATCGCAATTCTTGCTGGCATTTCTGCCTTGTGTTCGAATCAGTCGTAGGCTTAGGCGCCCAGTAATGGGGTTGGTCTGGCCGGCAGCGGTTCGGGCGCCAGCTCTGATAATCTAAAGGAGGTCTCTCCCATGTCCTTTCTAAAATTTTTCCAGGCCAAAGCGCCGCCTCTTCCTCTTATCGTATCCTTTCCAAAATCGGGGCGCACGTGGCTGCGTGTCATGCTGGACGATCTCGGCGTTGAAGTTCAATACATTCATGACGGAACCGACCACAAGTTACTTCGACCGAAGTCGAGCCTCAAGGAGAATAAGTCTCGATACAAGAAGAGAAGAACAATAATGCTTGTTCGCGATCCAAGAGATACGGTGGTCTCAGGGTACTTTCAGGTTCAGAAGCGCCACATGCTTCCAGCGGGATCGTTCAGCGATTTTATCAGAAGCGACAATCATGGGATTGAAAAGATCATCAGATTTAATCTGCATTGGTTCGCGGCCATGCCCCGGATGCGCGAAATCCGGTATCTTCAATATGAAGATATGCATCGGGATACGGCTGGTGTCCTTCGCGCGATTCTTGGATTCCTGAACCAGCAGGCTGACGATCGGACGCTTGTCGAGGTGGCGAACAACCGAACGTTCGACAAGATGAAAGTGAGTGAATCGACCGGTGATCTGTCCGATCGATACGGCAAGATATTACAGCCGCGCGATGCGAATGATCCCGAAAGCTTCAAGGTGCGCAAGGGCAAGATAGGCGGTTACGGCGAATATCTTTCCGACGACGACGTGGCCTATTGTGACGAGCAGTTGGCTAAGTTCGAATATTGGGAGAAGCTGGACAAGGTCTTTAGCACGAACGGCTTGTGCTACTCTCGCGTCGATAACCGCGCCCGGATCGCCTTGGGTTAGGGAGCATTGCCGACATGGTGATGCGGACCGGATTCATTTGCGGCTGCGGTCATAGCGGGACGACGTTGATTGCGACGATCCTTGCGTCGCATCCCGACGTCTACTTGCCGCTCCAGGAAACCAACATTTTCTTCAAGTGGACGCCATTGGCCATGTTCCGCTTCTGGAAACTGAAGCGGGCGGCGCTCGATGCTGGAAAGAGCGTGCTGCTTGAAAAGACACCGCGGCATATCCGCCGTGTCGCCCGCATTCGCCGGCTCGTGCCCGGCGCGCGTTTCGTCATGCCGGTGCGAGATGGGCGCGACGTGGTAGCGTCCCTGATCAAACGACTTGGCGACCCAAAGGAGGCTCTCGACCGCTGGATCAACGACAATGCGCTAGTTCTTGCGGAACGGGGAAAGCCGGATGTGCTGATCTATCGCTATGAGGACCTGGTCGAGAATCCGGCCAAAGTCGTCGAGCAGATATGCGGCTTTCTCGATGTAACCTTCAGCCCGGATCTTCTCGACTACCACAAGAACCCGCAGCAATGGTTCAAGCCGACCGACGCCAGCGACGAGACGCCACATGCGGTGCTCCGGAACCAGCAGGTCAATCAGCCGATCTACGACGGAAGCGGAAGATGGCGCTCCGAACTTGGAAACGCCGAACTACAGGACCTGGTACAAGGACGAGGTGCCCAGCTTATGAAAGCATTCGGTTATGCATGATGCCGGTTCGGCATCTGCTGGAAATGCCGTCTACCAATCAATCTTGTCGATCAAACCCGTTTTGAACAGGCTGTGAGCTCCTTCGTACAGCATTGACTGTTCGCTCATCGCGCTGAGAGCGGCTTTACCGCTCGATACCTCATGATACTGGCGATATTTGGAAGCGCCGTTCCAATACTGACCTTCCGCCACCGCGACCTGCGCCTTGTCGTTGAAATCGGCGAAGAACTTGAAATGAAGCAGGCCGGCCAATCCTTTTATATAGTTTCGCCAGTAGGGCAGCGGTGAGTGAATCGACGTAAAAATCGTCTGGCGATCAACATATATCAGAGGAAACTTGGTCAACTTGTGCTGCCTGGCGAAAAGCCGGGTTCTCGGGCCGCCTGTGATCTTGAGATGCCGGGGGCTCCTCGTCACCTCATAGCCGCTGACGTCGAAATGGTCCGCAACTTGCCATGGCGGGACGATGGGATCGAAGGGTACGTCCCAGATGTTTCCGCTCGGATACATGTCGATCATCGGCGCCAGCAGGCGTGTCATTCCGCGCCGCTTGAGCCAGTCGGCCATCGCACCGAGCGGATGCTGATCCATGCCGTCATAGACAAGATATTCGTCCGCATCCACGGTCAGATACCAGCGAGGCTGACCGTAAATCTGCACAATACGCTGCCGCCAAAGGTTTCCCAGGTCCGACTGCGAATAGGTGATCGGCGAGCTGAACAGATCGACGTCTGGCTGCTCGGCCAGAAGCTCAGCTGTGCCGTCGGTCGAGCGATCATCGAGGACGGCGAATCTGGTGACGCCGAGTTCGCGATAGTGCTTCAGGAACGGGTGTAGCCTGTCCGCCTCGTTGCGGATGACGAGGATCAAAGGCAGGTCATTCGCTTTAAGGGGCGTTATCGGCCGCAGCGATGACACTTCTGCCCGTCTTCCGAAGGTGTGTCTCAGCCGATATATGGCGGTGTCGGTAATCGTCCGGCGGACAATGGCGGGCCAGGTTGCTTTGCTCAAGCCGTCGATTCCCCTCATGGCGGTCACCGCCCGGCTGGAGCTGGCGCTGATCCGCTGTTTGCAGTTAATTTCTACATGCAGCACCGTTAGGCAAATCGCAAGCAGTTGCGGAGTTCCGGCGGGTGAGCTTTCCAAGTGTTGCCGATGCGCGCTGGCCTCTATAGACATCGTCGGATGGCAACAGGCCGGAGCCCAGACCCTATGTACGCCGGCATTCGTGGCACCGAAATTCAATTCGACAGGCCGATCCTGTTCGTGCGCCAGCGTTATGCGCCATTTGGCGGCGGCGAGATCATGCTGGAAAACATCATGGCCGCATTTGCCGCGCGTCAGCGGCCGGTGGCCGTGCTCTCCGGCGACTGGCCGCGAAACGAAGGCATAGAATTCATCCATTGTGCCGGCCGCCGGTTTCCGCGTTCGCTGCGGGCGACGTCCTTTGCTCAAGCCGCCTGCCGCAAGATCGCCGAGATGCCGCCGGCGCTGGTGCAGAGCAATGATCGCCTGCCGTGCTGCGATGTCTTCCGGGCCGGGGAGGGCGTTCATGCCGCCTATCTTGCCGAGCGGCGGCGTTTCGAGACGCGGCTTGGCAGGGCGGCAATGGCGCTGAGCCCCTTTCACCGCCAGACGCTGCGCCTCGAGCGCGCAACCTATGCCAGCCCGCGGCTCAAAGCTGTCATTGCCATTTCGAAAATGGTGGCAGAGGACATTGTCCGTCACTACGATTATCCGGCGGAAAATGTGCACCATATTCCCAACGGGGTGGATCTCGAACGTTTCAACCCGCAGCTGCGCCAGCGGCATCGGGCGACAATCCGCGCGCGGCTCGACGTCGACGAAAACAGGTCGGTCGTCCTGTTTGTCGGCTCGGGCTTTGCGCGAAAGGGACTGCTTGCACTGATGACGGCAGTCGCCAGGCTCGATGGCGAGCCTGAATTGTGGGTCATCGGCCATGATTCGCGCGCCAACGCCTTCAGGCAGGCCGGTGACAGGCTCGGTCTCGGCGCACGGCTCAAGATGCTGGGGCCGCAGAAAGACATGCTGCCGTGGTACGGCGCGGCCGACATTGCAGTGCTGCCTTCCATCTATGATCCTTTCGGCACGGTGGTCATCGAAGCGATGGCCAGCGGCTTGCCCGCCGTGGTGAGCACCGGCTGTGGAGCGCGCGAGCTTGTCGAGCGGTTCGAGCCGACGCTCGTTTGCGATGCGGCCAGCGAAAGCGACCTCGCAGCAGCGCTCGCGCACGCGCTGCAGTTGTCGTCACGGCCTGAGACCGCAACCCGGGTGAGGGCGGCCGCCGAACACTATGATTTCAATGTCATGATCAAGCGAATGATGGCGCTGTATGAAAGCCTTGATCTGAAATGATTTTCGACTTTGTTGAATTGGGTTAGTACCGTCAGTGTGCCAACAGGCCGGGAGCCGATGCTGCAGATGCATTCGAATGACAGTGGCAGCTTTGATGCCGGAACCTTCTGACCGTGCCGGCGCTCTCGGTCATTATCATCACCCGCAACGAGGAGGCGTCCATCGCGCAATGCCTTCGGTCGGTCCATTTTGCCGATGAGATCGTCGTTCTCGACAACAACAGCAGCGACAGGACCAGGGAGATTGCCGGTGCTCTGGGGGCCAAGGTTCTGATGACCGTTGATTGGCCCGGTTTCGGCGCGCAAAAAAACCGTGCGCTGGCCGCGGCGACGGGGGATTGGATCCTCTCGCTGGATGCAGATGAGTGGGTGGAGGCGCCGCTCGGCGCGGAAATCAGGGCCGCAATCGCCGACCCAAAAGCCTATGACGGCTTCGAAATACCGAGAAGATCGCGCTTTTGCGGTCACATTGTCCGCCATAGCGGCTGGTCGCCCGATCTGGTGCTCAGGCTCTTCCGTCGCCGCTCCGGGCGCTTCAGCGACGACACCGTGCACGAGAAGGTATTGGTGAACGGGAAGGTCAGCCGATTATCCCAGCCGATCGAGCACGATTCCATCACCGACTTGGCAGATGCCCACGACAAGATCGGCCGGTACGCAGAAGCGTCCGCCGCGCAGCTGCTTGCCGAGGGCAAAAAAAGCTCGATAGGCAAGGCGGTCTTGCGCTCGGTCTGGGCCTATGTGCGCAGCTATGTTTTCCGGCTGGGATTTCTGGACGGTTCCATTGGTGCGATGGTGGCCGCGTATTCGGCTAGCTACACCTATCAGAAATGGGCGCGTGTCGCATTGGGAATGCGAGGCCAGGTCCACCAGAAAAGCAAGGCTGAGGCCAGGACAAATCTGTGACAAACCGGCTTGGTTGACCGCAATTGTTGCCGAGCCATCGCCAACTAGTTAGTGTACGACCGTTAAAATCGAAAGCCAGGGTAGTGAATATGACTGATGCGTTTAGGGTATTTATCGGATGGGACAGCCGTGAGCCGATCGCGTACGACGTCGCGCGACACTCGTTGCTCAAACATGCGTCGGCGCCTGTCTCCGTCATTCCGATCAAACAAGACGAGATGCGTGCCCGCGGGCTGTATTGGCGGGAAAAAGATCCGCTCGCCTCAACGGAGTTCACCTACACGCGCTTCCTGACGCCCTTTCTCGCCGACTACACGGGTTGGGCCCTGTTTTGCGATTGCGATTTCCTGTGGCTCGGTGACGTCGCAGGCCTGCTGAAATACACGGACTCGGACAAGGCGGTCTATTGCGTCCAGCATGACTATACGCCGAAGGCCACAACCAAGATGGATGGCGTGGTCCAGACGTCCTATCCTCGGAAAAACTGGTCGTCGCTGATGCTGTTCAATTGCGCGCATCCTTCGGTCAGATCGCTCACGCCAGACGTCGTGAATCAGGAAAGTGGCGCCTATCTTCACCGAATGCAGTGGGTTGCCGACAAGGATTTGGGCTCATTGCCGGTAGAGTGGAATTGGCTCGAAGGCTGGAACGAAAAGCCTGCTGTCGGCACACCCAAGGCGGTCCACTATACCAGCGGCGGCCCGTGGTTTGCCGAGTGGCAGAATGTCGACTACGCCGACTTGTGGATAGCAGAACGCGACGAGTTCCTGGGTTCCGATCAAGCGGCATCTTCTCAGAGCGCAGTTCGATAAGAACATCGTGTTTGGCGGGTGACCTGGGCGCTTGCGAAAGTGGCATTGATTTTCGTGTCGCCAAGGGCGCAGCAACCAGCCGTCAGGCGCTGGGCGTCGACAACAATGCGTGGTGCCGACTGGGGGCGGGACCGGGGCAGATTGCGCCTACGGATCTGGCGGCTCCGGCCGGGCAAACATGCCGCGCTGAGATAAGGATCAACTCGCGGCAATATGATCGGTTTGGGGTCCGTCAGCTCTTTCATCGCCCTAGCCGGCACGCGAAAGTCGACCATGCCGTCACTGCGAAGACGCCTCGATCGTTTCCTGGAGAACCGCGGGCCTAAAATACCGCGGCTGCAGCTGAACCATGTCGAGCGCCTGGCGCTGGTTCGTCGCCATGGTGATTTTTCCCTTGCCTATTCGACCACCGTGCAGAAGGGGCTTCACTACTTCGGCGATGCCCAGGGCTACATCGCTTACGGCAGCAAAACGCGACATCATTTCGCGCTGGGTGATCCAATGGCTGCCCCGGCCGATCGGCGCGACTATATCAGACGTTTCATCGAGGTTGCCGGCAGCCCGTGGTTCGTGCAGATCGGCGAACAGACGGCGCGCGTGCTTGCCGGGCTTGGCTATCAGGTCAACCGCCTCGGCGTCGACACCAGGCTTGTCTTGCCCGGACACGACTTTTCCGGAAAGCGCAATGAGACAGTGCGCTATTCCGAACGCTGGCTCTTGAGGAAGGGTTTTTCCTTCGCAGAGGACAACGGGACTGTCTTCCTCGACGAGATTGCCAGGCTCTCCCAGAATTGGCGGGCCGACCGCATCGTCAAGCGCTGGGAGATGAGATTTCTCAACAGGCCCTTTGCCGATCACCTTGGCGTCGATATGCGCCGTTTCGTCCTGCACGGTCCGGATGGGGAACTCGTGGCCTTGCTGGATTTCGATCCGCTGTTCAGCGACGGCAAGATCATCGGCTACACCACCTCGTTCAAGCGCAAGCACATCGATGCCTCGGCGCATGCCGAGATCGGCCTGACCAAGTTCGCGGTCGACCGCTTTCGCAACGAAGGTGTTTCCGTCGTCACCCTGGGCCTGTCGCCGCTTGTCGAAATCGGACCTAGCGGTTTTGCCGAAAGCGATTTCTGGCGGCACGCCTTCCAGCGTGCCTATGACTCGCCGTGGGTCAATCGCACCCGCTTCAACCTGCAGGGGCAGGCGGCCTTCAAGCGCCGGTTCCACGGTGTCGAAGAACCGACCTATCTCGCCTTTCGCAAGGGGACTTTTTTCGAAGCACTTTCTCTGCTCCGGCTGATCAGGGCCGTGTAGTGCCTGTTAGATGAGCGCTCGTCGTCTCCCGGTATGGTCGACCTCACACCGGCCAGGCTGGTTGTTTAGGTGGGGAAAGGAATGCCGCGGCGGATGCAAAAGACCGGCTGCGAAGCGCCGGACCATTCTGCCGTCGTCCCCAGTCCCGCCGAGGCACTTTTGGCAGCCCGACACCGGCTCCGCATCAGCGCGCCAGCGAGCGGATTCACTATTGCTGCTGCGCACCGCCGGGAATAACGAGAGTACCCTGGCCCGGCCTTGAGTATCTGAAGCCTATGAAGAACAAAGCAACGATGACCAAACAAATGACGATGACCGCGACGACGCTGCCAGGATGGTGTCCGGTATCTGGCGGTTGGACCATTGCCTTCCCGTATGGCTATCGCCACTGACCTTCTTCATCTTCCAACCGAGCATGACGACTGTCAATGGACAGAGGAGCTGCCCCCGCCATCCAATCAGCCGCCGGTAGCGCCGACCACGTTACGCGCTTGCCGACCGAAGTTGATGATGGACCGAACCACAACTTGTCCTAAGCACGCCTCCATCGCTGCGAAGCGTTGGATGGCGGCGATCCACCGCGGCTTAGTCAAGCCGGAAACAGGAACGCCGCCGCCGGATCGAAAAAGACCTGCCGGCTGCAGGGCGACACACCCTGCGATTGCATGGCGGCGGAGGTCGGCCTGATGTCAACCTCCTGTCCAGCGGCGGTGCGCGCGACAATCCGCCGGCGCTCGCCGTAAAATGCGATATCGACGATCTCGACATTCAGTTCAGCGCTCGCCGGGCTCCGCTCCATGCTAAAGGCTTCGGGCCGGATCATCAGCCTGCTCTTCTGGCCTTTGCCGAACGTGCCGTTGGACCTCACTCCGGATATGATCGAACCGTCTGTCATGCGGATCGTTGTCGTGCCGTTGGTGGTGTCGAGATGTTCGGCGGCGAGGAAATTTGAATTGCCGATGAAGCCGGCGACGAAGTCGGTCGCCGGCCTCAGATAGAGATCCTCGCCGGTGCCGGTCTGCTCGATGCGGCCATCCTTGAACAGGGCGATCCGGTCCGACAGATGCAGCGCCTCTTCCTGATCGTGGGTGACGTAGAGAATGGTGACGCCGGTCTGGCGATGGATGCGGCGGATTTCGCCCTGGATTTCCTCGCGCAGCTTCTTGTCGAGCGCCGACAATGGCTCGTCCATCAAAAGGATCGGCGGATCGTAGGCCAGCGCCCGGGCCAGCGCGACGCGCTGCTGCTGGCCGCCCGACAGCGCGCCGGGTAAGCGCCCGGCAAAGCTTTCGAGTCGCACCAGGGCCAGCATGTCGGCGACCTTTTTCTTCACCTCGGCGTCCGTCCGGCGGCGAACCCGCAGCGGAAAAGCGACGTTTTCGGCCACCGTCAGATGCGGAAACAGGGTGTAGCGCTGGAAGACCATGCCGATGTTGCGCTTGTGCGAGGGCACTGCAAGCAGTGATCTTCCTTCCAGCAAGACATCGCCGGAAGTCGGGTTCTGAAAGCCGGCGATCGCGTAGAGCGTCGTCGATTTTCCCGAGCCGGAGGGCCCAAGAAAGGTCAGGAACTCACCCTTGGGTATGTCCAGCGTGACATCGTGCACGGCGACAATCGCCCCGAACGCCTTGCGCAGATTGCGGATGGAGAGGAAAGGGTGGGTCATGTCCGGAACTTTCGCTGCAGCAGCGCCGTCACCACCATCAGGGCAAGCGTCAGCCCGACAAGCAGGCTTGAGGCGGCTGCGATCACCGGACTGAGGTCCGACCGCAGACTGCTCCAGATCTTGACGGGCAAGGTTTGCAAGCTGGGACTGGCCATGAAGATCGCCACCACGACTTCGTCCCATGAGGCGAGGAAGGAAAAGATCGCGGCGGAGAAGATGCCGATCCGGATCGACGGCAAGGTGATCCTGAGCCTGGCCTCGAGCGGGCTTGCCCCGCAGACGATTGCCGCATCCTCGATCGACTTGTCAAACCCTTCGAGCGCCGCGACGATCGGGATGATGGCGAAGGGCAGCGCCAGCACGGTGTGGGCGATAACGAAACCGATGGTGGTGCCGCCGAGGCCAAGGCGAAGGAAGAAGGCGTAGATGGCGATGGCGAAGACGACGACGGGCAGCACCATCGGCGTCAGCAGCAGGCCGCGCAGGATCTCACGTCCGGCAAACCGTCCGCGAACCAGGGCAAAGGAGGCGAGCAGGCCGATCGCCACTGCCAGGATCGCCGTCATGGTGGCGATTCGGGCGCTGGTCAGCGCCGCGTCGAGCCAAGCCGGATCGGCAAAAAGCTCCTGGTACCATTTGAGCGTCCAGCCGGGCGGCGGAAAGGCCAGCCAGCGCGACGAGCCGAAGGAGAGCAGGACGATGAAGACCACCGGCAACAGAAGAAAGCCGGCGACCAGCGCGGTGAAGCCGAGCAGGGCAACCCGCAGTCCACCCATGCGGTCATAGTCGAGCAGCATCTCAGATGCCTCCGCTCGTGCGCCTGGCACCGACAAGGCGCAGCTGCAGCGCGTAGAGAGCCATGGTGACGACAAGCAGGATGAAGGCTGCGGCGCTGCCGAGTCCCCAGTTAAGCAGCGACTGGACCATCTGCGCGATCATTTCGGCAAGCATCATGTTCGACGTGCCGCCGAGCAGTGCCGGCGTGACGAAGTAGCCGAGCGACATGACGAAGACCATCAGGCCGCCGGCCGCGACGCCGGGCAGCGACAGCGGCAGGAGGATGCGGCGGAACGCCTGGAAAGGGCTTGCGCCGCACAGCGACGCCGCACGCAGCGTCATCGGATCGATCGCCCGCAGCGTGCCGACCAGCGGCAGGATCATGAAGGGCAGCATGATATAGACCATGCCGATGGTGACGCCGGTGAGATTGTTGATGAGCGGCAGCGGCTGGTCGATGACGCCGATGGTCATCAGCGTCCGGTTGATGACGCCGGTACGCTGCAGGAGCACCATCCAGGCATAGGTGCGGGTGAGCAGGTTCGTCCACATCGACAGAATGATGATGCCGAAGATGATCGAGGCCAGTCCCGAAGGCATGATCGCCAGCATCCAGGCGACCGGAAAGGCGACAAGGACGGTGACGATGGTGACCAGCGCCGCGACCAGGAATGTGTTGAAGAACACCCGCGCATAGGTGCCGTCACCAAGCAGGGCAGCATAGTTCTGCAAGCCTGGCTCGGGCTCCGTGACACTGCGCAAAAGCAGCGCCAGCACGGGGACGACGAAGAACAGCATAATCAGAATCAGGGCCGGCAGCAGGCCATTGAGACCTGCCGGCACCCGCACCGTTCCAAAGTTCCGGCGTGTTTCGACCGACATGACAGCGACCCGGCTACGGGACGAGACGGTACGAACCGTCTCGTCCATTGCGGTTCAAGGGCGGGCTTATTTCGCCTGCCAGGCATACCAGCGCGCGGCGATGGTGTCGCGATTGGCGGCCCAGTAGTTCATGTCGAGATTGATCTGTCCGTCGACATGAGCATCCGGCAGCGATTTCACGGCATCGGCCGGCATCTCTGCCTTGGCCTTGGTGTTGATCGGCGCATAACCGCTGGCTTCGGCAAATTTGGCCTGGCCAGCGGGGCCGCTCGCCGCGGCGAGGAATTTCATCGCCGTATCCTTGTTCTTGGCACCCTTCGGTACCACCAGGACGTCGGCTGCGGTCAGGTTCTGGTTCCAGGAGACGCCGACATCGGCGCCATCCTTGTTCAGTGCGAAGACGCGGCCGTTCCACAGCTGGCCGAACGTTGCTTCGCCGGATGCGATCAATTGCTGCGACTCCGCCCCGCCACCCCACCAGACGATGTCCGACTTGATGGTGTCGAGTTTCTTGAAGGCGCGATCGAGATCCAGCGGATAGAGCTTGTCCGCCGGAACACCATCGGCCAGCAGCGCGATCTCGATGACGCCGGGCGCCGACCATTTGTAGAAGGTCCGCTTGCCCGGGAACTTCGTCAGGTCGAACATGTCGGCCCAGCCGGCCGGTTCACCCGAAACGGCGCCCTTGTTCCAGGCGAGCACGAAGGAATAGTAGAAACTGCCGACGGCGTGATCGGTGGTGAAGCGCGGATCGAGGTCGGCCTTCGGCACGGTCTTGAAGTCGATCGGCTCGAGCAGACCGTCCTTGGCCGCCTTGATGGCGAAATCCATCTCGACGTCGACGACGTCCCAGTTGACACTGCCGCTATCGACCATCGCCTTCAGCTTGCCGTAGTCGGTCGGGCCATCCTGCATGACCTTGATGCCGGATGCAGCGGTGAACGGCTCGGCCCAGGATTTGGTCTGCGCTTCCTGGGTCGTCCCGCCCCAGCTGGTGAACACCATGTCCTCGGCCTTTGCGTCCGTCGTTGCCAGAACTGTCGTTGCAATAAATCCGGCAAGGATGCCGGTGATGATCAGTTTCATGTCGTTCTCCTCTGTTGTTTTCGTTGTTGTCTGTTCGCGATCGGTCGTTTTCGCCTTGATCGCGCATCTCCGGCCAGCGGCGGCTACCGCATGACAAAAGGATCGGGAATCGGGTCGTCGGAGGTGCGTATCCACACCGATTTCGAACGCGTGTAGTCGCGGATCGCATCGAGGCCGCCCTCGCGGCCGAGCCCGGATTGGCCGTAGCCGCCAAACGGAACCAGCGGCGAGACCGCCCGATAGGTGTTGATCCAGACCACGCCGGCATGGATGCCGCGCGCCATGCGGTGGGCTTTTGCCAGATTGGTGGTGAACACGCCGGACGCCAGGCCGAACTTCGTGTCGTTGGCGAGCGAAAGCGCTTCAGCTTCGCTGTCGAAGGCAAGCACCGAGAGCACCGGGCCGAAGAGCTCTTCGCGCACGCAGGCAAGGGTCTGATCAGGCGCGTCGATAATCGTCGGCGCGTAATAGAAGCCGCCCGCCATGCCCGTGGGGCGGATGCCGCCGGTGACCAGCCGCCCGCCGGCGGCCAGGCTTTCAGCAACGATCTTCTCTATCCATTCGCGCTGGCGCGAGGTGGCGAGCGGTCCCATTTCGGTCGCGGGATCCTGCGGATCGCCAATCCTGATCGCCTCGGCCTTGCGCTTGAGCCGGGCGAGGAGTTCGTCCTTCACGGAGCGCTGGACCAGCAGCCGAGAGCCGGCGACGCAGCTCTGGCCGGTGGCAGCGAAGATGCCTGCAACGACCGCGTTGGCGGCGCTGTCCAGATCGGCATCGGCAAACACCACGACCGGGCTTTTGCCGCCGAGCTCGAGCGTCGTGAAGGCGAGGTTTTCCGCCGTATTCCTGACGATCTGCCGAGCGGTCGAGGGACCGCCGGTGAAGGCGACGCGGGCGACGAGCGGATGACTGGTCAGGCGGTGACCGCAATCGTGGCCGAAGCCGGTCAGGATGTTGACGGTCCCGGCGGGAAATCCCGCCTCATGGACGAATTCGGCGAAGGCCAGCAACGGGGCAGGGCCGTCTTCCGATGCTTTCAGAACGATGGTGCAGCCGGCCGCCAGCGCCGGCCCGAGCTTGACGGCGGACAGGAAGAGCTGCGAATTCCACGGCACAATGGCGGCGACCACTCCGATCGGTTCGGGCCGGATGGTTACTTCCATGTCGGCCTTATCGATGGGGACGAATGAGCCCTCGTGCTTGTCGGCCAGCCCGCCATAATAGCGGTAGTAGTCGCCGACATAGGCGATCTGGGCGCGGGTCTCGCGGATGATCTTGCCGGTGTCGCGTGTCTCGAGTTCAGCCAGCCGGTCGGCATTGGCGACCACCAGATCGCCGAGCCTCACCAGAAGCTTGCCGCGTGCCGTTGCCGTCATCGCTGCCCACGGGGCACAGCGCAGCGCCCGGTGAGCGGCTTCGACGGCGCGGTCGACATCATCAGATGATGCAGCGGGCATCGTCGCCCATGGCGCGCCCGTCGAGGGATCGATGCTGTCGAAGGTCGCCGCCACTTCGACGAAGCTGCCGTCTATATAGTTCCTGAATTGAGTGGTGCTCATCGCAATCTAGCTTTCGGCTCGGAAAAGGCCGGCATCACCCTGTCGATGAAGAGCTGCAGCGATTTCTTCTTGCGCTGATGGGAAAGGCCGCTGTCGATCCAGATCGAATACTGATCGTAGCCGAGCGCTTCGTAGGCCTTCAGCCTGGCGATCACCTCGTCGGCTTCGCCAATGACCAGGTTCTGCTTGATCTTGTCAGGCGCATATTGCGGCATGGCCCCGATCTCGTCTTCGGTCAGCGCTTCCATCATGCCCTGGTGCACCGGCTTCTTGTTCTGGAACCAGGCGCCGAACTGGCAGTAGAACTGCGACAGATCCTGCGCGAGCCGGTCAGCATCCGCGGCGTCCTCGGCGACGAAAGTATGCATAAGCAGCATGATCTCCGGCCTTGGTACGTCGGGGTGGGCATTGCACGCCGCGTTGAAACGCTCCATCAGGCTGGCCACTTCGTCATCGCCCGAGGCAAGCGGCGTAACCTGGACGTTGCATTTGCTGGAAACCGCAAAGTCGTGCGAGTTCGGATCGCGTGCGGCCACCCAGATCGGCGGATAAGGCTTTTGCAACGGCTTGGGCGACGAGGTGGTTGAAGGAAACGACCAGAACTCGCCGGCGAGTTCGAAGTCACCATCCCAAAGGCCCCGGATCGCTGGCACCATCTCGCGCATACGCTGGCCGGCACCCCAGGCCTCGAGGCCTGGGAAAAGTCGCAGGTATTCATAAGCGTAGGCGCCGCGCGCAATGCCGATGTCGAGACGGCCGCCGGTGATGACGTCGGCCATCGCCGCTTCGCCGGCAAGCTTGATCGGGTGCCAGAATGGCGCGACGATGGTTCCGGTGCCGAGCCGGATGCGCCTGGTTTTGGCGGCGAGCCAGGCGATGTTGATGAACGGATTCGGCGAGATGGTGAATTCCATCCCGTGATGCTCGCCGATCCAGGCAGTCTCGAATCCTGCCTTTTCGGCCTGCAGCACCAGCTCCTCCAACTCGCCGACAAGCTCGGAATGCGGCTTTGCCAGATCCGACCGCTCCATGTGGACGAAAAGCGAAAATTTCATCGGTTTCACCCGCGGCCGGAAAGACGAATTTGAGAAGAAGAGGGCTTGGCGAGCGGCCGGACTTCGCCTTCGACCTCGTTGCCGACATAGACGCCGAATGCATCTTCCGTACGTTCGCGCGCATAGCGGGCAAGCATCGAACGCACTGCGGGATCGGCGATCTTCAGATCCGCGATCTTCTCGATGTCGACAAGCCGCATCTGGCGATCGTCGGAATAGGGTCCCTCGACCGTTCCGCGATAATAAACATGCGTGCGCCAGGGTTCGGCGGCATCGTCCCACACCGCGAACAGGAAGCCGAGCTGGGCGTCTATGGCCTTGGCGGCAAGGCGCCCCTTGAGACTGCGCGCATCGTTCGGCGTGCCCAATCCGCGTCCGGCTGGCAATTCATGAAACCCATCGGCCGTTGCGAAGAACAGCACACGGCCCTCATTCTCGAGAATGGCGCCGATCTCCGTATCGGGGGGCGCCGCCGCCAGGGCCTCCTGGCTGAGGCCAGGCGTGACGTAGGTGCCTCTGCAATAACCGAGGGGCTGAGCTCCGTTGTGACTGAAGTCACGGACGCGGCCGATGAGGATCGAGTGATCGCCAGCATCGACCAGTTGCTCCATGCCGCAATCGAACACCGCAACGCAGCCGTCGACCAGCGGATTGCCGGTCCGGCCCGGTTGCCAGCTCACGGCCGCGAACTTGTCCGCTGCTTTGGAAGCGAAGATGCCGGAATGGGCCTTCTGGTCCTCTGACAGGATGTTGATGGCGAAACCTCTCGACGTCGAAAAAGCACTGTGCCCCAGCGCCCTCTTGGCGATGCAGACAAGCACCAGCGGCGGCTCGAGCGAGACCGAGGTGAACGAGTTGGCGGTGAAGCCGCGCGGTTCGCCTTCCGTGCTGATCGTTGTGACGATGGTGACACCGGTCAGGAAGGAGCCGAGCGCGCGCCGGAATTCGCCGCTGTCAAAGACTGCATCCGTCTCCGGGTTCACGCCAGCGTCTCCTGCCGTGTCGAGAAATTCCATGATGTGTTTGGTCACTTTTTCAGGTGAAGCCATTGCCATCATGTGCCTTTCTCCATTGAGCACGAGGCATTGACCGTGCGGCGCAAGCCTCGCCATCGCCGCCGACATGGCCGGGGTCGAATTGCTGTCTTGCGACCCGGTCATAAACAGGGCCGGTGCGGCAAGACTCGGGAGGGCATCGGCATGCTCGGCATCGGCACGGGCAAAGAGGCGATAGGTGCGCGCGTAGCCTTCGGGTTCGACCCTTTCAAGGGCGGCGCGCGCGGTAGAGGCCGCGTCGACAAGGTTCGCAGGCAGCGGGTCGCCGAACCAGCGGGCAAGTGTTGCCGCAATGGCGGAAGGATTGCCACGGGGGCCAAGCGCGGCCGCCCGCTCGCGCACGGCCTGCGTCAAGGCCGCGGGGCGGCGGAACACCGCGTTGAGGCACACGATGGCGCGAACGCGCAAAGGGGCGCGAAGGGCGATTTCCAGTGCGACCAGCGCGCCCATCGAATGACCGACGATCGACACCGACGCCACGCCAAGATGGTCGAGCAGGCGAACCGCCTGATCGGCGAAATCCGACAGGCTGGCTTCTTCCGGCGGCAGCGGTGAAACGCCGTGGCCGAGCATGTCGATGGCGATCAGGTCATGATGGTCTTTCATCGCCGCGATCTGATCGTGCCAGATCGCGGCGTTCATGCCGACACCGTGAATGAGCAGAACCGGCGCGCCGGAGCCGGCGCGGATGAAGCCGGTGCCGTCCGGAGCCGTGTCCCGGACCCATGCGGTGGCAGCGACATCAGCCATGCAGGTCTCCGACCTCCTTGAGGTCCTGATAGCGGTCGCCGATGCGATGGTGCGGGCGGCCGCCAATCGAAGCGCCAAGCGCCACCACCAGTTCGTCGGGCGCGGGCGCGTCGCCGATTTGGAAATGTACGGTCAGATAGTGGGAGCGGCGGCCTTCGTCGTTCTTGTCCATCAGCGGGATCATGATCGGGGTGTTCGGCCCTCCGCGCAGATTGGTGAAGGCGAGATAGGTCTTGGCGCCGACCGCGCGACGGTAATGGTTGCCGAAATGCAGCGTATGGATCAGCGCCGATGCGTGCTCGATCTCGCCAGCCGTGCCGCAGACCGCGGCCTTGCCATAACCCTCTATTGCCTCGCCGGAACCGGCAACGGCGATAATCTCGCGGGTCAGCAGTTCGCCGAGGAAGGGAGCAATGACACGGATCTCCGGCGACAGGTCGTCGGTGAAACCGCAGCCCGCCCAAGGGTTTGTCAGCACGGCGGCGACGCCGATCAGACGCAACGGTTTTGGGGCTTCCTTGCCGCCCTCGATTAGCGTGTTCTCGATGTAGGTGACGATCTTTCGAATGGCTGGTTTCATGAAAGTCCTCGGTCGCCATGGCGCTGTGCAACGCCGAAATCTTTACATCATCTTATGGTATACCATACTATGGAGCACCGGGAGCCTTGTCAATCGGCTATGGAATCTGTTTTGTGGCCGGATCGGGGTAGGGAGAGAAGATGTCAGGCGATACGCTGCGGATCGACCGCTCTGCCAAGACGCTGAGGACGCTGGCGCTGGAGCGCATGCGTGAAGCGATCATGGGCTTCCATTTCCAGCCTGGTGAAAGGCTGGTCGAGCGGCCGCTATGCGATCAGCTCGGGGTTAGCCGTTCCGTCGTGCGCGAGGTCCTGCGGCAGCTGGAGGCGGAAGGCCTGGTGCAGATGATACCGGGCCACGGACCCGCCGTGGCCAAGCCGGATCTCGGCCGCGCCGACGAAATCTATGAATTGCGGGCGCTGCTCGAGGGCATCGCGGCGCGGGCTTGCGCCCTAACGGCCACGGACGCGCAGATCGCTTTGCTCGATGACGCCTTGACGAACCTGCTTGAGGCGTGGGCGTCCGGTGCGCCTGTCGAGGTGATGCGGGCAACGACCAAGTTCTACGAAACGCTGTTCGAGGCCGCCGACAAGCGCATTGCCTGGGAAATCGTGACGGGGCTGAATGTCCGCATCAATCAGCTCCGCTCAATGACGATCGCATCGGAGAACCGCCGCGAGCCGGCGATCGCCGAAATGACCGAAATCATGGATGCAATCCGGTCGCGCAAGCCGGACGAGGCGGAGGCGGCGGCGCGGCGGCATGTCGAATCCGCGTGGCAGATCGCCCGCAACACGCTTCGCCTTGGCTGACTGGTTTGCCGCCAACGCGGTTCATCGTTCCATGGAAGGCGTCTAACTGGTGCGTACAGCGAGGTGTGTGACGTGACTAAATTGCTTTCAGTTGCGGCGGCAAAATCGTATATCGGGTCAGTTAGGTGAGCATCTCTTGCCAAATTGCTCTGTCATTCGAAACGGAGTATCGGACGGACTGAGACAGAGAAAATAGTAAAATGAATATGCTACGCCACAGACTTGCGGTGGCGCCGATGATGGATTGGACGGACCGGCACTGCCGGTTCTTCCATCGCCAGCTGACGCGCGAGGCGCTGCTCTACACCGAGATGGTGGTGGCCGATGCGGTCATCCACGGCGCACGCGAGCGGCTGCTCGGCTTCGACGACAACGAACATCCGGTGGCTCTGCAGCTCGGCGGCGCCGATCCTGGAAAGCTGGCCGAGGCGGCGCGCATCGGCGAAGCCTTCGGCTATGATGAAATCAACCTCAATGTCGGCTGCCCGTCCGACCGCGTCCAGTCGGGCACCTTCGGCGCCTGCCTGATGAAGGCGCCCGTGCTCGTCGCGGATTGCGTCGCGGCGATGAAGGCGGCGGTGAAAATACCGGTTACCGTCAAATGCCGCATCGGCGTCGATGAGCAGGATCCGGAACCGGCACTCGATTCGTTGGCCGACGGTGTTTTCGCGGCCGGCGCAGACGCGCTGTGGGTGCACGCCCGCAAGGCCTGGTTGGAAGGACTGAGCCCAAAGGAAAATCGCGACATCCCACCGCTCGACTATGGCCGCGTCTATCGGCTGAAAGCCAGAAAGAAAAACAAATTCATCGGCATCAACGGCGGCATTCAATCTCTCGCAGAGGCGCTGACGCATCTCGACCATGTCGATGGCGCCATGCTCGGCCGCGCCGCCTATCACACGCCAGGGATACTGACCGGCATCGATGCCGCGTTTTACGGCAGCACAGCTGAGCCGTTCGATTTTGCCGCACTGATCGATGCGATGGCGGACTACGCGGCACGCCATATCGAACAGGGCGGCCGGCTGGGGCATGTCACCCGGCACATGGTCGGGCTGTTTCACGGCCTGCCCGGTGCACGCCGCTACCGGCAGATCCTTTCCATCGAGGCGACCAAGCAGGGTGCCGGACCGCAGGTGCTCAAGGCGGCTTTCGCAGAGGTCGATTTCGGCAGGACCGCAGAGGCGGCCTGAGGAAAAACTTAATCCCGCAACACCATGCGGTCACCGCGTACGTCGAAGCCCGATAGCGAGCCGATGAAATTCATGCCGAGCAGGCTCTGGCCGAGCGTGCCGGGTGCGGCGATCATGATGGGCATGTCCTTGCGCACGATGCCGCCGATCGACAGTTCATCGGTTCTTACGGCGGCGGCGCGTGTCATGCCGTTGGCGGTAGAGATCGGTATGGTGAAGCGGAGAGCCGCCGAAT
Organism: Mesorhizobium sp. WSM4830; assembly: GCF_055811495.1. Lineage (NCBI taxonomy): Bacteria > Pseudomonadati > Pseudomonadota > Alphaproteobacteria > Hyphomicrobiales > Phyllobacteriaceae > Mesorhizobium > Mesorhizobium sp. WSM4830. The sequence continues at coordinate 153,579 of NZ_JBVVQI010000005.1, read as the reverse complement.
TGAACCCGACCGCCAGCGCGTCCTCGGCGGTCAGCACGGTGCTGGTTGCGCCGGTGTCGACAACCGTCAGGATCGGCGTGCCGTTGATCGTGACGCGCGCTTCGAAATGGCCGCTGCCGGCCTTGTCCAGGGTGACGGTGGCATGGCCTTCTTCCACGCCCAGCGCCAGCGGACTGCCGGGAACAAGGCCAGCGGTGATGCGGCTGGCGAAATCCTGCAATTCATAGCGGTACTGATAGCCGGCGATCAGCGCCAGCACGATGGCACCCCAGGCGCCGAGGCTGCGGGCCATGGTGCCTAACGGCCTGCCTGATCTGAGCAGGCCGGCGCCGACGAGCGCCGCTAAAGCGCCAAGCCAGATCAGCTGGCTGAAATCGTAATTCTCAACGCCGAATGTGCTGCCGGCGGAATCGTTGAGCATGAGCAGGAGTACACCCGCCCCGATCGCGACGATCAGAATCCACAACAGTCGGTTCATCTCTGCGGCCGGTTCACGAGAGGGCGTCGCGTTCGCGTGCCATGCGGCTGCGACGGGTTTCCCGGCGGGGGCGTCGCTCGACCGTTTCCAGCCTTGCCGGCAGCTCGGCCATGACGCTGCGGCGCGTTTGTGGGGTCATGTCGATCCAGGCGGCGATTTCCTCGCGCGTGCGCCCGCAACCGAAACAGAAGCCGGTTTTCATGTCGATCGAGCAGACCAGGATACACGGAGATTCAATGGCCGTCATAAGGATTTCCTTGGCTAGCCTCCACATGGTGCAACGACAATGTCAATGCAAGCCCTCCGGGATGCGCCGCCAACGGGTGCTTTCGCGTCAATACCGCCAAGTTGTACCGGGGCCTGGAGGTTGTGCCGGCTTGAGGTTGTGCCGGCTGGCCAAGGCGGCTATGCCGCTAACCAATTCACACGGACGATCGCCATCGACATGACCAGCGCGCTGCCTTTCGACGATTTTCGCGACCTCCTGGTGAGCCTGCGGCCGGCAGATATGGCGGCCAACGCCCGCGTGCGCCAGCTGTTTGCCAGGGCAGACAAGACCAAAGGCTCGCTCGGCCGCATCGAGGACATCGCCGCATGGCTCGCCGGCTGGAGCGGTCGCGCGCCGCCGGCGGTGACGCGACCATTGGTGGCAATCTTTGCCGGCAATCATGGCGTCACCCGCTACGGCATTTCACCGCGCCCCGCCGCCGCCACGGCAAATGCAGTCGAGCTCTGCGCCGCCGGCGGTGCAGCGATCAACCAGATCTGCATAGCCAACGATCTCGGCTTGAAGGTGTTCGATCTGGCTCTGCACATCCCGACAGCCGACATCACCGAGGATGCGGCACTAGACGAGCGCGGTTGCGCCGCCACCATGGCCTTCGGCATGGAAGCGATTGCCGGCGGCACCGACCTGCTTTGCCTTGGCGACCTCGGCGTCGGCAATTCGACTGTTGCCGCGGCGCTTTGCACGGCACTGTTCGGCGGCACCGGCGCCGACTGGGTTGGCCCTGGATCAGGGGCCGACGCGGCGATGCAGAGGCGCAAGGCGGAGGTAGTCGATGCCGCGATCGCGTTTCACGGCGCGAGCCTCAAGGACCCGCTGGAAGCGCTGCGCCGCGTCGGCGGACGAGAATTCGCGGCGATCTGCGGCGCCATTCTGGCGGCGCGGATGCAGAAGATCCCTGTGCTGCTCGACGGGTTTGCGGTAACCGCGGCCGCTGGTGTCCTACATGCCGCCAACCCCGCCGCGCTCGATCATTGTCTCCTTGCAAGCCTGTCGCCGGAGCCTGGTCATGCCAAGGCCGCCGAGCGCCTCGGCCTTCGCCCGCTGCTCGATCTGGGCGTCAGTCAAGGCGAGGGGGTAGGGGCGGCTCTTGCCGCCGGCCTGGTCAAGGCGGCCGCGCTGACCAGCTCCGGCATGGCAGCCGCGGTCCGCGGTTAAGCATTCAGCGCCGGCGCGAAGCAACCGCCTTGGTCGGCAGCGCCGGCAGTTCCTCCATCACCCGGCTCAGCGGGAAGATGGCGATCGCCTCGGTGCCTTCGCGTAGCCTGGAATGGAGCTGGAATTCGCCGCCATGCATGGCCAGCAGGCCTTGCACGATCGGCAGGCCAAGCCCGGTGCCCTGTTCGGCGCTCTTGATGGCGATCGAGCCCTGGCCGAAGGCCGAGAGCACGATCGGAATCTCGTCTTCCGGTATGCCCGGCCCATTGTCCTTGACGGAGAGATATTGCCCGCCGCCCGCCGTCCAGCCGACGCGCACGCGGATTTCGCCGCCGGTCGCGGTGAACTTGATGGCATTGGACAAGAGGTTGAGCGCAATCTGCCGCACCGCGCGTTCGTCGGCGAACAGGCGCGGCAAGGCGTTTTCGAAATCCTGGACGATGCGGATGTCCTTGTTGCGCGCCTTCAGCTCCATCATGTGGCAGCAATCCTCGACGACGGAGAGCAGCATCATCGGCTCCTCGTTGAGCTGGTAGCGGCCCGCTTCGATGCGCGACAAATCGAGAATTTCGTTGATCAGGTCGAGCAGATGCTGTCCGGAGTCATGCACGTCACGGGCATAGTCGCGATAGGTCGGGTTGCTCATCGGGCCGAGCACCTCGTTGGCCATCACTTCGGAAAAGCCGAGAATGGCGTTGAGCGGTGTGCGCAGTTCGTGGCTCATCGAGGCCAGGAAACGCGATTTCGCCAGATTGGCGTCTTCCGCCCGCCGCCGTGCCTCGTCCGACATCGATTTCGCCGTCTCCAATTCGGCGATCAGCGCATCCTTTTCGGAGCGGAACGAAAGCAGCATCAGCGAGGAACGGTTGAGCTGGCGCGCCACATAGGCGAAGAAAGGCAGCGACGCGATCAGCAAACCGGCCATGATCACTTCGACCGGCATCCATAATTTTGCGCTGGCATAGGCATAGATGGCGGCCGGGAGGGCGAAGGTCGCCAACAGCGCGCCGCGCAGGGACGATGCCAGGATCGCGGTTGCCGACATGGCGAGCAGCAGCACCACCGCCTTGGCGACCTGGAACTGATCGATTTGGCAAGTTTCGCAGCCGAGCCATGCGAACCAGGCCCAGCCAAGCCCGCAAAGAAAATGGCCGATCAGGAAATCCCTATGCGTCTCCAGCGGGTTGAGCTCGGACGCTTGAGTGACGCGTCTCGCCATGAATGCAACGATGGTATAGCAGATGAATGTGAACAGCGCCCAGACGCCGATCTCCTTGCCGATGCCCGCGAGCAAGCCTGCCGCGGCCGTTGCCAGAACGAGCAGCGGGATGACGATCACGCCGCCGGTCATCGAAAGCGCGTGGAGCTTCAACAGCTCGCGGTCGAAGTCGGGATTTCCGGCTTGCTGCGAAAGACGGTCGCGCGTCTTGCGGACCGCGCGCGCGACATCGCTGTTGCGATGGCGTTTCCTGCGGTCCACAATAAACTTGTCCGCCGTGGTCGAGCGTTGCAGGGGCATGAAGTCTTCAATTTACGCGGGCAGCAATTTCAAATCGTTAAGCTACGTTCGAATGATTAACCAACGGTTTGCCATATGAGCCGTTCGTGGTCGCGATGGCCGCGCCCGCGATACTATGCGCCGCGTCCCCTGTGGCGCAGGCTGATGGACTATGGGCTGACACTCACCGTGCTCGGCTTGCTGATCCTCCTGGCGGCGCGCCTCGACCGGGTGGAGACGCGCAAGACGGAGGGCGCGGCCATTGTCAATGACGGCGATAGCATCACGCTCGGCAGCGAGCGCATCCGCATGCGTGGCATCGACGCCCCGGAATATTCGCAGATCTGCCGCAAGGACGGTGCCGATTATCCCTGCGGCAAGCTGGCGCGGCAGTCCCTGGTGCGGTTGATAGCCGGCAAAGCCGTCTCCTGCAGCGGCTGGCAGCGCGACCGCTACGGCAGGCTGCTCGGCGACTGCAAGGTCGGCGGCAAGGATCTCAACCGCGCGCAGGTCGAGGCCGGCTGGGCGGTCGCCTTTGGCGATTTCGAGACCGAGGAAGCTGCTGCGCGCGCGGGCAAAGCCGGCATCTGGGCCGGAACTTTCGACGAGCCGAAGAACTGGCGCGAGAGCCACGGCCACGAGATGGTCGAAAGAAAGCACGGCACCTTGGCGTCGATCGGCGATGCCTTGCGCGAAATTTTTCGCTTCTGGTGAGCTGTGCCTATAGTTCGTCGAGACGGACGAGGAGGATAGAGATGAAGCTGTTCGACGGCGGGCGCGCGCCCAATCCACGTCGGGTTCGGATTTTTCTGGCCGAAAAGGGACTTCAGGTGCCGCTGGTGCCCGTCGACATGGGCGCGCTGGAGCACAAAGAGCAGCCGGTCAGCTCGCGCAATCCGCTGAAGCGTCTGCCGGTGCTCGAGCTCGACGATGGCACCATCATCACCGAATCCGTCGCAATCTGTCGTTACTTCGAGGAGCTGCACCCCGAGCCGGCTTTGTTCGGGCGTGGCGCGCTCGGCAAGGCGATCGTCGAGATGTGGCAAAGACGTGTGGAGTTCAATCTGTTCGGCTGCGTCGCCGCGGCGTTCCGGCATATCCACCCCGCAATGAGGGAATGGGAGATCCCGCAAATCCCCGAATGGGGTGAGGCCAACAAGCCGAAGGCGATCGAATTCCTGAGATTTCTGGACACTGAGCTCGCCGGCAGGGAATTCGTCGCCGGTGATGCCTATTCGATCGCCGACATCACCGGGCTGGTCGCCATCGACTTCATGAAGCCGGCTCGCATCAAGGTACCCGAAGAGTGCACCAACGTGCTGCGCTGGTATCGAGAAATCTCCAGCCGGCCGAGTGCAGCCGCCTGACAATGAGTTCCGAATGAGCGAAGAGCTGGAAGCCCTGGCGGCGAGGGTACGCGCCTGCCGCATCTGCGTCGATAGGCCGGCCGGCAGGCCGTTGCCGCACCAACCGCGGCCCGTGCTCAGGCCATCTTCGAGCGCACGTATCCTGATTGCCAGCCAGGCGCCGGGTACCAAGGTCCACGTGTCAGGCATGCCGTTCACCGACGCCTCCGGCGACCGACTGCGAAGCTGGCTAGGCGTCGGCAGCGAGGAATTCTATGACACGGACAAGTTTGCCATCGTGCCGATGGGCTTTTGCTTTCCCGGTCAGGACGCCAAGGGCGCCGACCTGCCGCCGCGCCGCGAATGTGCGCCGGCATGGCGCACATCGCTGATGGCGCTGATGCCGCAAGTCGATATGGTGCTGACGATCGGCATCTACGCGCAAAGCTGGCATATGGGCGCGGCGCGCCGTCCCTCGCTGACGGAAACGGTCATGGATTGGCGTGCCATCTGGGCGGCGGCGACCGACCCGAAAGTCCTGCCGCTGCCGCACCCGTCCTGGCGCAACACCGGCTGGCTGAAGCGCAATCCATGGTTTGAAATGGATTTGCTGCCCTTTCTGAGATCGGAAATCCGCTATCGCCTCGGCTAGGCATTCGGCAAGAAATCACTCGCTTTTGCGCTATTCAACAGAATTTCTTTCTTGTAATAGGCTTGAGCAAGAGGGAATATGGTAATCCATTCCTCGAAGCGCGTCGCGCATGAGGGGACGCGCGTTAAATTCTTGTTTTTATGCATGTCGTTGTGCCAAGGCCGCTGCGCACTTTGGACGACTTGCATCAGGGGAGCACCCAATGGACCGCCTCGATAGAAAAATCCTCCGCCTCCTTCAGGAGGATGCGACGCTTGCAGTCGCCGACGTCGCCAAGAAGGTGGGCCTGTCGACGACGCCGTGCTGGCGGCGCATCCAGAAGCTCGAGGAAGAGGGCGTCATCAAGCGGCGTGTCGCCATCCTCGATCATGAAAAGGTCAATGTGCGGGTCACCGTGTTCGTCTCGATCCGCACCAATTCGCACAGCCATGAATGGCTGCGGCGCTTTTCGGAGGTTATCCAGGAATTTCCCGAAGTGGTCGAATTCTACCGCATGAGCGGCGACGTCGACTATCTCTTGCGCGTCGTGGTGCCCGACATCGCCGCCTACGACGCCTTCTACAAGCGGCTGATCGCCAAGATCGAGATCCGCGACGTGTCGTCTTCCTTCGCCATGGAGCAGATCAAATACACGACCGAGATGCCGCTGGATTACATGGTGCTCGACAAGGAGTCCGGCGCCAACGCCGCCTGAGATTCTTCTGCTTAGTTCTTCTTTTTGTTGAGGAAAGTCCAGGGCGAGTTGACCGGCAGCGTGATCGTATCCGGCACGGTGTCGACGTCGACCACCTCGGCCTTGCGCACGGTGTAGCCCGACTGGATGACGCTTACACCGTCAAGGATAAAAAGCTGACTCTTCTCCATGCCCGGCTGCAATGCGCCGGTTACCGAAACCGGCTGGTAGGCCTCAGACATCCGGTAGGGTTGGGCAGGCGTAACGAGGACGATCTGGTTGGGCGGCGGCGTCGGCATATGGCTGCAGGCTCCCGTCCAGGGCACCAGCAGGAATTGATAGACGAGATCACCGTCGCGATCGACCGGCAGTGCATAGCCCGCGAGTTGTACGGTCTTGTCCTGCAAGTTGAGTGACAGCGTCTCGCCATGATCCGGCATTTTGGCCGCGATCATTGGCAGCCCGACGCTTTCGGCGGCTGCCTGGCTCGCCGGGCGCAGATCCTTCCAGAAAATATGCATCGTCCCGGCGCAAGCGTTGCCTGCGACAACAGACGCGAACACTGCGGCTGCAAGCGTCGCGCCTGACTTGAGACGGTTTTTCATTCCTGCTCCACTGCTGAGCCTTGATCTGCGGCCTATGCCAGCAAGTAAAGCTGCCGCTGTCGCCAAGGTCAACGTTCAAGCCGCATCACATGCCGGCGCGAGCCGGTCATGCCGATCTCGCGAAAGCCGCGGGCGGCGAACATGTCCCGAAAACCCATAAAGCTGTAGCTCGGCGACGCCTGGTCGACGGGATAAGCCTCGATCGTCGTGGCGCCTTTGGCAAAGGCGTGATCGATGGCTGCATCAAGCAATGCGCTCGCCAGCCCGCCGCCGCGCAACGCTCTAGGCACAAAGAAGCAGACGATCGACCAGATCCCCGCCTCGCGGTCGTCCTGCTGCCGTGACAGCTTGCGGTAGGTCTCGCGCGGCGCGACCGAGCACCAGCCGACGGTCCGGCCATCGTTCTGGGCGACAATGCCGACCGGCGTGCCGGCGTCGATCAGCGCCATCATCGCGCGTTTCTTCTCGACGTTCTCGACATGCTCGCGGCGGTCAAGATTGCGCCAAGCCATACACCAGCAGTATTTCGGCCCGCCGGGTTGCTCGAACAGGTTTTCGAAATCGGCGCGCGTCGATTGCGTCACCTCCGTGAAGCGCAGTTCGCTCAGGTCAAGCTTTTCTGTCAGCGAGCCGCTCAAGCGTCTTGGCATCGGAAAGTTCCTTCACGGCGTCCTTGCCGATCCAGCGTGCAGTCTTGTCCGTCGAGGCTGCCAGTTTTTGCGCCACGGCAAGGGCAGGGCGGTGCAAATTCATCGATCGCTTGCCGATCGAACGAAGCGCCCAGTTCACGGCCTTCTTCACAAAATTGCGGCCGTCGGTCGCATGCGCTTCGATGATCGACAGGAATTCGAGGAAGGTCGTGTCGGGTTCCTTCTTCCGGTGAACCACCGACCAGGCCATCATCGCAAAAGCCGTGCGCCGAACGAATTCCCGTTCGTCGACCGCGAATTCGGCGATCAATTCCCTCCAGCAATCCGTATCAACAAAGAGATCGGAGACCCCGTCGACGATATCCCAGGAGTCGAAAGTCGCCGCCCATCGTCTTGCATCCGCGGCGGAGAACCGCTCCGGATCGGCTGTCACGGAAGCGATGAACTGCGCCTCCATGATGCCTGTCTGCCAAAGCTCGAAGGCACGCTCATGGTTGCGCTTGATTTTCTTGGCAATCTGCCGCTGCACGCCATGCGAGATACCGAGCGCACGTTCGATCTTGATGCCGTAGCGCAGCATGCCAAGTCGATTTTCCTCCGAGGCGATCGAGCGCAGATGAGCGACGATTTCGTCGGCGCTGGATTGAGGCGAAAGCTCGGCCACGGTGAAGTCCTATTTCTCCAGCCGCGCCAGCAGCGAGGACGTGTCCCAGCGCTTGCCGCCCATCGCCTGCACGTCCTTGTAGAACTGGTCGACAAGTGCCGTCACCGGTAGTTTGGCGCCGTTGCGGTCGGCCTCGGCGAGGCAGATGCCAAGATCCTTGCGCATCCAGTCGACGGCGAAGCCGAAATCATATTTGCCGGCGTTCATCGTCTTGTGGCGGTTCTCCATCTGCCAGGAACCGGCGGCGCCCTTGGAGATCACCTCGATGACCTTTTCGATGTCGAGCCCAGCCTTTTGGCCGAAATGGATGCCCTCGGCCAGGCCCTGAACGAGGCCGGCGATGCAGATCTGGTTGATCATCTTGGTGAGCTGGCCAGCCCCGGCCGGTCCCATCAATCCGATCATGCGGGCATAAGCATCTATGACTGGCTTGGCCTTGTCGAAGGCGTCTGGCTCGCCACCGACCATCACGGTCAGCATGCCGTTCTCGGCGCCTGCCTGACCGCCGGAGACCGGGGCGTCGAGAAACGCAAACCCGAGCGCTTGCGCCTGCTGCGCCAGTTCGCGCGCGACCTCGGCCGATGCCGTGGTGTTGTCGATGAAGATGGCGCCTTTCTTCATGGAATTGAAGGCGCCTCCGGCGCCGGTCGTTACCGAGCGCAGATCGTCGTCATTGCCGACGCACGAAAAGACGAAGTCCTTGCCCTCGGCCGCCTCCGCCGGCGTCGCGGCGAAGCTGCCGCCATGCTGGACAACCCACTGCTCGGCCTTGGCCCTGGTGCGGTTGTAGACGGTGACGTCATGACCACCCTTGTTCTTGAGATGCCCGGCCATCGGATAGCCCATGACGCCAAGACCGAGAAATGCCACCGAAGCCATGTTTTCGAAATCCTTTCAAGCCTGCTTTCCGGCCTTCTTACCGGATCAGGCCTTCTTAGCGGATGAGATAGTGCGGTGGGAGTCAGCGGTGCAGATGGATGGTGATGCGCCGTTCGATCCATTCGACTGCGTGGCGCAACATCTCGACAATGATCAGGTAGACGATCGCCGCCCAGATAAAGGACTGGAAGTCGAAAGTGCGCGCATAGGTGAGCTTCGTCACGCCCATCAGATCGTAGACGGTGATGATGGCGACGATCGCCGAGCCCTTGATCATCAGGATGATCTCGTTGCCGTAGGGTCGCAGCGCGACGATCAGCGCCTGCGGCAGGATGATCTTCCACATCGTCTGCAGTTTGTGCAGGCCGAGCGAGGCGGCACCTTCCCATTGGCCCCTCGGCACGCTCTCGATCGCGCCACGCAAAATCTCGGCCTGGTACGCGGCAGTATTCAGTGAAAAGGCGAAGATCGCGCAGTTGAACGCCTCGCGGAAGAAACCCCACAGGCCGACCATCTCGAGCTCCGGCCGGAAGGAGCCCAACCCGTAGTAGACCAGGAAGGTCTGCGCCAACAGCGGCGTGCCGCGAAAGAAATAGACATAGGCATAGGCGAACCCCGAAAGGATCGGGTTCTTCGACATGCGTGCATAGGCGATCGGCACTGACAGGATCGCACCAAGCACAATCGAGATGGCAACCAGCAACAGGGTGATGCCGAGGCCGGATATGTAACCGGGTGCATATTTCTGGAAGAACTCCGGGTTCCACGCAGCGACCAGGTAGACGACCATGCCAATGCCGAGAGCGATCCACAGGCCGACCAGGACATGGCCGAGGATGCGTTGGCGCGACCAGCCGCGTGCGGGCGGCGGCGGCCGGTCGACCTTCAGCGTATCGGTGGCCAGGCTCATCTCTTGACCTCTCTGCCGCCGACCGCTCGTTCGATCGCATTGATACCGAAGGAGGAGACGATCGCCAGCAGGAGATAAATCAGGCTGGCAAAACCATAAAACAGGAAGGCATGCTTGGTGACGCGCGCGGCAACCCCGCTCTGCCGGAGGATCTCGTTGAGGCCAACGGCCGATACGAGGGCGGTGTCCTTGAGCAGGATCAGCCAGAGATTGGCAAGTCCGGGCAACGCGATGCGGATCAACTGCGGCAGCACGATCAGCCGCATCGTCTGACCGCTGGACAGGCCAACTGAATAGCCTCCCTCATATTGCCCTTTTGGAATGGCACGGAAGGCGGATAAAAATACCTCGCTGGAATAAGAGGAGAAAATAAAGCATAGCGCGATCATGCCGGCGACGAAGCTGTTGACGTCGGCGGACGTTCCGGGGCTCACCAGCCGGACAATGTACTGCAGGATCAATGGGATGCCGAAGAAGATCAGAAACAGCGTGAGCAGCTCGGGTATTCCGCGAAAAATCGTGGTGTAGATGTTCCCGGCCAGTCTCAGCGACGGCTCTTCCGACTGTTTGGCCAGCGCCACGAAAAAGCCGAGCGTCAGGCCAAATGGCAAAGTGGCCAGCGCAAGACATACCGTGACAAACACACCCGCGGCGATGTCGTCGAGCCAGCCTTCGGGTCCCCAACTGAGAAGCGTCAGTGCGCTCTGCATCCGCCGGCCTGTTCTCCTTGAGGCTCTTTGCCACCCGTGCCGCGTCACCCCTCGTGCGCGGCATCCTTATAAGAACGGCGGGAATCTCCCGCCGTTCACGTCGACCTATGTCGGTCGATCAGGACTCGCCGCCATAGACGTCGAATTTGAAGTACTTGTCGTTGATTTCCTTGTACTTTCCATTCGCGCGGATGGCGTCGATCGCCGCATTGAACTGGTTGACCAGATCGGTCTCGCCCTTGCGCACGGCAATGCCGGCGCCCGGACCGTGGATTTCGATAACCGGCTGGATTGTGCCGACCAGCTTGCAGCAGGCGCCGTCCGGCGAATCCAGCCATTGCTGCAGCACGACGACGTCGTCATTGGCGGCATCGAGCCGGCCATTGGCCAGATCGAGCTGGTATTCCTGCGCGGTCGGGTACGGCTTGACGGTGCTGTCGGTATAAGTCTTGGTCGAATAGTTGAAATGCGTGGTGGACGCCTGCACGCCGATTGTCTTGCCGGCCAAGTCTTCCTTGGTGACACCCTTGATGTCGGTGTCCTTGGGCGCGGCGATCGCCGGCGGCGTATTGTAATATTTGTGGGTGAAGTCGACCTTCTCGGCGCGTTCCGGCGTGATCGACATAGACGCGACGATGGCGTCGAACTTGCCTGCCTGAAGGGCTGGAATGATGCCGTCCCAGTCCTGCGCGACAAAGGTGCACTTCACCTTCATCTCGTCGCAGAGCGCCTTGGCAATGTCGATATCGAAGCCTACGAGCTGGCCGTCGGCTGTCAGATTGTTGAATGGGGGATAGGCTCCCTCGGTGCCGATCCGCAAGGTTTTTTCCTGGGCCTGGGCAACGCCAAGCGTCAGCAGCGCAGCCGATGCGGCGAGCGCGATACGCAGTGCAATACGCATAATGGTCCTCTCTGTTGGTCCCGGCCGTCGTTCCCGAACGGCTCTGTGGGCGGTGCTTTTGACCGCCCGCTGGCGCGATACTCCCATTCTTTCCCAAGAAAAAGCAACTGCAAAACCGTCGCTTGAGGGAAGGTCATGTTCAGAAAGCGATGACGCTGGGTCAGACGCCTAAATTGGAAAGTAAGTGGGCGGAAACTGTCTTCTGCCGCATTCTCAGCGCGACAGGCCGGTGGCGCGCTCGATGAAGTCAGCTATCGAATTCGTGTCGTCGAGATCGAAAACCGGCAAGTCTTCGCCGACAATGGGGAAGTCGGACGCGATGGCGACAATGTGTGGATCGCCTGCCGAGAGCGGTGTCCGGTCCTTGGCCTCGAGCCGTCTCGTCTCGATTTTCTTGTGCGCCTCGCGCTTGTACCCCTCGACCAGCACGATATCGGAGGGTGCCAGCCGTGACAGGATCGCGTCCAGCGTCGGCTCGTCCTCGCCCCGCAATTCGTGCATCAGCGCCCAGCGCCTGCCCGACACGACCGCGACCTCCGTCGCTCCCGCCTGCCGGTGGCGAAAGCTGTCCGCGCCGGGTTTGTCGATGTCGAAATCATGATGGGCGTGTTTTACAGTCGACACTTTCCAGTTGCGCCGGACGAGTTCTGCTACCAGCTTTTCGGTCAATGTCGTCTTGCCGGAGTTCTTCCAGCCGGTGATGCCGAAAATACGTCTTTTCATGGCTCGATGCTCTGCAACAGATGCGCGGCCTGGGCAAGGTCGTCCGGAGTGTTGATGTTGAAGAACGGATCTATCTCGGCCCCGCCGGATTTCAGGATGGGAAATTCCACCTCGACAAAACCGTGCCGGTCGATGAACGCCGAAACGCGCCGATTGTCTTCCTCGACGAGAAATTGTCGCAAGACCTGGCCGGAACTCAGCGGCCACAGCGCAAAGGTCGGATGCCGTTTGCCGCCGGAACAGGCGACCGCAATCGAGCCGGGGCGTTCGTCGGCTGCCGCAAGCAGCCGCTCGACCATGTCCCTGGGCAGGAAAGGCGTGTCGCCGGCAGCCGTGACCAGCGCCTGGCAAGTCGTGTCGAAAGCCCATTCGAGGCCGGTCAGGATCCCGGCAAGCGGCCCGGCATAACCCTTGACGGTGTCGGCAAGCACCGGAAGCCCCGTCGCGGCAAACCGTGCCGGATCGCCATTCGCGTTTAGCGCAAGCGGGCCGACTTGCGGGCCAAGGCGCGAAACGACACGGTCGAGCAGAGTACCGTCGCCAAGTGCAAGCAGGGTCTTGTCGCCGCCACCCATCCGGCTCGACCGGCCGCCGGCCAGAATGATCCCTGCGATATGTCGGCCCATCGTTTGCTGCCTAGACCCAATGACCAAAATCCAGTTTTCAAATCAGACGGTCGTCGACGGTCACGCCTATATGCCGTCCGGCGCCATGTCCGGTCCAGCGCTTTCGGCAGCTGTCTTTTGCCGGCCGACGATCCGTTCGCGGTAGAGTGCATAGAGGCCCGACACGATGATGATCGTGGCACCGAGGATCATCGGCAGATCAGGGACATCGCCGAAGACCGTGAAGCCAAGCAGGATTGACCAGAGCAGGGCGGTGTAGCGGAACGGCGCGATGAAGGAGATATCGCCCACCCGCATCGCCGTGATGATGAACTGGTAGCCGATGAGCACAAGCACCGCCGCCAGCGCCAGGAACGCCGTGGTTCTTCCTGTCATCGGTGTCCAGCCGCCCATCGGCGAAAGCAGTGCCGCGCCCAGAACTGTCATGGCAAGTGCCGTGGCGCTCGACACCAGCAATGTCGGAATTGCCTGCGGTATCCGCTTGGTGGCGAGATCGCGCACCGCACAGCACGCGACGCTGGCCAGCGCCAGCAGAGAAAAGACGCTGAACCCTTCGAAGCCCGGCCGCACGATGATCAGCACGCCGGCAAAACCGACGGCAATAGCCAGCCAGCGCCGCCAGCCGACGCCCTCGTTGAACACAAGCGCGGCGCCCATCGTCACCGCCAGCGGCAGCGCCTGCAGCACGGCGGAGACATTGGCGATCGGAAGATGTGCCAGGGCAACCAGGAACGACACGGTGGCGCCGGCCTCGCCGGCGACGCGCAGCGCAACTGTCGGCTGCAGCATCGAAGCTGGCAGGGCAAGCGCGCCGCGTTGCCACGCAAGCAGGCCAACGAAAAGCGAAGCGAAGGCGCCGCGGATCAGCATGACCTGCGCCATGTTCATCGATTCCGATGAGAATTTGGTGATCGCGTCGTTGAGGGTGAAACCAGCCATGGCCACCATCATGAACAACGCGCCGCGCAGGTTTGGCGAAAGAGGCAAGGCGATTACCGTGTGAGTCCTGCAGCAAGCGTCTAGCAGGCACCCACAAGACAGCAACGTCAAAGGGCTGGGCCACAGCCTTTCTGTGGCCGATGACATCTGCCGCGCAAGCGCGGCAGGGCTTATTTTGGCGTCAGTACCTCGGTGCCGTTGCCTTCCTTGCCGGCAATCGTCCACAGGCCATGCAGCGAGCCGTCTTCCTGCACCTTGTAGACGACAAGACCGACCGCCTTGCCCATGACATAGCCGGCGGAGAAGGCATCGTCGTTCCGCATGCAGATACCGTCCGAGGACGAGCCGCCTGTCTCCCAATGGATCGTGCAGGTCGTCTCGCTCGTCAGCGTGATCGTCGCGTCGCCATCATAGGACGACCCATCGAAATTGGTGCCGGCCACGACATAGGTGCCGCCGATCGACTGAGCCGCCGCAGGCAGGGCCGCGAGGCTGAGCAATGCAAGAGAAAGAATGAGTTTGCGCATATCGTATTCCCCCACTGGGCGAAGAACCGCTCCAGGGCAGAGGCTAGGCCCGAATGGGCTTGCGGTAAATCCGGTGACCGTTTGCGGACAAGACCTTTTCTGGGTGTGACCCCGAAAGGTGCCGTTCTAAAGGGTGGCTTCGGAGGGCAAACTGATCACACCGCGGCTCCAGGAAAACTTTTCGACGCCATCAAATTTGCTCGGCAAGATTCACCAAATTGGTCATTGTAGGCTTCTGATCTTGTCTGGGGAGGTAGTCCATGATGAATGCACGAGGCAATGCGGACAGGCTTGGCACAGGCAGCAGGCGGCACGTTTCGTCGGCTTTCCGGTTCTCTTCTGCACTGGCGGTTATCCTCATGGCGATAGCGCCTGCGTTCGCCGAGAACGGCGCTTCGGCGTCGGCAGTCGAACGGATGTCCACGCCGGGTCACGAAGCGGATGAGCTCGCTCGCCGCGTCGGGAAATGGTCCGTCGTCAACACGATCTGGCCAACGCCCGGCGCCCAGCCGATCGTGATGACCGGGCTGGTGGCCGAGCGCACGATGATCGGCCCCTTCATGCAGGAGGTGATGCGCCCGGCGCGCGGGTCGAAAATCCCAGACTTCCAGCGGATAGCCTATTTGAGCTATGACCGGGTGGAGGGCCGCTGGAAGTATGTCTCCATGGACACCCGTTTCCCGGCAGGGATCATGCCCGCCTGGAGTTTTGGTGGCGAGGAGGACGGCAAGATTTCACTGCTGTTCGAGCCGCTTGGTTTCGTCGGGTTCGGGCCCGAGGTCGAAGGGCGATTCACGGCCTCCGATTTCGTCATTTCCAGGGACGGCGACAATCACGAAGTGGCCGAGCAACATTTCCTCCAGGCCAATGGCAGCGGCAAGAAATGGATTGCCGTACGATACGACTACACGCGTCAACAACCGTGACTCGCTAGCAAAAACAATAGGCTGCGAATAAGTTCTGACGTCGCGGATGCTCACAGTCCCCTGAGGCTACCGGCAATCGCATCGACGAGCGCGTCGTATTTCGATTTCAAGGCTGGCGGATAGTCGATCCAGACCGTGCGGATGACACCGTCTTTTCCGAACAGGCGGCGTTCATAGAAGATATTCCCGCCTTTGATGCCCGACAGCACCGCCCAGTCCTTGCCAGTCTTGCTGTAGGTGATCCTGTAGCCAGGTTCCTTGCTGGCCCTCTCAGCGGAGACGAAGGCTGTCGGGGTGTCATCATCGATGTTGAGGATACCCGAACAGATCAGGCTGGCGCCATCGGCGGTGAGCCATTGCTGTCCATCGCCATTGTCCGGCTCGGGCTGGCGAAGAGTGAAGATTTCATCCGGAAAGGTGCAGACGGTACCGAAGCGCTCGTTCGTATAGGTAAATGGCGCGGCGACTGCCGTGGTCCCCGCCATCACTCCGAAAAACGTCAGGACTGCAAAAAACCGCTGCACGCCTCGCCTCGCGCCGATACCAAGGCGATTATTCTTGCACGAAATCGGCGAAAAATCAGCCGCCGGTGACGCTCATATGCCGCGACACCGAGGGACGGTTGGTGCGGCGATCGATGATGAAGTCATGGCCTTTGGGCTTGCGGCCGATTGCTTCGTCGATGGCATCGGCGACCAGCTCGTTGCCTTCCGACGCACGCAGCGGCGCTCTCAGGTCGGCGGCATCTTCCTGGCCGAGGCACATGTAGAGAGTGCCGGTGCAGGTCAGCCGGACCCGGTTGCAGCTTTCGCAGAAATTATGCGTCATCGGCGTGATGAAGCCGAGCCGCCCGCCGGTCTCGGCGACGTGGACATAGCGGGCCGGGCCGCCGGTCTTGTAAGGGATGTCGCTTAGCGTGAACTGGCGCTCGAGTGCCGCGCGCAGCAGCGACAGCGGCAAATACTGGTCGGTGCGGTCGGCGTCGATCTCGCCCATCGGCATGGTTTCGATGACCGTCAGATCCATGCCGCGGCCATGCGCCCAGCGTAGCATGTCCGGCAATTCGGCGTCATTGAAGTCCTTCAACGCCACGGCGTTGAGCTTTACCTTCAGCCCGGCCGCCTGCGCGGCGTCGATGCCGTCCATGACCTTGTCCAGATTGCCCCAGCGGGTGATCTGGTGGAATTTGTCGGCATCGAGCGTATCGAGCGAGACGTTAATGCGCTTGACGCCGCAGTCGGCGAGCTCGGCGGCAAAGCGGGAAAGTTGCGATCCGTTGGTGGTCAGCGTCAGCTCTTCCAGCGCACCGCTCTCGAGATGCCGCGAAAGCTGGCGCACTAGGTGCATGATGTTCTTGCGCACCAGCGGCTCACCGCCGGTGAGGCGGAGCTTGCGCACGCCCTTTTCGATAAAGACCGTGCAGAGCCGGTCGAGTTCTTCCAGCGACAGCAGGTCCTTCTTAGGCAGGAACGTCATGTCCTCGGCCATGCAATAGGTGCAGCGGAAATCGCAGCGGTCGGTGACCGACACGCGCAGGTAGGTGATCGTGCGACCGAAAGGATCGATCATATCCATGCTTATGCGCTTCCCGTGGCCGTGAACGGCTTCGTTATATATGGCTATGTGATACGAGCCAACTTGCCATTCAAGATAGAAGCTCGCGATCTTCGGTAACATTCCGACGCCGACAGATCATGTCGGAACTTTCCATGCGGCCTTTTCCCTCGACACGAAGCGGCGTAGGGAAGGGCAGTTCTCCGCAGGATCCACCACCATGACAGCGCCGAAGGAACTCAGGGTCTCGAAAGATCGCAAGCTGCTTTCCGTGACCTTTCCGGGCCATCAGCCGTTCGAGTTGCCGGCCGAGTTGCTGCGCGTCGCCTCGCCATCCGCCGAGGTGCAGGGCCATTCGCCCGAACAGCGCGTCACCGTTCCCGGCAAGCGCAATGTCGCGATCCTTAAGATCGAGCCGGTCGGGAATTATGCTGTACGCATCACCTTCGACGATTTCCATGATACCGGCATCTTCACCTGGAATTACCTGCACACGCTGGGTCATGAGAAGGATGCACGCTGGGCCGCCTATCTCGCCGAATTGGAAGAGAAGGGCCTGAGCCGCGACCGTTGAATGGATCCCGCAGGACTCTCCGGTCAACGCAGGATCGCCAGTATCTCGCTGGTGTCGTAATAAAACGGCATGCCTTCGATCAGCCGGTCATTCTTGAAGCGCAAGACTTCGGCAAACGGCTGTTTGATGGTTGCACCATTGGCCCGCGACGTCAGTGAAAGCGTGCAGCTCATGAACACCGTGTCATCGTTTTGGGCGACCTGAAGGTCCTCCACCGCCACGTCGCTCCAGATTTCCCGCATCTTGCGGAAAAGGGCGCCAACGCCGTCGAGGCCGTTCCAGTCACCGGCATAGGGCAGGGAGCGCGGCTCATGCACGACAATCTCGGCATGAAATGCGCCGGCAAGCATATCGAGGCTCTCCGACCCTGATTGCAGGAAACGCATTTCAACATTGAACATGTTTTCGATAAGTTCCATGGCGGTGCGTCGCCGGTCGTGCGGTTTATCCATTTTTCGGTCTCCGTATCCGTCGGCACGATTGTGTAGGTGAAAGCGTTTGCGCTTGTTCGCGTTGCCTCGACACCCGTTTCGTGATGACCGGCAAGTGGGCACCATGTCGTGAAAACGTCATGCATCTGGAGTAGCGCCGGCAAAGCTTTGGAGACGAAAACATGTCGATGATCACCAGCGTCGAACAACTCGAAGCGCTCTATGGCCTGCCCGGCGAGGCGTCGGTGGTCAAAGAACTCGACCAGCTGATTCCCGAATACGCGGCTATAATCGAGGCTTCGCCATTTGCCGTGCTCGCGACCTGCGGGCCTGAAGGGCTGGACTGCTCGCCGCGCGGCGACCTCGCTGGCTTCGTCCGCATCGACGATCCGAAAACGCTGATGATGCCGGACCGGCGCGGCAACAACCGTGCCGATTCGCTAAGGAACATCCTTCGCGATCCGCGCGTCGCGCTCCTGTTCCTGGTGCCGGGTTCCGGCACGACGCTGCGCGTCAATGGCCGTGCCCGCATCACCACCGACCCCGGGCTCTGCGCCTCGTTCGCCGTCGAGGGCAAGCCGGCGCGCTCGGTGACGATCGTCGAGATCGATGCGGTTTATTTCCAGTGCGCCCGCGCCATCCACCGATCGGAACTGTGGAATCTGGCAAGGCATGTCGACCCGAAATCGCTGCCGACTCCCGGCCAAATCCTGGAAATCACCAGCCGCAAGAACATCGACGGCGAGGTCTACGACAAGGAATGGCCGGAGCGCGCAAAAAAGTCGATGTGGTGAAGCACTTGGTGGTGGAGCACTGGGCCGTCAGGCGGTCTTCAAAACCTCGGCAACCCTCCGCATCTGTTCGCCGATCATGTCGCATTGTTCCGGTGTCGACTGGCTCATCGCCTTCTCGATCAGCGCCATATGGACCTTCAGCGCCTGCATCAGCAGTGCCTCGCCGGCCTCGGTCAATGTCAGCCGCAGCACACGCTTGTCCTTCTCGTCGCCCTCGCGGCGCAGCAGGCCGCGGGTCTCCAGCTGCGGCAAAAGCATGGTGATGTTGGAGCGGCCGACCAGCAGGCGACGAGCGAGGTCATGCTGCGACATGCCTGGATGACGGTAGAGGTTCATCAGCACGTCGAGCTGCGCCGGCTTCAAGTCGAGCGGCGCCAGCTTCACCGCCAGGGTGCGTTCCAGCACGTGGCAGGCGCGCGCCACCGCGACCCAGTTGCGAAAACGCGGGTTGTCCCAGGGCAGGTCTTGCTTAATGTTCATGTTTGAACTATTATGTTCATGCTTGAACCAATGAATGGATCGGCACTATGGCATCATTTGGACTGAAGGTCATCCGCGGCACGTTCGGCGTGGCTGAGCATGTGGCACCGCGACTCACCGGGCGCGCCGCATTCGAGCTGTTCTGCCGCACACCGCACGAAAAGAGCTTGAGCCAAGGTGAGCGCCGCGCAATCGATCGCGCCGCCGATTTCATGACCCAAGCGCGCCATCACCGGCTAAAGACCAGAACCGGCTGCGTCATGGTGCATGAATTCCGGCCCGAGCCGGGCAGGGCAACTGCCGGCACAGTGCTCGTCATCCATGGTTGGCGTTCGCGCACCGAATACATGCGAACGCTGATCGAAGCCTATCGCGATGCCGGCTACAAGGTGGTCTCGCTCGACCTGCCGGGCCACGGCCAGTCGCAGGGCCGCCGGCTTACCCTGGTCAGTGCGGTCGATGCGGCACGGGTTGCCGGCGAATGGTTCGGGCCGTTTGCCGCCATCGTCGGCCATTCCTTTGGTGGTGCCGTTGCCGCCAATGCAGTCGCCGGTTCAATCAGGAACATCCCGCGATTGGCGGCCGGGCGACTGGTGCTTATCGCTGCGCCGAGCTCGCTGCCGGCAATCTTTGCTGATTTCAGTCGCATGCTGAATGTCGGCTCGCGCTCGCAGGCCGCCATGGCCGACCGGGTCGAGCGCATCGCCGGCCGGCCATTGCATGAGTTCACCGGTGACCGCCAACTGGCAAGCACGCCGCTGCCGACGCTGGTGATCCACGCACCGGACGACCGCGAAGTGTCCGCCGAGCATGCAAGGCTCTACACGCGCGCCGGAGACCATGTGCGGCTTTACTGGGCCGACGGGCTCGGCCACCGCCGCATTCTAGCCGACGAGGGTGTGGTGGAGCGTGCCGTTGGCTTCGTTGCCGGTAGGCTGGAGCCGTCTCTGCAGTAATCTGAATGTCTGTTCTTGTCTGCCTGGTTCGATTGTCACGCCGCCCCGGTGCCGGCCATCGCTATCCAAGCCGCCATTGCCCCGGCCACCGTCGCCAGAAGGGCCGAGCGCGACGCGCCGTCGCGCGCCTGGATCGACATACCGTGCTGCACGGTCGCGTAGAAGGTCGCGGCCGTACCGCAGTCGAAATCGCCCGGCAACTCCCCCTCGGCCACCCCACGCTCGAGCCGTCTCAGCAAGGCTTCGCGGTTTTCGGCGCGGCGACGGCGCAGATCATCGCAGATGGCGCCGCGGCTTGAATCCTGGTGCAATGCGCCGAGCGCGATAAGGCAGCCTTGCGGACGACCGGTCTGTGAATAGGCCCTGGCAGTCTGCCTCAGGAACCGCTCGACCGCCTGGCGCGCGGTCGGCGCCTTTTCCAGCGCGGACCAGATATCGGTTCCCTCGACCCGCGTGTAAAGCTCGGTTGCCTCGAGAAACAGCGCTTCCTTGCTGCCGAAGGCGGCATAGAGGCTGGGTGAATTGATGCCCATTGCAGCGGTCAGATCGCTTATCGACGCGCCCTCATAGCCCTTGGCCCAAAACACTTCCATTGCGCGCCGCAAGGCGGCGGTTCGATCGAAGGTACGGGGGCGGCCTCGTTCCGGCATGGCATCCTTTCTGTATTGGTCGATACATAATTCAGTTGACGTGGTTCAGCAAGGCTGGCAGATATTTATGTATCAATCACTACAAAATGGAGCAGCAAATGTCATCCAGCAGCTTGAACGGCAAGGCCGCCCTCGTCACCGGCGGCAGCCGCGGCATTGGTGCGGCGATCGCACGAAGGCTCGCGGCCGACGGCGCGGGCGTGGCAATCACCTATGTGAATGGCGAGCAAGCGGCGCGCGGGGTGGTCAGGGAAATCGAGGCGGCCGGCGGCCGGGCCTTTGCCATCAAGGCCGACAATCGCGATGCTGCGGCGATCGAGGCTGCAGTCGATGAGGCAGCAAAAGCCTTCGGACGGCTCGACATCCTGGTCAACAGCGCCGGCATCTGGCGCGCTGCGCCGATTGATGCCCTGTCGCTTGCCGACTTCGATGAGACAATGGAGGTCAACCTCAGAGCCCCGTTCGTCGCCGCCAAGGCGGCAGCAGCGCATATGGGCGAGGGTGGCCGGATCATCTCGATCGGCAGCAACCTGGCCGAGCGTGCCACGGACGCCGGCCTGAGCGCCTATTCGGCCAGCAAGGCTGCCTTGGTTGGCCTGACCAAGGCCTTTGCACGCGATCTCGGTCCGCGCGGCATCACCGCCAATGTCGTCCATCCCGGGTCGACCGATACCGACATGAATCCGGCAGCCGGCCCGCACGCCGAGCATCAGCGCCAGAAGATGGCGATGCCTCGCTTCGGCACGGCCGACGAGATCGCCGGCATGGTCGCCTGGCTTGCCGGTCCCGAAGGGCGCTTCGTGACAGGCGCGGCATTGACCATCGACGGCGGCGCCAACGCTTGAGGCTTGGCTCACGGGCACTACCATTGATCGGGGCGATGGCGGAACCGCTTGGCCCGTCACGATGTTGTGAAACCGTTCTGCAACAGACGTTCCGAAATTTATGGAAGCTTAACGAAATCAGTATGAATCAGTGTAGTCACGCCTTACATCCGCCATGCGGTGGGCGAGACCGTGAAAGCGGTGCGGAACGGGATCCGGTTCAACCGGAGCGGGTGATCCATGAAACTCCTTGGAAACAAAGCAACCGTGCTGCCGATTGCGGTGGCCGCGGCAATGCTGGCCTTCGGGGCGCCGCAGGCTGAAGCGCAAGGGTTCTTCGACATGCTTTTCGGCGGCGGCGTCAAACACGCACCGCCGAAAGGTAACTTTCCGCCGCCACCGTCAAGATACAAGCCGAAGCCCAAGGCTCCGGCCGCTTCCGGTGGTGGTGCGCAAATCAGCAGCCCGTCCTATTACACCTACAAGAGCGATCCGCTGGTGCGCGTCGATTTTTCGGCACTGTCGGCAGCGCCTGAACCGGCAACGCCTCAGGATGCTGCATTCGAACCGGCGGCCACCGGGGCTGCATTCCGCGAAGCCATTGCCGGCCTCGAAGGCTATGACCTCTACGCCGAGAAGGACATCGCCAAGGCGCTGATCGCCTATTACTCGGCCAATCCGGATTTCATCTGGGTAACGGGAACCAGTCCCAACAGCCGTGCCGAGGATGCGGTGCGGGTGCTGGGCGAGGCCGCGAGCTACGGCCTGACGCCCGCGGATTACACCGTCGAAGTTCCGGCAGCAGGCGCGTCGGCGGGCAATGCCGATGAACGCCTGAAAGAGCTGGTCCGCTTCGAGATGGCGCTGTCGGCGCGTGTCCTGCGCTACGCCCGTGACGCACAAAGCGGCCGCGTCGATCCCAACCGCATGACCGGCTACTACGATTTTCCGCCGAAGCCGCTCGACATGGAAGGGGTGCTGAACACGCTGGCCCACACCCAGCAAGTGCGCACCTATCTCGAATCGCGGCATCCACAGAATTCCGAGTATCAGGCGCTGCGCGTCGAACTGGAAGCGCTCCAGGCCAGCGCCGAAGACGAAATCACCATCGATCCCAATCTGCTGTTGAAGCCGGGGCAGACCAACCCCGAGCTGCCGAAGCTGTTGACAAAGATCGCGCGCAATCTCGATGACGAGATGGGCGGCGCCTATGGAGAGGTTCTGGCGAGGCTCGCCACCAGCGAGGTCTACGATCCGGAGCTGGTGCCGGTGATCAAGGAGGTGCAGAAACGTGCCGGCATGAAAGGCGACGGCGTCATCGGTCCCCGTACGGTCGCATCGTTGGCCGGAACGTCCAAGGCCGACAAAATTCAGAAGGTTCGGGTTGCGCTCGAAGAGTTGCGCTGGCTGCCTTCCGACCTTGGCAGCCCGCGCGTCTTCATCAACCAACCGGCTTTCACCGCGAGCTATATCGATGATGGCGAGGAGAAGCTGAAGACCCGCGCCGTCGTTGGCAGGCCCACCAACCAGACTGCTTTCTTCTATGACCAGATAGAGCAGGTCGACTTCCATCCCTATTGGGGCGTGCCGCAGTCGATCCTGGTTAACGAGATGCTGCCGCGGCTGCGCCGGGATCCTGGCTATCTCGACCGCGCCGGCTACGAGGTGGTCAATGCCCGCGGCAAGCGCATTCCCTCATCCTCGGTCAATTGGGGCGCCTATGGCGCCAAGATACCCTACGGCGTGCGCCAGCTGCCGAGCGAGGCCAATGCGCTGGGCGAATTGAAGATACTGTTCCCCAACAAGCACGCCATCTACATGCACGATACGCCGCAGAAGTCGTTTTTCCAGCGCGACATGCGTGCGCTCAGTCATGGCTGTGTTCGCTTGCAGGATCCGCGCGGCATGGCGGCTGCCGTGCTCGGCACCTCGGTCGACTATATCGAGGACAAGCTAAAACACGGACATTCGACCGAAGACGTGACACGCAAGATCCCCGTCTACGTCGCCTATTTCACCGCATGGCCGGACCTGTCCGGCACCGTCGAATATTTCAACGACGTCTACGGCCGCGATACAAGGCTGCAGCAGGCGCTCGACAGCACGGAAGCGGTGCGTTCGCCGGCTAGCTGAGGAATGCGGTTCTAGCGCTGAAACAGCGGACGCCGGAAGCCGGCGTCGCGTCCGGCGATCAGCCAATAGACCAGGCCGGCAACAACGCCTGCCGCGGCAATGATACCGATATCGGCCCAGCGCTCCGGGTTCGTGTCGTCCGGTACACTAGGCCAGATCAAGGCGAACCCGCCAACCGCGGCCGCTGCGCCGAAGACCATGTGCAGCCAAAAACTGCGCAGCGAGAAAAACTCGGCAATCAGTGCGAAGATCAGCGTCTGCAGGCCGGTCAGCACGATCGTCAGAAAATAGATGAACATGCCGAGCGGCGGCAACAGCAGCACCGCAACGGGGGTGACACCCATGACGTCGAAATAATTCGGCGCGTTTGGCAGCGAGCTCAACCCGCCATAGATCGCCGCCACCGCGATCAGCCCGACCAGTACCGCTATGAAATAACCCGCGAGCATCATCAGAAAGCGTTTCAATACGTGCTTTACCGTCGCCATGCCCACCCCCGCGCGCAATGATAGCACTCAGTCAGCCATCAAAGCCATATCTGCGCAAGGGTCTGCCGAAGGTCGGGGGCATTCGATGCCCGCCATTTTTTAGAATTTGCACCGTTGGCGGCCAGCTTCATTTCGGCGCGGCTGTCACCGGATCATAGGTGATTTCAACTTTCGCCTTGTCGTTCGTGTAGTAGGTGACAGTGTAGGCGCCGCTGTCCCAATCGATTTCCTTGATGTAGCGGAAGTCGTCGCGCTGCTCGACCTTGGCGATGATTTCCGACAGCTTCTTGGCATTCTGCGGCGGCACCGGATTTTCGTCCGCGGCAAAGGCCGATCCGCCGACAAGCAGCACTGCGGCCGCCAAAACAAGTCTGGACATGGCTTTCCCTCACATCTCGATCAGCAGAAACTCGTTTCTATGCAGGTTTGTTCCGGGATAGCGGAGCGTTGCGCTACAAGGAGGCGCCGTCCGTACCTGATTTATGGCCACCGAAAGAACACGGCGACTGCTTAAAATCATGATGCGTCGCCTCAACATCGCGGCCATAATAGTGCCGGTGGTCATTTCGGGGGTCTACATGCAAATGCGTCACGCCATCATATTTGTACTTTCCATACTTTCCAGCCTGGCCGTTTCGATGCCTGTCCAGAAAGCCGCGGCGCTGGAACCTGAACGCTATACAGTCTATTGCGCCGACGACCGTATCGATGTTTCGTTCTGGGATATCGAGCAGATGAAGGTGCGGGCCGGCTCCAACGTTTGCCAGTTCCAGAGCTATACGAGCTACAGCAGCGCCTTGAATTTCGCCCAAAAGAATTTTGGCGGCGAGGGGGCCACCTGCAGCTGCTAGCCGCTCTGGCTTGGAATTGATTCAGGAAAGCAAATGGTGGGCGATGCAGGGATTGAACCTGCGACCCCACCCGTGTGAAGGGTGTGCTCTCCCGCTGAGCTAATCGCCCGCTCGTTGCCCGAAGGCCAAGCGCGCCGCGATATAAGGGAGGCTGGCCTGCTAAGTCAACCACTTGTCGGTCGGCATCTGGCGGTCCGCCCGATGGGCAGCTTTCAGCCTTCTGCCGCAGCCATCAGTCTTTGTACCAGATCGAGCGTCAGCGAATCGAAATGCGAGATTACCGCCGACGGTTCGAACTCTCGCACATGGCGGTCAGTGTAGCCGAAATCGACTGCCACCACCGGAATCCCGGCGGCTTTCGCCGTGTCGATGTCGGTCTGCGAATCACCAACCATCAGCGCACGGCGCGGGTCGCCGCCGGCGCGCGCGATGGTCTGCGTGAGATGGCGCGGGTCGGGCTTGCGGAACGGAAAACTGTCCTGGCCGCAGATCGCCGCGAAATGCCTGGTCATACCGAGCGCTTCGATCAATGCCACCGAATTGGCCTCGTATTTGTTGGTGCAGATGGCCAGCAGGTAACCGGCTGCCTCGAACCGTGCGATCGCCGCAGGGACGCCGGGGTAGGGGCGCGATTTGCCGGGAATGTTAACGGTGTAATGGTCCAGAAACAGCTTGAGCAGGCGGTCGCGCTCCTCCACTGCCAGCGACCTATGCTGCGCTGCGTGAGCGCGCTCGATCATCACCCGGCCGCCATGGCCGACGAAGCGCTTGAAGCCGGCTTCGTCGACGGCCGCGAGCTGGCTGGCGGCAAGGCTGTGGTTGAGACTGTCGAGCAGGTCCGGCGCCGTGTCGATCAGCGTCCCGTCGAGGTCGAACACGATGATCGGTCGGGTCATGGCCTGTCCTGTGACGATTCGATTGCCGGCAGGCGATAACCGCTGCGGCCCGTTCAGGCAAGCCGGCTTATCCACCGCGGGCAAGGTCCTTTGACCAGCCCGGCAAAAATGCTACGAGCGCCGAAACAAATCTCGGGACCCGGCATGGATGCGAGGCAATTGAAGGTTGAGGCCGCGCGGGCAGCGCTTGCCCATGTCACGGATGGCATGCGGCTCGGCATCGGCACCGGCACGACGGCGGACGAGTTCGTGCGGCTGCTCGCCGACAAGGTCGCTACCGGCCTGACTGTCATCGGCGTGCCGACCTCGGAGCGCACCGCCGTCCTTTGCACCGAGCTTGGTGTGCCGCTGTCCACCCTCGAGGAAACGCCCGAACTCGACCTCACCATCGACGGCGCCGACGAGATCGATCCGGCGCTGACATTGGTCAAGGGCGGCGGCGGCGCGCTGCTGCGCGAAAAGATCGTCGCGGCGGCCTCCGCGCGCATGATCGTCATCGCCGACAGCTCCAAGATGGTCGAGATGATCGGCCGTTTTCCGCTGCCCATCGAAGTCAACCGGTTTGGCCTGCGCGCCACCGAAATTGCGGTTGGCGCGGCAGCTGCAAACCTTGGCCTTTCCGGCCCTGTTACATTAAGGATGACGGGGAGCCAGCCATTTGTTACAGACGGCGGCCATTTTATCCTCGATGCATCTTTTGGCCGCATTCCGGATACAAGAGCGCTTTCGAATGCTCTCCACGCCATTCCGGGCGTGGTCGAGCATGGTCTTTTCATCGGGCTGGCATCAACGGCCATCATAGCCGGCGGCGACGGCATCCAAACCGTCCATGCCGCCCGAAAATCAGGGAGTTTTACCGATCATGATGTTGCATAACCGGGTTGGCCGCTTTTTTGCCATTCTGGCGGCCTCGGCCGTTTTCGCGTTTTCGTCGCCTGCGTTTTCGCAGGACGTCACCGATGCGCATTTGAAGGCGGCGCGCGCCGCGGTCGCGGCGATCCATGCGACGGATACGTTCGATAACATCCTGCCGCAAGCGGCCGCGGCCCTCGAGCAGCAGCTGATCCAGAAGAACCCGGACATGCAGGAACTGATCGCCAAGACGATCAACGAGAAGGCGATGACCCTGGCATCGCGCCGCGCCGACCTGGAAAAGGAAGCAGCGCTCGCCTATGCAAAGGTGTTCTCGGAAAAGGAACTCAATGAAATCGCCGCTTTCTACAATTCCGATTCCGGCAAGAAGCTGCTCGACAACGGCCCGATCGTGACGCGCGAACTGGTGAAGGCTGCCGAGATCTGGCAGAACGGCCTGGCTCGCGATCTCGCCCAGCAGGTCGGCGAGACCCTGGGTGCAGCGGCGAATGCCAAGGCGCCGGCTGCACCTGCCGACGGTACCGCTCCGGCAGACGGCGCAGCTCCCGCGGACGCCACACCGAATTGATTGCGGACTTCCGAGCGGCCTGACCGACACTGGACCAGAAAGCCCGGCAAGTCCGGGCTTTTCTTTTGATAGTCGGCAGCCTACCTGTCTCGGTGTTTGAGGGGCAAGGAGTTCAGCCATGGCCGGTTACGACTACGATCTTTTCGTCATCGGCGGCGGCTCCGGCGGGGTGAGGGCGGCGCGCGTCGCGGCCGCACTCGGCAAGCGTGTCGGCATTGCCGAGGAATATCGCTACGGCGGCACATGCGTGATCCGCGGCTGCGTGCCGAAGAAGCTCTATGTCTACGCCTCGCAATTCCCCGAGCATTTCGCCGACGCCGCCGGTTATGGCTGGACGGTGCCTGAGGCGCGTTTCGACTGGCAGACGCTGGTCGCCAACAAGGACCGCGAAATCAGCCGGCTGGAGGCCATCTACAAGAAGAACGTGCAGGGCGCCGGCGGCGAGGTCTTTCATTCGCGCGCCACCCTGGTCGATCCGCATGTGGTGCATCTTCTCGGTGAGGATCGCACCGTTAGCGCCGACCAGATCCTGATCGCTACCGGCGGGCGCCCGGCGCCGCATCCGGCATTGCCCGGCCATGAGCACTGCATCTTTTCCAACGAAGCCTTCGACCTCAAGGAACTGCCGAAGGCAATCATGATCGAGGGCGGCGGCTATATCGCCGTCGAATTCGCCAACATCTTTCACGGCCTTGGCGTCGACACGACGCTGGTCTACCGCGGCAAGGAGATCCTCAGCCGTTTCGACATGGACCTCAGACGCATGCTGCACGACACGATGGAAAAGAAAGGGATAAAAATCCTCTGCCACGCCGTGTCCGAGTGGGTCAGGAAGCGGCCTGACGGCCGACTCGACGCGCTTGTCACCGGCGGCACGGTGCTGACGGTCGACCAGGTCATGCTCGCCATCGGCCGCATTCCCAATACCGAGAACATGGGCCTGGAAGGCGTCGGCATCGAGATGACCAAAACCGGGGCAATTCACGTCGATGAATACTCCCGCACCAACATCGACAACATTTGGGCAATCGGTGACGTCACCCACCGCGTGCAATTGACGCCGGTGGCAATCCACGAGGCGATGTGCTTCGTCGAGACCGCCTTCAAGGACAATCCGACGGCGCCCGACCACGACACGATCGCTACCGCAGTCTTTTCGCAGCCCGAGATCGGTACGGTCGGCCTGTCGGAGGATGAGGCGGCAAAGCGCTTTTCGGACCTTGAAATCTACCGCGCCACCTTCCGGCCGATGCGGCACACACTTTCCGGCCGCGACGAAAAGATGCTGATGAAGCTGGTCGTCGACGGCGCCTCGAAAAAGGTCCTCGGCGCCCACATCCTCGGGCCGGATGCCGGCGAAATGGCGCAGCTTCTCGGCATACCGCTGAAGGCCGGGCTGACCAAGGATGATTTCGATCGCACCATGGCGGTGCATCCGACCGCGGCGGAAGAACTCGTCACCCTGTACAGGCCGACTTACCGGGTGAAGGATGGTGAGCGCGTCTGACGCGACAATAAACCCATCGCGGCAACGAAATTGCCGCGATGGAAGTGCGTAAGTTTTCTTACAGCAACGTTCCGCGCAGGATCACCAGCGCAACCGAAAAATAGATCACCAGCCCGGTGACATCGACCAGCGTGGCGACGAACGGAGCCGATGCGCTGGCCGGGTCGAAGCCGATGCGCTTCAGGGCGAACGGCAACATCGATCCAGACAGCGAGCCGAAGGTGACGATGCCAACCAGCGTGGCGCCGATCGTCATTGCGATCAGCGGCCAGTGCGGGCCGTAGTCGTAGAAGCCGAGATACTGCCAGAGCGCAATGCGGCAGACGCCGACCACGCCAAGAATCGAGCCAAGCACCAGGCCGGTGGGCAGCTCGCGCAATGCCACCCGCCACCAGTCGCCAAGGCCGATCTCGCGCAGCGCCAGCGCCCGGATGACGAGCGAGGTCGCCTGCGAGCCGGAATTGCCGCCGGAGCTCATGATCAATGGAATGAATAGCGTCAGCACGATCGCCTTTTCCAGCTCGCCCTCGTAGCTTTGCATCGCGTTGGCGGTCAGCATCTCGCTGATAAACAGCGCGCATAGCCAGCCGGCGCGCTTCTGGATCATCGCTAGAAAGCCCATCTTCATATAGGGCTCGTCCAGAGCCTCCATGCCGCCGAAACGATGCACGTCCTCGGTCGTTTCCTCGATCATCGTGTCGATAATATCGTCGATGGTAACGATGCCGAGGAGCTTGCCGTTGTCCACGACCGGGACGGCGAGCAGATCATATTTCGAGATCAACTGAGCAACCTTTTCACTATCGGTCAGCGGTGAAACGGTGATAGGCGCACGATCCGGCGCTATTGCCATGATCAGCTCGTCGGGCTCGCCAGCGATCAGTCGACGCAGGTTGGTCGAGCGCAACAGGACATGCGTTTGCGGATCGACGATGTAGATCGCGTAGACAGTTTCGCGCGTCCGCTCCACCTTGCGGATATAATCCAGAGTGCGGGCAACGCTCCAGTCCGGCGGCACGCTGACATATTCGGTCGTCATGAGCGAGGCGGCGCTGCCATCGGGATAGCCGAGAATGGCAAGCAGCGTCGCGCGCAGCGGTGGCGCTAGGCCACCAAGCAGTTCGGAACGAGCCGGCTCGTTCAGATCGCGCAATATGTCGGCGGCGCGGTCGACCGACATGGCCGCAAGCAGTCTGCCTGCTTTGATGCGGGGCAGCGCCTCGACGAGTTCGGATGCGCCGTCGAGCTTCGGCTGGTCGAAGATCTCGACCAGCCGCTCGAACGGCACTTCGCAGAGCAGATCCGATGCTGTCTCGCGGGGCTCCCGATTCAAGGTCTCGACGATGTCGGCGACGTGTTCGTTGGCAAGTACGCGAGCGATGGCGATAGCATCGCCGCCCGCGACGGGGGAAGACTCGTTCATGGCTCACTCCTTGCCGTCCGGCAGGACGTGAGCCGGTCAGGTCACGTCAAGCGGACGGCGGTTGCGTTCGACTGTGACTGTCGCCAGGCATGGCGCGGTGACCTTTCTGCTCGCGGGTTCGAGTTGAGATTCTGCAAGCCGGCGCAACATAGGAGCGCGCCTTGCCGAGTCAATCGCGAGAGCGGGTTAAAGCGGCGGCAAACCGACCGGATCGCGAGACTGTGATCGGGCTACGTGGCAGGCTGGCTGGATGCCGGCAGTGGTGCCGCGGCTATCTCTGCTTCAGCCGGCGGGGAAAGCGCAGCCACTTGTCCTCGGCCGGCCGCGTCGGCTGCGTGAGAATGGTGGTGAGCTCGACCGGCAAGCTCGGAACCAGCGGCTTCTTGGTGGCGACGCCGTCGGCGATCGCAACCACGCTGTGGTAGAATTCGGTGCCCGCGAGCGATCTCGGCGGCGTCGCCTCATGCATGATCGAGATCACAGTTGCATCAGGGCAATTGTCCTTGATCGCCTGGTGGAAGGCGATCCGTCCATCGGGGTCGAGCGCGCCGGTGGCTTCATCGAGGAACAGCAATCCCGGCTGCTGCAGCACGATGCGGGCGACAACCAGCTTCTGTTTCTGCCCACCCGAGAGAACCTGATCCCAGATCTTTCCTTCACGGCTCTCCTCGGCCAAATGCTCGATGAAATCGCCAAGGCCGGCCTTGTGCAGGGCGGATGCGACCTGCACGTCGGCGTAATCATGCTCGGAACCGGGCAGGCAGACCAGTTGCTTCAGCGAAACCTGCTGCAGCTTCACCTCCTGGGC
This sequence comes from Mesorhizobium sp. WSM4830, assembly GCF_055811495.1. Taxonomy (NCBI): domain Bacteria; kingdom Pseudomonadati; phylum Pseudomonadota; class Alphaproteobacteria; order Hyphomicrobiales; family Phyllobacteriaceae; genus Mesorhizobium; species Mesorhizobium sp. WSM4830. The sequence continues at coordinate 122,618 of NZ_JBVVQI010000005.1, read as the reverse complement.
GGCGTAGAAACTCCTGACCCCTTCCGGGAAGACGATGGTGCCGCGGCCATAAGGCCACAGGCCGTTGATCGCCTTGATCAGCGAGGTCTTGCCGCAACCGGATTCGCCCTTGAGAAAAGTCCACTCGCCTCGCCGGAAGCGCAAATTCGCGGCACTCAGGAAGGGCGTGGCGTCCTCGCCCTGATGCGCCAGTTCGAGCTTCTGGATGGTCAGGCCGAAAACCGGGTTTTGGCGGTCGTAGCGAAAATCGGAGCGGCCGGTCTGCTGATAAAATTCCTGCGGGTGCTGGACGTTTTCGATAGCGTTTGCGAGTTCGGTGACGCGCTGGCTGTTGGCCCGCAATGCGGCGATGGCAGGCATGACATGGATGAACCACGAGCATTGACTGATCAACGAGTTGACCATCTCGGAGCCGGTTATGTAGCCCTTGAGATCGAAGCCGTTATGGATAAAGGGAACCAAGCCTGGCCCGTAGGCGACAATGCGGGCACCGATGAAATTGTAGATCAGCTCGAATGAATTGTAGCCTGTGTTGACGATGTTCAGCCGCGCCCAGGTGCGGTCGATGTCGACATAGCGCTGGGTGTGCACTGCCTTCTGCACGTTCTCGCCTTGCGATGCGGCGACATGAAAACTGCGGCGCAGGAACGTGATCAGCTCGCCGCGATAGCTGCCTTCGGCCTGCTGCATCCTGACATTGAGCCGTTCCAGCAGCCTGCCCAGCTTGACCGCGATCCAGGTGTTCAACGGCACGTAGGTGGCGACCGCCAGAAAGGCGAGAACGGCGCTGCCATAGCTGCCGAGGAACTCCAGCCCCTTGACCTCCGCCGAGTGCGCAAGCAGTTGCTGGCCAACGAAATACAATGAAGTAGCAACGGCCAGAACCCCCATCGCGAGGCCGATGGCTCCGCCCGTCATATCCTTGATCGATTCCTGGATGCGCTGATCGATATTGTCGGGAGCGGCGGCACCTGACGAGCCATGCTGAGCGTGGAAATGGGTGTGATTGGCGTCAAGCAGGGCTTCGTTGAACTGGCTGTCCAGCCAGCCGCGCCACTTACGATGCAATGTTGCGGATACCAGGCTGCGGATACCGGTAAAACCCGCATCCTTGAGCAAGACCAGGAGGACAAGTATCCCGGCATTGGTCAGCAGAGCCTGAAGCGGGGTGGTGTTTGCGGCATCGTGGAAAAAGGCGATCGAGTTGACCAGCTCTCCGGATGCTACGGCAAACCAGACGCCTGACTTGCTGGAGAGCGCGGTGAGCAGGGCGATCACCAGTGTCAGCGTCCAGGCTTCCACCCACTTGTCCGAGAACCAGTAGGCCCGCATCAGTCCCCAGAAGCTGCGCATCGACGATACGGGCGTCAGGGGCGACTGCCTTGCGGCACCGCGGAGCCATTTTTCCGATATTGAATGTCGCGTTGGTCTATCGACCCGAATCACTATCCCGCCCAAACGATTTTTCTTTTGTTACGGACAGTAACACCAATTGATCATTTTCCATTAGCTTTTCTCCGGCCGCAGGTGGCTTAGCTCGCGGGCCGTTGCAGTGGAGCAACAGAATGAATGATCGCGGCGTTAGGCCGTTACGTTTCGAGGGGTGGAATACCAACGCCATTTCAAGTAGTTACTTGCCTGCGCCCGAGCAAGTAGAGACCTTCCCCAAGGGAAGGTCTTCACACAGCTTTGTGAACATAGAAGCGCCGCCCAGCGGTCGATCTTCACAGCCTGAACCGATCTTCAGTCCGCCTTTACAGTCAGGTCCGACCTCGTCGGCGGCCAGAACGTGACCGTATGATTCGTGGTTGAAGCCGCCTTGTCAGGACCCCGTAATCGGCCAAGCACTGACTTTGCCGTTACAGTCCAGGATGCAGACCAACATCGATCAGACCGTACTTTTTAGAGCGCGCGCAAACTGCGTTTGACAAAGATGCGCTTCGGATCGAACCTGCTGGACGCATCCAGGTTTGAACCGGGGGGAAGTTCTTCATGCTTGCACGAACATTGTTTGTGGCGACGCTCGCAATGTTTGCCTGGCTGCCGCCAACATATGCCGGCAGCCAGACCGTTCCCGCAAACGCCGAGGGACAGATCGAGTTCAACACGCCGTCCGGCAATATTGGCTGCATCTACACGCCGAAGGGCGGCACCAGCACCTATGAGCCACAGGATGGCGGACCGGAACTGAGTTGTTCGCGCGTCGAGCCCAGCTACGTCACCATCATCCTCGGCCCGAAAGGCCCGGCGACGCTGATCAAGAATCCAGGCGAGCAAGGCTGCTGCGGTGACGTCAGCAAGCTGGCTACGGCAATAGCTGGAGCAAGGGGCCGTTTTTCTGCCAGTCATCCACCAAGGGATTGACCTGCACCGGCAGGCATGGCCATGGCTTTTTCGTCAGCAAGGCCAAGGTGACGGTGAAATAGTCCGACTCAGTTGGCCGTTTCCAGTTCGCCGCGTGCCTTGGCTGCGGCGACCTGGCGGAGTGCATCGGCAAGCGTATCGGCGTCCTGGGCGCCCATCACCGCATATTTGCCTTCAAGCAGAAAGCACGGCACGCCCGATATGCCCATGCGCGAAGCGGTGGCGATTTCGGTGCGCACCGCCTCGACATCGGCGTCGGTCGGCAGAAGCGTTTCGACTACGGACGCATCCATGCCGGCCTCGCGGGCGGCTTCGATCAGCACGGCATGATCGCCGAGATTGGCGCCTTCCTCGAAATTCAGCTGGAACAGCCGGCGCACCAGCCGGTTCTGAATGGCCTCGCCGGCCGTCCCGGCCCAGCGAATGAGACGGTGCGCATCCAGCGTATTGGGCGCGACCTTGATGGCGTCGAAGGCGAAGGAGATGCCTTCAGCCTCGCCCAGCGGCTCGATCCGGGCATGGATTTCGCGGATGCGTTGCTCGCTCCCGAATTTCGCCACCATATAGTCGCGGCGGTTCTTGCCTTCGGGCGGGATTGTCGGGTCGAGTTGGAAGGGCCGCCAGCGTATGTGAACGTCGATATCGACGGCGGCAATCGCCTTGTCGAGCCGTTTCTGGCCGATAAAGCACCAGGGGCACACCACGTCGGAGACCACATCGACGGTAATCGAGTTCTCGTCGTTCATCTTGGTCTCCTGTTCTGAAGAGGTCACTTCGGTTTGCGCCACCAGGTCGGCAACTGATAACCGTATATGGGCGTCTTTTGCGGATGTTCCAGATAGTTCCAATAGGCAAGCCATTGCTGGTTGTTGTGCTGGGTTGGCACCATGTAATTGCCTGAGATCAACAGCCGGTCGAGAACGCGGACGGCGGCGACATAGTCCTCCTTCGAACGGGCTCTCAGCATCGCCTCGATCGCCGCATCCACCGCCGGATCGGCGACGCCGGCGAGGTTGAACGATCCTTCGGCCGTGGCGGCAGCGGATCCCCAGCGCCCGGTTTGCTCGATACCAGGCGACAACGAGTTGTTGAAACCGGTCGAGCCGACCAGCACCTCGAAATCGAAACGCTGCTTGCGCGACTGGATCTGATCGCCGTCGAGGCTGCGGATGCCGACATCGATGCCGAGCTTCTCAAGCGTGCGCTGATAGATAGCGGCAAGTCGCTCTTCGTCCTGCGAGGCGGTCAGTATCTCGAAACCGAACGGCTTTCCCTCGGGATCGAGCATCGCGCCGTCCTGCACCGTATAGCCCGCGCTCTTCAGCAGCTCGAATGCCGCCTTCAGCACCTTGCGGTCCTGGCCGGAGCCGTCGGTAACGGGCGGCCTGTAGGTGCCGTCCATGACATCTGCGGGCACGCGGCCGGGGTAGGGGGCCAGCAGGGCCTTTTCCTTTTCGCTGGCGGGATGACCGAGGGCGGAGAGCTCGGAGTTTTGCCAAAAACTCATCGTGCGCGTGTATTTGCCGCCGAACAGATTCTTGTTGGCCCATTCGAAATCGTAGAGCATGCCGAGCGCGCGCCGCACGACCGGATTGGAAAACTTCGGCAGCCGAGTGTTGAACAGGAAACCGTTGACCACCGGCGGAATGCCGGTGTCGAAGGTTTCGGCGATGACCTCGCCCCTGTGGAAGGCCGGAAAGTCGAGATCGCGCTCGCGTTTGACCGGGTCGCTGTCGTCGTCGATGGCGCAGATGCCTTTCTTGAACGCTTCCTGCTTGGCGTTGGCGTTGAGGAAATACTCGATGGTGATCTGGTCGTAATTGTCGAAGCCGCGCTTGGACGGCACGTCCTTGCCCCAATAGTCCGGATTGCGCTTGAACACGATGCGCTGACCGGGCACGACATGCGCCACCGTGTAGGGCCCGCTGCCGATCACCGGCTTCAGCGTCGTCCTGTCGAAGGTGTCCTTGTTGAAGGCGTGTTTCGGGATGATCGGCGTCAGCGCAATGATCAGCGGAAATTCGCGGTCGGCCCTGTCGTTGAAGGTGAAGCGCACACTGCGGTCGCCGGTCTTTTCGAGCTTGGCGATCGCTTTCATCCGCTGGCTGTAAGGTGGCCGGCCCTTCTCGGTGAAGACGTCATAGGTAAACAACACGTCGTCCGGCGTCACCGGCACGCCGTCCGACCATTTGGCGTTGGGATCGAGGTGGAATTCGATGCTCTTGCGCTCGGGATCCATGTCGGCGGTATCGGCGAGCAGGCCGTAGAGACTGAAGGCCTCGTCGTAGTTGCGCTGCATCAACGGCTCGAAGACGAGATTGCCAAAGGCTTGATCCATCATGCCGCGCGCGGTGGTGCGCAGGCTTCTCAGGATGAACGGATTGAGATTGTCGAAGCTGCCGACGACGCAATAGGTAATGCTGCCGCCTTTTGGCGCGTCGGGATTGACGTAGTTGAAATGATCATAGTCGGCCGGCAGCGCCGGCTCGCCCTGCATGGCAAGCGCGTGCTTCGGTTCCGACAGAGCCGGCTGCAGGGAAAGGCCGACAAACAACATTGCGGCGATCAGCCAAAAGACAACGCGGCCCATGACCGTCTCCTTCCCGATTCGATGCGCAGCATACATGAGCCGGTCGTGCACCGGCCAACCCCTCGGCCAAGATTCGCGAGACCCGGGCTGGATTCGGCACCGCTTGCAGTGTAACACGCCGTCCGAAGTCATTCTGTTGCCTCATTTCGGCAACAGGTAGCTGGACCACACGGCGGGAAAAAGCCGGTTCCGGGATCATTTGAGAGGAATGCACGACATGACGAGCCTGAACAGCAACGCGTACCGCCTGTCGGTCATGGCCGCTGGCGTGGTCGGCATTCTCGGCGCCGGGATTCCCGCTGCTTCCGCGCAGCAGCAACAGCAGATTCCGCAAGGCTGGTTCAAGGCCTGCACCAAGCAGGAAGACGTCGACATCTGCAATGTCCAGAACATCACCACCGCCGGCAACGGCCAGCTCATCACCGGTGTCAGCCTGATCGAATTGAAGGGCAAGGTGAACCGCAAGGTGTTCCAGGTGACGGTTCCGACCGGCCGTCTGGTTCCTCCCGGCATCGGCCTCCAGATCGACGGCGGCAAGGCGCAGAAGCTCGACTATGTAATCTGTTTCCCGGATCGCTGCGTGGCGGAAGTGCCGCTGAGCGATCAGCTGGTCGCATCCTTCAAGAAGGGATCGGCGCTGACGCTCACCTCAGTCAATTTCCAGAACCAGCCGAACCCGATCAAGATTGCGCTGACCGGCTTCAGCGGCGCCTTCGACGGCCCGCCGCTGCAGCAGTCGGACATCGAGGACCGGCAGAAAAAGCTCCAGGACTTCGTCGCCAAGAACAATCAGGATTTTGCCAAGAAGCTCAAGGAAGAGCAGGAAAAGGCGAAGGCCGCCAACTGATCGACGGGTTTTCGAACCAACAAAAAGCGGGGTTCATGCCCCGCTTTTTTCGTTTGGATCGGCCGTTTGTCGGGTCAAGCCATGTCTCAAGCCTATCCCAGCTCGATCCCGACTAAGTCAATGTCTCAATTGGTGCTTCGGCTCGTAGCGCCCGTCCGGCTTCTTATCGAACATCTCACCAATCTGCGGATGCCGGACCGGTTCGCCCGACCGGTCCTCGAGCAAATTCTGCTCGGACACATAGGCGATGTATTCCGTTTCGGAATTCTCGGCGAACAGATGATAGAAAGGCTGGTCCTTGCGCGGCCGCACGTCAGCGGGGATCGCCTCGTACCATTCGTCGGTATTGGCGAATTGCGGATCGACGTCGAAAATAACGCCGCGGAACGGAAACAGCCGGTGCCGAACCACCTGTCCGATCGAGAATTTGGCTGTCTTCATCGCACTCACCACTTGAACTTCTTGAACGCCACGCATCCTGAAACACGCAGGAAAACGCTCCAGGACTTTAGACTCTAACGCACCAATCCGGCAAAGACTGGCCGGACCTTAAGGTCGACATCGTCATTATTTGGCGCAGACGCCGCGTCAATTCAATCCCGATCCCCTTGATGCCGGGTTGAGCATCGCAAGATGCGGATCAAGGGCGGTGCCCAAGATCGCTATCGCGCAGCCGGTTTTCGCAATCCCCCAAAAAACGCTGCAAAACCGCTGCCGGGTCGAAGACCCTCGCGCATGAAAAACGCCCGCAGCGGCGCAAACCCCTCAAGCGCGCCCAGGCCAGCGCTGCGCACCAGCTGAGCCGGCAGCATGTCGGAAAGCAACGACATGTTGAGCAGGTTGACCGCGCTGCTGCGCGCCAGAATGTCCGGCCGCCGCTTGAAATCATAGGCTGCAAGCGCCTTGGCGGCGCCCGGATCCGAGCGGTTTCTGCTTGCGGTACCAATCAGGTCGTCGATGTCCCTGATGCCGAGATTGAGGCCTTGCGCGCCGATTGGGGGAAACACGTGGGCGGCTTCACCGACAAGGGCCACGCGGCGATGCGCAAACCGCCACGGGCTCACCGCTGAAAGTGGGTAGACCTGCCGGCCGGGCTCAACCGATACGCGACCCAGCATCGATTGCATCCGCTGTTCGACCCGCGTCGAAAGCTCGGTGTCATCGAGTGCTGCAAGGTTCCTGGCGACATCGGGCTCGAGCACCCAGACAAGGCTGGACCGGTTGCCGGGCAGGGGAACCTGTGTGAACGGACCGGTCTCGGTGTGGAATTCGGTCGAGGTGAAGGCGTGGTCGCTGCGATGACCGAAATTGAGCACCAGCGCCGCCTGCGGATAGGATCGGACCGAGGTCCGGATGCCGGCTGCCTCGCGGGCCGGCGACTGACGGCCATCGGCGGCAACCGCCAACGACGCCTCAACCTCGCTGCCGTCGGCGAGAACGGCATGGGCATGGTCGGCATCGAGGCGCCATGCCTCCACCATCGACTTTCGCCATTCGATGCCCGAATGCGCGACAGCCTCGGCTAGCGTGCGGTTGAGAACGCTGTTGGGCAAGTTCAGCCCGAATTGCTCTTCGTTAATCTCGCTGGCGCGAAAGGTCACTGTCGGGCTGCGGATCAGCCGGTTGGTTGCGTCAACGATGCGCATCACCTTGAGCGGCGCTGCGTGCGACCTGATTCCGTCGAAGATCCCGAGCCGTTCGAACATCTTCAGGGCAGGGTTCATCAAGGCTGTCGTCCGGCCGTCGGGGCCGGCTGCCTCGGGTCCGACGAGCGTCACGGGAAAACCCGCCTCGGCAAGGCCAAGCGCCGCGATCAGCCCCGCAGGGCCGCTGCCGGCGACCAGTATCCGTGCTGTTTCCCGATGGTTCAAATTCGGCTTCCGGATTGCGAGGTGAGGCCCGTCCGACCTGCTGGTCCATATAGGTCAGGTGATGCGGCTTGATCAACGCGGCGATTCGGCCCATTCGGTTGCCATGACCGGCCAACAAGACGATTTCAGCCACCTCGACGGCACCGGCCGCGCGATGGCGAGCGTTGCGCGCAGCCCTCGACTGACCGTGAGCGTTGTTGCCGGCATGGGCATCGCCCTTGCCTGGCTCCTTCTCGGCGCAATGGCAGTTCGAGGGGCGGTAAGCCGGCTCCCGGGCACCGATGCACCCGGCGATGCCGTGCTGGAATACCTGCCGCAACTGCCGCTGCCGGATTTCCTTGTGCGTCTCTTCGCCCTCTGCCTTGCGCCGGCGCCACTTCGCGCAAGCCTAGGCGCGCAAGGCGGGGCACTCACCGCGATGTGGCTGTTGATGGCCATTGCGACCATGCTGCCCTCCGCGGCGCCGATGATCCGCACCTATTGCGAGATCGCAGATACCGCCCGGATCAAGGGGGAGCCGGCCGTCCATCCGTTGATCCTGGTCGCTGGATATTTGAGCGTCTGGCTTGCCGCCTCGGCAATGTTCGCAGCCCTGACGCTCGCCGTCGATGCATTCGCGTCATCCGGGCAGATGCTCGATCCGCTGGTTGGAATTGCCGGAGCAGCCGCGCTGTCGATCGCTGGTCTGTATCAGTTCAGCTGGCTGAAGGAAGCCTGTCTGGAGAAGTGCAGAAATCCGTTCTCGGTCCTGTTCGCCAACTGGAGCGCCAGGCCTATTCGCATTTTCCGGCTCGGCATGGAGCAGGGCCTGTGGTGCCTTGGATGCTGCTGGGCGCTGATGCTGGTAATGTTCGCCGTCGGTGTGATGAACGTGTTCTGGATGGCGCTGATCGGCCTGTTCAGCCTGGTCGAAAAACAGACGGCAGGCAATCTGCCGACGCGGCTGGGCGGTGCGATACTGCTTGTCTGGGCAGCCGCGCTACTAGTAGTCTCGACATGAGGGGGAGAATTCGATGACTGACCAAAACTGGGCAATGAAGGGAGAGCTCGTCCTCTCCTGCAATTGCACGGTTTTTTGCCCTTGCGTTCTGTCGCTCGGCAATCATCCGCCTACGGAAGGCTATTGCCAAACCTGGGCGGGGTTCCGCATCGATGCCGGCCATTTCGGCGAGGTCGACCTGTCCGGTCTCAATCTTGGGCTGATCATGGAAATCCCCGGCTACATGAGTCGCGGTAACTGGACCGCCGGCCTGTTTATCGACAAGCGCGCCTCGGTTTACGCTGTGAAGGGACTGACGAAGATATTCACCGGCAAGGCCGGTGGAACCACATCGCTGCTCTCCATCCTGGTCGGACAGTTCCTCGGCGCCGAGCAGGTGCCGATCACCTACGAGACGCGTGAGAAAACACGCATGTTCCAGATACCGAAGATCATCGATGGTGCGGTGACGCCAATCACCGGCAAGGATCGCGACAAGGATACGGTTATCAGCAATTCGGAATACTGGATTGCGCCGGAAATCATCGTCGCCAAATCCGACAAGAGCAAAATGCGGGCCTTTGGCCGTAACTGGAACTTTGCCGGCCGTTCGGCCGAAATCTGCAAGCTGGACTGGCGGGGCCCGTGAGCAAGAAGACGACGGCCAGGAAAATCGCCGACCGGATTCCGCGGCCGAAGAAGAAAGTCACATGGCCTCAGGCGCGGGCGTTCTCGGTCCATCTCTTGACCGCGTCGGGCTCATTCCTGGCGTTTCTGTCGCTAGTGGCAGCAAGCGAGCAGCGCTGGACGGCAATGTTCTGGTGGCTGGGCCTGGCACTTTTCGTCGACGGCATCGACGGGCCGATCGCCAGGAAGCTCGACGTCAAAGAAATCCTGCCGACATGGTCGGGCGAACTGCTCGACAACATCATCGACTACGTGACCTACGTGTTGATTCCGGCCTTCGCGCTCTATCAGCGCGGCTTCATGGGCGAGCGCCTGTCGTTCCTGTCGGCTGCGATAATCGTGGTGTCGAGCGCAATCTACTATGCCGATACCGGCATGAAGACGAAGGAGAATTTCTTCAAGGGCTTTCCGGTCGTCTGGAACATGGTGGTGTTCACGCTGTTCGTCATCGAGCCTGGACAATGGGTTTCTTTCGCCGCGGTCGTGGTGGCCGGCATTCTCACCTTCGTGCCGATCAATTTCATCCATCCGGTGCGGGTGAAGCGGCTGCGCCCAATCAATCTCGGTATGACGCTGCTTTGGTGCGCTTTCGGCGCGCTGGCGCTGGCGCAGGCCGCACTTGCCTCCTTCTATGACCAGATCGGCGTGCTGGGCGAGCAGGTCAGCGATTTCATCAAGATCGGGATTACGATCACCGGGCTTTACCTCGCCTGCATCGGCGCTATCATGCAGTTCTTCCCAAATCTCGGCGCCAAGCCGGATAAGAAAGCCTGATCCCAAGAGAGCCAGAAAATGTCCAAAGCGATCCGCGTCCATGCCCATGGCGGCCCGGAGGTCCTGACCTATGAGGATGCCGATCCCGGGCAGCCGGGCTCGGGACAGATCCTGGTCAAGCACACCGCGATCGGTCTCAATTTCATCGACGTCTATTATCGCTCGGGCCTTTATCCGCCGCAGGGCGGATTTCCGCTGATCCCCGGCGGCGAGGCGGCCGGCGTGGTTTTGGACGTCGGCACAGATGTCGACTGGCTGACGCCCGGGGATCGCGTCGCCTATGCGGTGACGACCGGCGCCTATGCCGGGCAGCGCGTGATCGCCGCCGACCGCGTGGTGAAGGTGCCCGACGGCATCAGCGACGAACAGGCCGCGGCGATGATGCTAAAGGGCATGACCGCCGAGTACTTGTTGCGCCGTACATTCAAGGTGAAAGCCGGCGACACGATCCTGTTTCATGCGGCGGCCGGCGGTGTCGGGCTGATCCTCGGCCAATGGGCCAAGCATCTCGGCGCGACGGTGATCGGCACCGCGAGTTCAACCGACAAGATCGAGCTCGCCAAGGCGCATGGCTTCGACCATGTGATCAACTATCGCGAACAGGATTTCGTGGCCGGCGTTGCCGCTATCACCGGTGGCAAGAAATGCGACGTTGTCTATGACTCGGTCGGCAACGACACGTTTCCAGCCTCGCTCGATTGCCTGCGGCCGCTCGGCACGTTCGTCAGCTTCGGTCAATCGTCTGGGCCGATCCCGCCCTTCAGCATCTCGCTGCTGGCGCAGAAGGGCTCGCTGTTCGCAACGCGGCCGACGCTGTTCGTCTACAATGCCAAGCGCGAAGACCTCGAGGCTTCCGCCGCCGCCTTGTTCGATGTGGTGCTCAGCGGCGCAGTCAAGATCAAGATCAACCAGCGTTACGCGCTCAGCGATGCCGGCAAGGCGCATTCCGATCTCGAAGGGCGCCGGACCACCGGGACAACGATACTTATCCCTTGAGCCCGCATTTTCGGCCCGCCGACGCCGCCGTTCTTGCGAACTGCTCTTTACCGCTTGAGTTTCCACTGAAATTCTTGAAGCTCTTTCAAGTCGTGAGGCGCTTACCGTAGAGAGCAGCCCGCGCATACGATGCTTGCGGGAACACAGAACATGTCTGGCAAACCAGATGGAGGCACCGTGAGTGCAGATCAGGACGGCGCAAACCTGCTGGAGGTTCGCGGCCTCACAAAGATATTCGGCACGCTGACGGCGTGCGACCATGTCGATCTCAACATCGCCAAGGGCGAGATCCATGCATTGCTTGGCGAGAACGGCGCCGGCAAGTCGACGCTGGTGAAAATGCTCTTCGGATCGCTGGAACCGAATTCCGGCGAGGTATTCTGGAATGGCCAGGCGGTCAGGATCACCAGCCCCGGCACCGCAAAGAAGCTCGGCATCGGCATGGTTTTCCAGCATTTTTCGCTGTTCGAAGCGCTGACGGCGGCGGAGAATATCGCGCTGTCGCTGGATGACGGCTCGCCGATCAGCACGATCGCGGCCAAGGCGAGGGCGCTCTCCTACAGTTACGGCCTGCCTCTCGATCCGCTATCGCTGGTCGGTGATCTGTCGGTCGGCGAGCGTCAGCGTATCGAAATCATCCGCTGCCTGCTGCAGACGCCGCAACTCATCATCCTCGACGAGCCAACTTCGGTGCTGACGCCGCAGGAGGCCGATAAGTTGTTCGAGACGCTCGAACGGCTGCGTTCGGAAGGAAAGTCCATCCTCTACATTTCGCACCGGCTGGAAGAGGTCAAACGCATCTGCGACCGCGCCACCGTGCTGCGTCACGGCAAGGTGGTCGGCCATTGCAATCCGCGCCAGGAAACCGCGTCTTCGTTGGCGCGGATGATGGTCGGCAACGAGGTGCAGGCCGTGGTGCGGGCGCCGGCCGAGGGTATCGAGACCGCGCCGGTGCTGCTTCAAATCCGCGAACTCACCCGCAAGCCGGCGACCCCGTTCTCGATCCCGCTCAGGAACATCAATCTTGAAGTCCGCGCCGGCGAGGTGATCGGCATTGCCGGTGTGGCCGGCAACGGCCAGGGCGAATTCTTCGAGTCCGTCTCCGGCGAGGTGCTGCAGCAGGATGCCGGCTCGGTCCGCATCCGCGGCAAGGATGCCGGCGGCCTCACCATCACCGGCAGGCGCCTGATGGGCGCTGCCTTCGTTCCGGAAGAGCGGCTCGGCCATGGTGCAGCACCGCGCATGAAGCTTTCGGAGAACCTGCTCCTGTCGCGCCACGCCACCGATGGCAAGATGTTTGTCGGCGCCGGTGGAATGGTCAAGGGCGATGCTATCTATACCGCTGCCCAGCGCATCATAAAGGCGATGGACGTGCGCAAGAGCGCGCCGGATCCAGAGGCTGCGGCTCTTTCTGGCGGCAATCTGCAGAAATTCATCGTCGGCCGCGAACTCGACCGGCGGCCAAGCGTCATGGTGGTCAATCAGCCGACCTGGGGGGTCGACGCGGGTGCGGCGGCCCACATCCGCCAGGCGCTGATCGAACTGGCGCGCAGCGGCTCGGCGGTGCTGGTGATCAGCCAGGACCTCGACGAGCTGTTCGAGATTTCCGATGCGATCACGGTCATGCACAATGGCGAACTGTCGAAGCCGCTGCCGATAGCTGAAGCGACATTCGAGAAGATCGGACTACTGATGGGCGGCGCCGAACCCGGTCATGCCGAACATACGCTGGAGACGGCTTGATGCGCCTCGAACTTGTAAAACGCCCGCAGCGCTCGATGCTGTTTTCGGCACTCTCGCCTTTCATCGCTTTCGTTTTGACGATCATTGCTGGTGCCATCATGTTCGCGCTGCTCGGCGTCAACCCGTTGACTGCGTTCCGCATCTACTTCATCGAACCGATCAGCCAGGTCTGGCAGTTACATGAGTTGGCGATCAAGGCCGCCCCCTTGATCCTGATCGCGGTCGGACTGTCGGTCTGCTACAAGGCCAACATCTGGAACATCGGCGCCGAAGGCCAGTTCATCCTGGGCGGCATTGTCGGCTCGATCTTCCCCGTGCTGTTTCCGCAGTTCGAAGGCCCATTGGTGCTGCCGCTGATGCTTCTTTTCGGCATGGTCGGTGGGGCCGCCTATGCTGCAATCCCGGCACTGCTGAAGACGCGCTTCAACACCAACGAGATCCTGACCAGCCTGATGCTGGTCTATGTCGCCCAGCTCTTCCTCGATTGGCTGGTACGCGGGCCGTGGCGCGATCCGCAGGGCCACGGTTTCCCGCAAACCATCCAGTTCAACGACTCGGCGATACTGCCGGAACTCCTTCCGGAATCCGGCCGGGCAAACTGGGGATTTGTCTTCGCGCTGGTCGCGGCGATACTGATCTGGATCCTGATGAGCCGTATGCTGAAAGGCTTCGAGGTCCGCGTGCTCGGCTCAAGCCCGAGGGCAGGGCGCTTCGCCGGGTTTGGCCTTAACCGCATGGTCTTCTTTGCCTTCCTGCTGTCGGGCGCACTGGCCGGGCTTGCCGGGATTTCGGAGGTCTCAGGCGCCATCGGGCAGCTGCAGCCGGTGATCTCGCCTGGCTACGGATTTACCGCCATCATCGTCGCATTCCTCGGCCGGCTCAATCCGCTCGGGATCGTTGCCGCCGGCCTTGTGCTGGCGCTGACCTATCTCGGCGGCGAGGCAGTGCAAAGCGCGCTCGGCATCTCCGACAAGGTGGCGCGCGTGTTCCAGGGCATGCTTTTGTTCTTCGTGCTCGGCTGCGACACGCTCATTCACTATCGCATTCGCCTGACCGGCTTTGCCGCACCGAAACTCGAGGCAGCGCCGAAGCTGGAGGAAGCTCGCTGATGGACATCACCGTCAACATCCTTTTGACCATCGCGACGGCGGCGACGCCGCTGCTGATCGCGGCGATCGGCGAACTGGTGGTCGAACGTTCGGGTGTGCTCAATCTCGGCGTCGAGGGCATGATGATCATGGGTGCAGTCGGCGGCTTCGGCGCCGGCTATCTCACCGGCTCGCCGTGGATCGGGCTGTTGGCGGCAATTGCCATGGGGGCAGTGTTCTCGCTGCTGTTCGCCGTCATGACCCTGTCGCTGGCCACCAACCAGGTGGCAACCGGCCTGTCGCTGACGCTGCTCGGCCTCGGCCTTTCCGGCATGATGGGGACGAATTTTGTCGGCCAGCCCGGCGAGAGATTGCCTAACCTCGATATTCCCGGCCTGACCGCAATCCCGGTCATTGGCAGGCTGCTGTTCGGTCAGGATCCAATCTTCTACATCTCGATCGCGCTGACCGCCGCCGTCATGTGGTTCCTGTTCAAGACCCGCACCGGGCTCACGCTGCGCTCGATCGGCGACAGCCATGCATCCGCCCATGCGCTTGGCATCCACGTCATCCGTTACCGCTATCTCTCAGTGATTTTCGGCGGCGCTTGTGCCGGCCTAGCCGGCGGTCACCTATCGCTGGTCTACACACCGCAATGGGTGGAGAACATGACCGCCGGCCGCGGCTGGATCGCGCTGGCTCTGGTCGTCTTCGCCTCCTGGCGGCCATGGCGGGTGCTGGCCGGCGCCTATATTTTCGGCGCGGTCTGGATCGGCCAGCTTCATGCACAGGCATTCGGCATTCCGGTCCCCTCGCAACTGCTTTCTTCGCTGCCCTATCTGGCAACCGTCGTGGTTCTCGTTCTAATCTCGCGCAACAAGCGTTTGACGATGATGAACACGCCGGCCTCCTTGGGCCAGCCATTCGTTCCGGATCGTTGACAACAAAAAGACGGAAGCTCCAAGGCTTAACTCAGAGAGGTAACACAATGAAAAAACTGCTTATTGCCCTGATGGCGACGACGGCCGCATTGTCATTGGCGGCCTCAGCCCAGGCGGCGGACAAGCTGAAGGCCTGCTGGGTCTACACCGGCCCGATCGGCGATTTCGGCTACTCCTACCAGCACGACCAAGGCCGCCTCGAGGTGGAAAAGGCACTCGGCGACAAGGTCGAGACCGCCTATCTCGAAAACGTCTCCGAAGGCCCCGATGCCGATCGCGCCTTCGAGCGCCTGGCGCGCGAGGGATGCAAGATCATATTCGGCACGTCCTTCGGCTTCATGGACCCGGAAGTGAAGATCGCCAAGAAATTCCCCAAGGTGATGTTCGAGCACGCCACCGGTTACAAGACGGCCGAAAATCTCGGCATCTACAATGCGCGTTTCTATGAAGGCCGCTACGTGCTTGGCCAGATCGCCGCCAAACAATCGAAGTCGGGCGTCGCCGGCTACATCGTTTCCTTCCCGATCCCGGAAGTGGTGATGGGCATAAATTCCTTTATGCTCGGCGCACAGTCGATCAACCCGAACTTCAAGGCGAAGATCGTGTGGGTGAACTCCTGGTTCGATCCGGGCAAGGAGGCCGACGCTGCCAAGGCATTGTTCGACCAGGGCGCCGATATCATTGTCCAGCACACCGACTCGACCGCTGCCTTGCAGGTGGCGGAGGAGCGCAAGCTGCACGGCTTCGGCCAATCCTCCGACATGATCAAGTTCGCACCGCACGCGCAGCTGACCGCGCTGACCGACGAGTGGGGTCCATACTACATCAGCCGCGTCCAGGCGGCGCTCGACGGCACCTGGAAGCCCGACAATGTTTGGCTCGGCATTAAGGACGGCGCCGTCAAGCTGGCGCCCTTCACCAACATGCCCGACGACGTCAAGGCGATGGCCGAAGCCACCACCAAGAAGATCGCCGACGGCTGGAACCCCTTCACCGGGCCGATCGCCAAGCAGGACGGCACACCTTGGCTGAAGGAGGGCGAGGTCGCCGACGACGGCACGCTGCTCGGCATGAATTTCTACGTCAAGGGCGTCGACGACAAGCTGCCGCAGTAGGCAGTCGGAAACATATCGAACGAAAGGGCGCCACGCGGCGCCCTTTTACTTTGGACGGAATATCAGACAGCTGAGCCGTAAAGGTCGTAAGCGTCGGCGCGGTCGATCTTGACCGTGACGATGTCGCCGGCGCGCAGTGGCCGCCGCGACTGGATATGGACCGAACCGTCGATTTCGGGCGCGTCGTATTTGGTCCGGCCCTTGGCCGAATTGCCATGCGCCTCGTCGATCAGGACCGGCAGGCGCTTGCCGATTTTCTTGGTGAGCTGCGTTGCCGAAATCTTCTGCTGGCGCTGCATGAAGCGGTGCCAGCGGGCTTCCTTGATCTCCTGCGGCACTTGCTCGAGGCCGAGCTCGTTGGAGCGGGCGCCTCTGACCGGCTCGTATTTGAAACAGCCGGCGCGGTCGATCTTGGCCTCGTCCAGCCAGTCGAGCAGCATCTCGAAATCGTCATCGGTCTCGCCGGGGAAGCCGACGATGAAGGTGGAGCGGATGGCAAGGTCCGGACAGACGTCGCGCCAGCCGCGAATGCGCTCGAGCGTCTTTTCGCCATGAGCTGGCCGACGCATATTCTTCAGCACCTGCGGCGAGGCGTGCTGGAACGGAATGTCGAGATAGGGAAGAATCTTGCCTTCGGCCATCAGTGGTATGACGTCTGCGACATGCGGATAGGGATAGACATAGTGCATGCGCACCCAGACACCGAGCTTGCCGAGTTCCTCCGACAAATCCAAGAATTTCGCCCGCACTTCGCGATCACCGAACAAGCTGGTCTGGTATTTGATATCGATGCCGTAGGCGCTGGTATCCTGCGAGATGACGAGGATCTCCTTGACCCCGGCCTTGGCCAGCTTCTCGGCTTCGCGCAACACGTCGGCGGCCGGCCGTGAGACGAGGTCGCCGCGAAGTGCTGGAATGATGCAGAAGGTGCAGCGATTGTTGCAGCCTTCCGAAATCTTGAGATAGGCGTAGTGGCGCGGCGTCAGCTTGACGCCCTGCGGCGGCAGGAGATCGACATAGGGGTCATGGCTCGGGGGCGCAGCCTCATGCACGGCTGCCATCACACTCTCGTAGGCCTGCGGGCCGGTGATGGCGAGAACGTTGGGATGTCTTTCACGGATGACGTCCGGCTCGGCGCCGAGGCAGCCGGTGACGATGACTTTGCCATTCTCTGAAAGTGCCGAGCCGATAGCGTTGAGCGACTCGTCGCGGGCGGAATCGAGGAAGCCGCAGGTGTTGACGACGACCAGATCGGCGCCGTCGTGCTTGCGCGCGATCTCGTAGCCCTCGGCGCGCAAGCGCGTGATGATGCGCTCCGAATCCACAAGGGCTTTCGGGCATCCAAGACTGACGAAACTGACGCGAGGGGCAGACATAAAAGGGTTTTCCGGATTTTCGGGATTGGCGGCGCATTACCACACTTATTGCGGCATTGGTATGGGCAGCGGCTGCGGCGAAACGCAACCGCCAGCGTCGACGAAGGCTCGCCGAAGCTGAAAGGCCGGCCGATGCGAATTCGAGTCGATGCGTCAGCTCATCGCACTGCTGACATGCGGCAATACTTCCACAGCGCCTCGATAGATCATATCGAGCGCGACATAGAAGATGATCAAAAGGCCGATATAGGCGATCCAGCGATGGCGGTGCAGCAGCTTGGCGATGAAGCTCGCGGCAAGGCCCATCAGCGCGATCGACAGGACGAGGCCGATCACCAGCACCTGGAAGTGATCGCGCGCTGCGCCGGCGACCGCCAGCACGTTGTCGAGCGACATCGACACGTCGGCGATGACGATCTGCAATGCCGCCTGACCTAGGGTCTTCTTGCGCGCCTTGCCGGCCACCATATCATCGCTGTTGATATCGGAATTGGACAGCGCTTCGGTCGCCTCCTCCTCGTCGGCATGCGACGTGCGCAGCTCGCGATACATCTTCCAGCACACCCACAGCAGCAAGATGCCGCCGGCCAGCAGCAGGCCGACAATCTGCAGCAGGGTGACGGTGATCGCGGCAAAACCGATACGCAGCACCGTCGCCGCCACCACGCCGATGAGAATCGCTCTCTTGCGCTGCTCGACCGGCAAGCCCGCCGCGGCCAGGCCGATGACGATGGCGTTATCGCCTGCAAGCACGAGGTCGATGGCGATGACCTGGAGCAGGGCAGAGAAGCCCGCGGCAGTGAAAATTTCCATCGACTGGAAGTCCCTTGCTGGTTGGCCGACCGTTCGCGTCGAATGCCTGAGGGCCTAACGTGTATGGTTCCCGCGCGTCAAGGGACTGGTTGGAACAAGGTCAGCTATATACAGAGTTTGCGACGATCGGCCCGAAACACCAGCAAAATGCGGCCACAGCTCCCGAATGCCTAGTTATAGAGATTGTATTTGGGCCAGTCGCTTTCCGGAATTTCATCACCGATCCGGTAGCGGAGCTGCAGGACTTCCATATGGTCCGGCGCTGTCTCGCATTTGAATTTCAGCCGGTACCATTGTCCCTTGCTGCGAAACGCAGCACCCGGGCTCTTGATCGCATCGGCGCCCATTTCGGGCGTCGCAAAAGCGTAGGCGACAACACGATCGGCTTTGTACTTGTGGTCGTCGCGGGTAATCCGGTCGAGAATTTCGGCGTCGCATCGCTGCTCCAGCCGGGTTTGCGGATCGAGTTTCAGCAGGCCGGCGCGCAATGCGCTGTCCATCGCGCTGGCCGGCCAAGCCACTATCGTCCATGCGAGAGCCGCAGAAAATAGTTTATTCATAGGCGGGAGAAGCATCATATTCGGGCGGAGAAATCAACCCGACGAGCGCGGCTGCGCGGCGGGTGACAGTCTTCGCTTGTGGCAGGTTGTTGATTACGCAGTAGCATCAACGGTACTTTGGTATCGTTGGCACGATCAGCACCTGTCGCATTTCAGTGACGCGAGAGGTGGCGCGTGCATGGGGCAGAGCGGCCCGGCGCTTCTCTCCGAAACGGACCGGCCTGTTAAACCCGGGCAGTCGAGAATCCGACGAGCGGAAAACTCGACGTCATGCCTGCAGGATTGAAGAAATTGGACGGATATGGCGGAGGGAGTGTCTTCTAAACGGCTGTCCGCTGGTGTTTGCCGATGTAACAGAAAAGTGTTGATTCACAAGGGTTTTCGGCATTCTTCGTTTGCAGCCATCCGCCTCAATCCGCTAACATCACCGCTTGAAGTTAGGAACGGAGTTGCTGGGAATGGTCCGCTCGCTCAACCTGCTTGCCGAGACGGCGATCCGCCCAAAGGATCTGAAGCCAGGGCGGTACAGCGACGGCGGCGGGCTTTATCTGATGGCCAAGAAGACGGGGACCAAGTCTTGGACCTTCGTCCACTTCAAGGGCTCTGGCGCCCGCCGCGTCTGGAAGGAAGTCGGGCTCGGCTCCTATCCTTCTGTTTCCCTGAAGGATGCGCGAATAGCTGCCGGTGGCTGTCGCGACCGCCTGCGGCGGGGGCTTGATCCAATAGAACAGCCTTCGGAAAAGAAGGCCGAAGCTCCGACATTCGCTGAGTGCGCGGAAGACTTCATTGCCGAAGTCGGCAAGAGCTGGAGGAATCCTAAGCACAAGGCGCAGTGGGAAATGACCCTCGGCGACGCCTACTGCAAACCGATCCGCAACAAGCCGGTCGACAAGGTGACCACGGCCGATGTGCTCGAAATCCTCAAACCAGTCTGGCAAGCCAAGCCAGAAACGGCGCAACGACTTCGCGGGCGAATTGAGCGGGTGTTGGACTTTGCCAGAGCCTCGGGGCATCGATCGGGCGAAAACCCAGCTTTGTGGCGCGGCCATCTGCAACACCTTTTGGCCAAGGCAAAGAAGCTCTCTCGGGGGCATCATCCTGCCATGCCCTACGCTGACGTGCCGGCGCTCGCGAAGCGCCTGCGGGCCGCTGAAGCCCTGTCGGCCAAGGCGCTGGATTATCTCATCCTGACGGCGGCGCGTTCGGGCGAAGTTCTCGGAATGAAGTGGCCTGAGCTGGATCTGGACGACAAGGTTTGGACCGTCCCGGCGGGCCGCATGAAGGCTGGCAAGGAACATCGCGTGCCATTGACTGATGCCGCCCTGGCTATCCTGCGGCCGCTCTATGAAGTGCGCGTGTCCGACTATGTTTTCCCCGGGGAAACCAAGCGGGGCGTCTCGATGCCGCTCTCCGTCATGGCGATGACCATGCAGATGCGCCGCATGGAAGTCGGGCAGTTCACGCCGCACGGCTTTCGATCGGCGTTCCGGGACTGGGCTGGCGATCAAACATCGTTCCCGCGTGAGGTCGCGGAAGCAGCTTTAGCGCACAAAGTCGGCGATGCTGTCGAGAATGCTTATCGCCGATCTGATGCGCTAGAGAAGCGCCGCAAGCTTATGAACGCCTGGAGCAACTTCTTGAACGCGCCTGCGGCAAGGGGGAACCTACGCGTTGTTGGCGCGTGAGAACAGTTCAAGAACACATTTGCGTGTCCGCAGTTGACCGTGGCCGCAAATCACTGCATTGTCTCGTTGTCCTGTTGGACTCGCAAAAGTTTTCGGTTTTGAGGGATCTATAGCCGGCTCCGCCGTGCTTTGAATCGTAAGGGCCTACCGGCCCTGCGAGCCCGCCGATGTTCTTGCGTCACTCCCAATATTGTGCGCGGAAAATCAACGGCTTCTGGCCCGCTCTGGTTCGATTCTGGTTTGCCCAGATTGGAACAAAGCTGGAACTGCGCTGTGCATAACCTGTGGAAAACCACCAGCTAAGTGTTTGGAACAAAAAGGGTATAAAAATCATGTGGGAAAGGGCTTCCGGACTAGGCGCCGAGTCCCGAAATCCACTAGAATCCGAGCGTGCTTGTGTACACAAATCAAGGAAAGGAACTGAATATGGAAGTTAGTCCTAACGCGTTCACGGTCGCAGGGTTCTGCGCGGCCTTCGGCGTCGGCCGCTCGCTGCTCTATGAAGAGTTGAAGTCTGGCCGCCTCCCTTATCGCAAGGCCGGCCGCAAGACATTGATCCGCAAAGACGATGCGCAGGCGTGGCTTGATAGCCTACCGAAAGGAAAAACTGAACCGATTGGGGCAGGGGAAGCGTGAGCTGCGGTCGCCAAACCAAAGCAGCCCACGCCGATCCTGGATCCCACGATTTTCCCAACCCCTTGCAGAGCACGAAAGGAAACCAGAACAATGACAGCCATAGCAGGGGATTCGTCCCTGACGAATACACAATCTGTAACCAAGGCTAAAAAGTCCACAGTCACAGTTCGCATCGAGCCGGATGGACGCACGATGCGTCTTGAGGGTCGCGCGGCATGGATGATTAGAGTTCTGATTAAGGCGGGCAAGCGTGGTGTCACCACGATAGAATTGCCGGCCGGCGTCAGAGTTTCTCATAGCGTGTATTTGCTTCGTAAGGCGGGCTTCATCATCTCGATGCAGCGCGAAGCTCACGGCGGCGAATTTTCGGGAGTCCACGGAAGATTCCGGATTGAGACGCCTTGCAGCATCGTTGAAGATGCATCGGCGGTGGCTGCATGAGCGCCGCAGCTGAAAAGCTCGCAAGCCCCGTCGACCTTGCGGCCAAGTGGCTGGCAACCGGATCGGCGGACCGCGCGAAAGCAATAATCCCGCAGTTGCAGGAGAGGTTCGCCTTACCGCTCAAGGATGCTGTCGAGGCCTGTCGGCAAGCGGCCCTGATCCGGGCGAGGGCGCAATGATGGCCTTGCTCCGCTCTACGTCCAAAGCTCAGGGGCGCGACTACCCGCCAGAGCATGTTCCCGATGAGGGAGAAGTAATCGAGTTCCGGAATGGAAAGCCGGAAACCCTCTATGCGAAGGCGACGCGCGAACTCGCCGCCTTCAAGTTTGAGCTATACGAAACAGCCGCGGCCGACCCAAAACTAACAGATGCCGCCGTACGAGCCATCGTTGCGATGGCTCGCTATGTCACGGTGGATGAGAGGACGCTTAAGCCTACGGTCGCCTATTTATCGAACATTTCGATGATGGCTGAGGCGGGCATTCGCTCGAAGACCACGGTCGGCAACATTCGTCGGTTGATGATCGAACTCATGTACTGGGTCGACGTGGGCCAGACCGCAGACGGTTGCCGGTTGTACCGCATTGAGAATCCCCGCCGGGATGCTGTTCAAATGCACATACGCGAAGCCCGCGAAAAGCTTCGTGAGGATGACACGATCCGGAAAGAGAACGAAAGGAGACGTAATGCGGACCGGAAAGCTGGAAGGGTACCAAAAACTGTTACCCCTCAAGCGCTAGAGGGTGCCAAAATTTGGGACGACAGGGTACCAATTTCTGACCCCAATTATCTTAGAGCATACCTTGGAGATTTTAGCTCTGAAGGGAGGTCTAACCCTATACCCGAGGTCTTTTCTGATTTGGGTCGCGAATTTCCATTCCCGGTTCCAGAAACGGAAGACGAAGCGGTCTCCCTCTTGGTGTCGCTGTTCGAGGGCAAGGAAAACCGGCCGGGCCTTATCAACTATTTCCGCAACAAGCTGATGAGCGGAAATCTGACGCCGGCGGACATCGAAAATCATCTGGAGGCAGTCGCATGAACCGCGAACCGCACCAGCTTGATGTTATCGAAAATCCCGAAACCTCGGCGGCGCCGACCGCCGTTGTGATCAGCGCTCTTCCCTATATCGCTCGGCGCATGTGGCGGGAGCGAACGCTCGCCCTGCCCAATAATCCCGGTGACGTGGTCGCCCTGCAAACTAATCGGAGGCAGGCATGACGGTCATTGAGACGGAAGACGGCTTCGTCGTGGTCGACGGCGACAAGGTGTTGGCTGGTCCATTCCCGACCAATGCAGAGGCATGGCGCACGTCTGATCGGATGGACGGTTCGCCGATATCGCCGGCAGAAAAGCGGGCGGACTGGATTTCAAACAAGATCCTGTCGATCGGGCCGGCGCCGACCCCTCCGAAGAAGAAGACCAAGCGTGAGCGCAAGCAAGCCAAAGCCGCGGCGAAGGCTCCTCGCTGGGTTCGTGACATCGCCGCCGCAAAATTCGATCCGCACGGCAATCGCCAGCATCGGGAATGGCAGCTCGGCACGTTCGGACCGGCGTCGCCTGTCAGGAAGATTGATCCGGCCGACTATCTGGCTTTGAAGGAGCAGTCACCATGACGGCGCCTTTAGACGACGATGACGAATTCTCGGAAAAGCAGTTGCAGATCATGGCTGAAAAGCTGCTGGCGGGCTACCAGCCGCCGACTGCACTCTCTGGCCTCGGCGAAAAAGAGCAACGGATGGCGGAAAAGCTGCTTGGCGTCACCAATGCCGAACGGCTAGCACGAACTGGTGGCAACAAGCCCTTTAAGTATCGGCGGCCGAACCATGCGATCGAATACTACATGGGCGCATGGGGCTGGGCGGTCGACCTGATCGAAAACGGGCGGCGCCTGCCGTTCAAGTCGAACCTGGACGACGACAAGCTGGCAATCGTCCTGGCGGCCATCAAGCAAAAGGGCGTGCCAGTCCGCCGATTCGAAACCGACGGCGAGAAACAAGACCGGCTCGACCGCGAACGGCGCCTGGAAACCAATCCAACCATCAAGATCAAGCCGCGAAGCGCTCGCTTCGACGTGCTCGATGAACTGAGAGACTTCCGCCTATGAGCAAGCATGTCGATCTGCCGCGCTGGTTCATCGTCCAGACTCGGCCATCCTCGGATTTGAAGGCCGGCGAAGAGATCCTTGCGCTTGGCCTCACGGTATTTCTGCCGCAGTACAGGAGAGAATATAAGCATAATCGGCAAAACCGCTGGATCACGCGCTATTATCCGCTGCTCAAGGGGTATCTGTTCGTTCTCGGCTCCGTGCACTGGCACCGGGTTTTGAACTGCCCGGCGGTCGAGGCAGTCCTGCGCACCCAACTGGCAGGCGGCGCTGGCGATCCGATCATGATTGATGACGCTACCGTCCAGACCATTCGCGCCGCTCAAGATGCCGGCGAGTTCGATGAACTGCGAGTGCACCGCCACAACGTCACGGCCGGCGAAACGGTCAAGGTGGCAGAAGGCGCTCTGATCGGCCTCAAGGGCGCGGTCCATGGCGTCGGCGAGAAAGACATCACCATGATGCTCAATATCTTGGGCCGCGAAGTGAAGACGAAGGTTCCCATTGAAATGTTGGGACGAACGGGCTAGATTGCGCCAACGATTTGGGATGTTTATCCCACACATGGGCGAAATGTTCGTCTGCGCGAGGCCTAAGAGTTTTCGCCGGGACAATGCGGGGATCGTCCCCCGCGTGGCGGGGAAGCCGTATCCATAAACGTTAGCTGCTGTTTGCAAACGTTGGTCACGTGACCCGTCAACCGTCACGTGAGCCGTAACGTTACGCGGCCGTTACGCAACGTTTCAGTCGAGCAGTGTCTTGCTGTACTTTGCCCAAAGCGCCGAACAGTCCTTAGCATTGAGGCTCTGGGCATAGTGGTCGCCGTATAAGACAGCCGCCGTTCTCACGTCATATCCATCTACGTGCCCCAGCGCCACGAATAGGACTGCTTCACCAAGACTGCGAGGTACCAAGGCAGCTTCGGTCTGGGTTTTGGTGTCCAAAACGCCCATGATTCTCGCTGGCACGGCCCTGTCCTTCAGCACGGCCTCCATTTCTTCTTCGGTCATAAGCTAGTCCTCCCTCGAACGGAGATAGCAAATCACCATTACCGGACGGGGGCAACATGACGAGCTTTCTAGACAAGCGCCGCTCCAAGCTCTCGCCCTCCGACCAGCGGGCAGCACAGGAAGAAGTCCGCCGGCAAATCGCGCTGGCGGTGTCCATCGCCAAACGGAAGGCAGAGGCTGAAATGCAGACTGCCCAACCCGCAGATGAGCAAGCCTGATGGCTGACGGGCTCACCGCAAATCAGGAAGCGTTCGCCGCCGCGTATGTAGAGACGGGCAATGGCTCCAAGGCCTACCGCCTGGCCTACGATGTCGGCGCCGACACGAAACCTGAGACTGTTTGGTCGAACGCCTCACGCCTACTGGCCGATAGCAAGGTTGCAGCAAGGGTCAAGGAGCTCCAGGCCGAAGCGCGCGAACTGCTTATGGTGTCGGTCGGCACGCTCACTGATGAGCTGGAGCTCGCCCGCGCCAAGGCGATGGCTGAGCCCAAAGGCGCCTCTGCTGCCGTCTCTGCCACGCTCGGCAAGGCCAAGCTGCACGGTCTGCTCGTCGACAAGGCGGAACTGACAGGGAAGGACGGCAAAGACCTGATGCCCGACCACTCGCCGCGCAAGCTGGCCAAGGCTGTTGCGCTGATCCTGGCTAAGGGCATGAAAGAGGCCGATGGAAGCCGCAATTGATCTTCGGTCGCTCGAAGCCATCATTGCCAAGCTTTCACCTGAAGACCGGGCTGAACTGGTCGAGCAAGTAGGGGCTGAACTAGACAAGCCCTTCCTGCCGAACCCTGGACCGCAAACGGCAGCACTCGAAAGCCTCGCCGATATCCTGCTCTACGGTGGACAGGCCGGCGGCGGCAAGTCGGCGCTGGAAGTCGGCGCCGCGGCCAACAACCATTTCTCCAGCCTGATCCTGCGGCGTGAAGCGACACAGCTAGACGGTCTGATTGAGTTCTCGCGCGAGATCCTGGCCGGACATGGCGAGTTCATCGGGGGCAACGAAAACGTTTGGCGCCTCAAGGCAGGCGGCCGGCTCAAGTTCGCGGGCCTGAAGCAGCCTGACGACTGGCGCAAATATGCTGGTAATGCTCGGGACTATCTGGCCTTTGACGAGGCAGGCGAGTTCCTTCGGGAGCAAGTGTTCTCGCTGATCGGCTGGCTTCGATCGACAAAGGAAGGGCAGCGCTGTCGCGTCATCCTCGGTTCCAACCCGCCGCGTGGTGGTGACGGGCTGTGGCTGATTGAAGAGTTCGCGCCGTGGCTCGATCCCAACTATCCCAACCGGGCGATGCCTGGTGAACTGCGCTGGGCCATTGTGGTCGGCGGCATCACCGAATGGGTCGACGGTCCTGGCGTCTACGAGCGCGGCGGCGAAGACTACGAAGCGATGTCGCGGACGTTCATCCCGGCAAGCCTCGATGACAATCCGTACCTGAGGGACACAGACTACCGGGCGAAGCTGCAAAGCCTGCCTGAACCGCTCCGCTCGCAACTGCTGTACGGCGATTTCCAAGCCGGCCGGGCTGATGACGAATGGCAGCTATTGCCCGGCGAATGGGTCAAGGCTGCTCAAGCGCGGTGGGTGCCAGACGGCTTCAAGGGCCTGAAGATGACGGCGTTGGCTGTCGACGTGGCTCAAGGCGGTGCCGACGATTCCACGATAGCGCCTCGCTATGGGACGTGGTTTGCGCCGCTTGTGGTGAAGCCGGGCAAAGAGACACCGGACGGGCCAAGCATCGGCGCTATGGTCTTCGGTGTTCGTCGCGATGGTGCCGGCGTGATTGTAGATGTTGGCGGCGGGTATGGCGGTGGTGCCGTCACCTTCCTGAAGGATAACGGGGTCGCTGTCTCTGGCTACAACGCCTCGCACACGTCGACCGGCAAGTCAGCCGATGGGCAATGGTCGTTCTTCAACAAGCGGGCTGAAGCGCATTGGTGGTTCCGTGAAGCTCTGGACCCGTCGCAAGAGGGCGGATCGCCGGTAGCTTTGCCTCCGGACCCTCTGCTGCTGGCCGATCTGCTCGCAATCCGCTGGAAGCCAGTTGGAACGGCAAAGGTTCAAATCGAAGAGAAAGCCGCAATCAAGGTTCGGCTCGGCCGCTCTCCCGACCGCGGCGATGCGGTCATCATGAGTTGGTCGGAAGGCACCAAGCTGGCAATCCGCAAGCTCACTGACGCGGCACTTGGCGGCCGACTGCCGCAAGTCAAGGTCGGCTATGCAAAACAGAAGGTAGGCAGGCGATGACGTTTGAAGACTCGATCAAGGTACCGAAACCGGCGAAGGGCGCACCTCGCGGCATCATCACGGAAAAGCAGGCTGAACAGTCGCTCGCCCTGGCTGCGAAGGCGTTCGGCGAAAGCCGCTTCGGCCTGCTGCGCTCTGAACGTAGGGCAGGGGTCATATCGCTGATCTACGGGCTCAACGGTCGGGCACTCGATGCCGCAGCATTGGCATACGAGCTGAACAACTAAGATGAACCAGAACACCTCTGGCGCGGTGCTGCTGCTGATCATCGCGGCGGCGGGCCTGCATACCAATCAACCTGCGGCGTGGCTCTTGGCTGCCCTAACGGCGGCGCTGGCCTTCATCGCCGATGAGATGCGCACTGCCAACGAAGTTCTTGGCAGCTTCAACATGGTGATTGCGCGCACCGTCGTTGCAATCGCCTCATGGCTCACCATCGCGCTAGCAGCGCTGTCCCTGTTGTTCTGAAGGAGAAACCCAATGGCTGGCCTTTTCAAACCCAAAGCTCCGAAAGTGGAGGCAGCAACGCGCATGCCGGATGCGCAAGACCCGGCTGTCCTGGCAGAGAAGCGCAAGCAGATGGCCGAAATGCGGGCTCGAGGCGGTCGGGATTCGACCATCATGTCGGACAACCTCACCGGCTCTGTCGGAAAGCTTGGGGCGTAAAGCCACATGCAGACCTCCGCCGCGGTTCAAACCATAGTCGACAACGGCAACCGGCTTTTCAGCGAAAAGACGCCGCTGCTGTCGCATTGGCAGGAGCTGGCGGAGCATTTCTATTACGACCGCGCCGATTTCACTGGGCCGCTGAATATCGGCCCTGACTATGCGGCGGGCTCGTTCTCGTCTCGGGCGGCGATCTACCGCCGCGACATGGCGGACCTTTACAGGACCATGCTGCGGCCGGCCGACTTCTTCGAAGTGAAGTCGCTCGATGATGCCCGCAACAAAGTTCCTGATGCTCGCTCCTGGCTGGAATATGCCACGGCAATGCAGCGCGCCGTCATGTACCGCAACGGCGCCGGCTTCACTCGCGCGACTGAGGCGGGGGACCATGATCACCTGACGTTTGGGCAGGCGGTCGTTGAAGTTACGCCGACGACCGACCGTCGCAACCTATTCTATCGCAACTGGCATCTGCGCGATGTGGTGTGGTCGGAAGACTACGCCGGATCGGTGTCTGACGTGCACCGCAATTGCAAGCCCACGATTACCCAGCTTATTCAGCTATTCCCGGGCAGGGTGCCTGAAGCGCTGACGAAGGACGCTGAGAAAGACCCCTACAAGAAAATCTCTGCCCGTCACGTGGTGGTGCCGGCCGCGTCCTACGATACCGGCATCAAGGTTCGGGCCGAACACGAGTTCATTTCGCTTTGGGTGCTGCCCGACTGCGAAGGCGAAGTGTTGGAGAACATAAGCCGCACTTATCGGGGCTATGTCATTCCCCGCGGCCCTACCGTCTCGGGCTCGCAATATGCCCGTTCTGTGTTCACTTCGATCATCCTGCCGGACAGCCGGACGCAGCAGGCGATTGAGCGCATTCTGCTCGAAGCCGGCGAAAAGGCGATCGACCCGCCGATGGTTGCCACGATGGATGTGATCCGTTCCGATATCGGTCTGGGCGCTGGTGGCGTTACCTGGCTTGATCGCGAATACGATGAACGCCTCGGCGAAGCTCTGCGGCCCTTGCCTATGGACTATTCCGGCCTGCCCGCCGGGCAGAACATGTCCGACCGTATCGATATGACGATCCGCATGGGCATGATGACCGACAAGGTGCAGATTCCCGACACGTCTGGAATGACTGCCTACCAAATCAGAAAAGTGGTCGAACAGCAGATGCGGGCTCACATTCCGATGTTCGAGCCGGTCGAGGTGGAATATTCGGAACCGCTCTGCTCCGAAACGTTCAAGGTCATGCGCTCGCTCGGTGCTTTCCCCGCAAACGAGATCCCCGATTCGCTACGCGGCTCTGGTGTCGAGTTTTCTTTCAAGAGCCCGATCAAGGACCTTGAAGACGAGGGCATGCAACAGAAGCTCATTGAAGGCTTGGGCGTGGTCAAGGAAGCCGCTGCGCTCGATCCGATGGTTGCCAAGCTGCCGAACGCCATGGCGATTGCAAAGGACCTCCTGCGCCGTACTGGCTGGCCGGAAGAGTGGTTGAACGACGACAAGATGCTGAAGGCTGCTGCCGAACAAATGGCGGCTGAAACGCAGGCGGCCAAGGTCGCCGAGACGATGGGCGGGGCCGCTGAGATGGCGGGCCGCGCCGCTCCGATGATCAAGGCTCTACAGCAAGCCGCATGACACAGCATTCACCGCGCAACAGCGCTTCTCGTGCCGGGCCAATGGCGCCGGCCGCATATGAAGACCTGGATGTCGAGGCGATCAAAGCCGTTGCCGCGGACAATGCCTCCGCTGGGCAACAGAAGCGGGCAATCGCCTGGATCGTCCACAAGGCGGCGATGACCTACGAAGAGATGTTTGTGCCGGGTCAAC
The DNA here is from genome assembly GCF_055811495.1 of Mesorhizobium sp. WSM4830. Classification (NCBI taxonomy): domain Bacteria; kingdom Pseudomonadati; phylum Pseudomonadota; class Alphaproteobacteria; order Hyphomicrobiales; family Phyllobacteriaceae; genus Mesorhizobium; species Mesorhizobium sp. WSM4830. The sequence goes on along the minus strand of NZ_JBVVQI010000005.1, from coordinate 93,256 downwards.
CTGATGTGGGTCACCACCTGACTGGCCGGCGAAACGTCGGAAACCAGATCCTGAAGCTGGTCAACACGCCGATTCATTTGCTGACGAAACCGAAAGGAACAACTGATGTCGGATGACACTCTTGCGGGCGCGGCTCCGGCCGAAAACCCCGCTCCGGGTGCTGCTGAAGCGGGTAAGCCTGCTCCCGCTGCTGTGACTGCCGAACCGGCGAAAGCCGCTCCTGCTGCCTCTCCTGCGCCTGCCGCTGTGGCGCCGCCCGCTGAAGCTGCCAAACCGGCCCCCGAAGAGGAAGGGCCTTGGGGCAAAGACTGGCGCGACAAGCTGGCGAAGGGAGATGCCAAGCGCCTTGAACGCCTCGCACGGTTCGCCTCGCCGGAAGCGCTGCTCACTGCACAGGAGGAAGCCCAGCGAAAGATATCCGAAGGGCTGAAGCCGAAGGGAAAGCCGAGTGAGAAGGCCACCGCCGAAGAGTGGGCAGAGTATCGCAAGTCGAACAATATTCCTGAAGCAGTCGATGATTTCGTCAAGGCCATTGTGCTGCCCGACAAGCGGGCGATCGGCGACGATGACAAGCCGGTCGTGGCGGCATTTGCTGAGCGAGCCATCAAGAAGGGCATAGCGCCGGCCGACATGGCCGAAATGGTGGACGAATACTACGCTTTGCAGGAGGAACAACAGTTCCAGCAAGCGACACAGGACCAGGACTTCAAGAAACAGGCTGAAGCTGACCTCAAGAAGGAATGGGGCGGCGACTATGCCGGCAACTTCGCAGCGATGCGGCCCTATTTCGAAAGCGTCAGCCCCGAGCTCTTCGACAATCTGATGGGCGGCCGAATGGCTGACGGTCGGAAAATCGGCAATCACCCTGACGCGCTCAGGTTCTTCGCCGCGAAGGCGGTTGCTGAGAATCCGATGGCAACGATTGTGCCGGCCGGCGGCTCGTCGGCGGAAGGGCTCCTTGCAGAAATCGCCACGATGGAAAAGCGGATGAAGACCGACCGCGCCGCATGGCACAAAGACACGGCAGCGCAAGACCGCTACCGCAAACTGATCACGGCCCGCGACAAGCTCAAGGCCTGATATCCCGCCTGAAGACGGCCAACCCGCCACGCGGCTCCGTCCATAGCGGCTCTACCCAAACCAGCCAAAATCAGCGCCGAAGGGCGGTCTAGCGGCTCCGGCTAACCCGGACAACCCGCGACCCTGGCCTGCGGACAACCTGCCTACGGCTCCCGATCCCTCGATAGAAGGAATCTGGACCATGGCCGACACGGCATTCCAGAAACAGTATCGCCAAGAGTACATCGCCGGCTTCGAAGCCGGGGAAAGCCCGCTGCGCATGTCGGTTACGACCGAGTTTGTGCGCAAGGGCAATGAAGCAATCTTCCTCGTGGCCGATAGCGGCGGCGCGGAAGCTCGGACGCGCGGCGTCAACGGCCTGATCACGGCCCGCGGCGACAACCTGACCCAGAACACCGCCACTCTCGTTGAATGGCACGATCTGGTCCGCAAGACCGACTTCAACATCTTCGCCTCCCAGGGCGATCAGAAGCGCATCATGCAGGATACCTCGCTCAAGGTGATGAACCGCAAGGTTGACGCGGACATCATCACTGAGCTGGCAACCGGCACCGTCGACACCGGCGCCGCTGCTACCGGCTCCCTGACCCTGGTCACCAAGGCTATCGGCATCCTCGGCTTGGCATCCGTGCCAATTCAGGAAATCGAAAATATGTGGGGGCTCATCACTCCCGCAATGCTGACGTACTTCATGCGCGATGCGACGTTTACGTCTCGCGACTATGTCGACGTACAGCCGCTTGCCGGCGGCCCGATCAAGCGCGTCATGCGCTGGGCGGGCGTCAACTGGCTGGTGCATCCGACCCTTCCGGGCGTCGGCACGAACGCCGAAAAAGCGTTCCTTTACCACAAGTCCGCTATCGGCCACGCGGCCGATACCGAAAACCTCGAATCCCTTGTCGGCTATGACGAAGAGCAGGGTTACTCCTGGGCTCGCGCCTCGGCTTTCATGGGTTCCAAGCTGCTGCAGAACAGCGGCGTGGTCGTCATCAACCATGATGGCTCTGCCATCGTCGGCTCGTAAGGAGGGCTGAAACCATGGCTTACGCAACCACCAACCCTCCGGTCCTGATCACTCAGGGCATCGCTGGCTTCCGTATCTGGAAGTATGAATCCGTCGACGCGGCCACTCTGGTCCGCGTCTCCGGCTACTTCACGAACGGCTGGCAGCTCGGCATGCGGGTGAACGACATTGTCTTTGTCACCGACACGGACAGCTCGAACGCCACGACCATCCACACCGTCAACTCGGCCTCGTCTTCGGGCGTGGATCTGACTGACGGCCTGGCAGTCGGCACGACCGACACCGACTAAGCGCCAAGGGCGGGCGGCTTCGGCTTCCCGCCTGTTTCCTCTTTCATCGAAAGGATGCGGCCATGGCCGGACTTCCTCTTGTGGTTGGTGACCCGGCCGCATCTCTAGCTTCGCCTGTCATGCTGGTTGATGCATCGGGCAATCCGATTGACGCCACGCATCCGCTGATTACGGGCGCGGCTGCGGGCACGGCTCTTCCGGCCGGCCTGAATGAAATCGGCAAGGTCAACTGGCGGCATTTTAACGTCGCGGCATCCGCGATCACCCGTCCCGCTAATGCGACACCCTATTCCATCAACGACAGCATATCCGACAATGCGACCGCCGGCAGCGTGACTGCGGTTTCCGTCACCGTGTCGGATACCAACGACGATCCGGTCGACCTGACCGAAATCAATCTCGACACGACCGACACCGGTCCTGGCGCGGCTGGTGCCATTATCCGCTGCCATATCTTCAATGCTGACCCAACCGCGAGCAGCGGTGTCGTTGGCGGCGACAATGCGGCGTACTCCAATAAGCGCAACGGCTGGGTCGGGTCGTTCTCAGGCACGATGCGCGCCTTCTCGGATGGATCGCGCGGCGTGCTCGTCCCCGACGAGGGTTCGGTTCGCATCGCCAATCCTGTGACCGGCGCCAAGACGCTGTTCTATCAGCTTCAGACGCTCACTGCCTTCACCCCGAGCGCTAACAGCACGGTATTCACCCCGCGCTTCAAGGGCTTCCAGGGGCGCACCTGATGTTTATGACGCCGCTCGGCCGCGCGCTCCTCCGCAGTCGCGCAATCATATTTGCCGATGATTTCTCGGCCTATGCTGATTCAACGGCATTGCAGGCCGCGTGGACCGGTGGCGGGACAACGCCGCTCATCTCGCTCGCTTCAGCACCAAGCCGGATGCGCGTCGAGAATGGCGCGGCAGCAACGTCCTATGCATATCGCATCGTCACGACGGTTCCCGGCAAGACCTATCGTCTAAGCGGCAACGTGATTGCCAAGGGTTCGAACACCCCGCGCGTGTTTGTCGGAACGGCTCCGAACGGCAATACGCTTGGCTCCTACAGCGCTGTCGCCGTGGGCCAGTTCTCGTATCCGTTCACGGCAACCACGACAACGACATACCTCAACGTTGGGACGCTGAGTGCAGTTCTAGCCACATTCATCGAAATCGATGACCTCTCGGTAACAGGCTGATCGATCATCCTACCCTCAAAAAAACGGAGAATCTCGCATGCCTCTGAACGTCAACGGTCTCCTGCTGGCCGAAAGCAAGCGCAACGTTCACCGCATCGCCCTCTATGCCGGCACGAAGGCGGAAGACCTTCTTGACCCTGGCTTCTGGGTCCATGTCGGCCCGCAACTCCGCGCCGATGATCGGATTGAAGTAGTCGGATTCGATCGGCAGTGGTTCGGTGAAGTCATGGTCCTCGAAGTAGGCAAGGGCGCCGCTGGTGGCGCTCGCGTGGCCTACATCGTCGGCCCGGTGGCGCTCACCAATGAAGCGTCGATCGCCAAGCCTTCGGAACATGAAGTGCGCTGGGGCGGCCCGAACGGCGGCTGGCGCGTCATCCGCACGAAGGACAAGACTGTCCTGGCTGAAATGCTCGATTCCAAGGAAGCGGGCGTCGCATGGATCGCGGAAAACCTGAAGGCGGCTTAATCCATGATGGATCAGCTTTCCCTCTATAATGGCGCCCTGATCAAGCTTGGTCAGCCGCGCCTTGCTGCCCTCACGGACGAGGGGAAAGCGCGCCGTGCGCTCGATGCCGAGTATGTAAAAACGGTAAAGGGGTGTCTGGAGGCGGCGTTTTGGAATTTCGGGATGCGCTTCGTTCAGCTTGAAGCCACGCCAAGCGAGGCCAGCAACTTCGGCTATCAATACGTGTTCGACAAACCCGACGACTGGTTGCGCACGGCTGGTGTGACGACTGACGGCTTTGGCAAGTGCCCGCTACTGGACTATGACGACCGAACTAGCTTCATCTTTGCCAATCAGTCGATCATATATTTCCGCTACGTTTCAAACGACGAAGATTACGGAATGGATCTCGGCCTGTGGCCGCAGACCTTCGTCGATTATGTCGAGACGTGCCTAGCCTGGGCAACGTGCGAGGAAATCACCGGCTCGGCCGACCGGAAAGACCGGCTCGAAAAGGCGAAAGACAAAGCCAAATACAAGGCATCGAACACCGATGCCATGAACGAGGCGGTAACCCGATACCCGCCACCGGGTCGGCTCGTGCAAAGCCGTGGTTCGTCCTCTCGCGGTAGGCCTTTCGGGCTCCGCTGATGGCCAAAACCAACGCGCCTCTGCTGGCCTTCAACCGGGGGCTGGTTTCCAGCTCTGCGCTCACGCGCGTTGATGTCGATCGCATCCGCCTGTCTGCGGAAGTGATGGAAAACTGGCTGCCCAAAACGGCCGGCTCAATGTTCCTTCGCCCTGGCTTCGGCTATCTCGGGTCCAGCCGCAACAATGCTTTTGCAATCGACATTCCCTTCGTTGCCGCCACCGACGACACGGCACAGATTGAGTTCGCGGACGGCAAGATGCGAGTTCGCATCGATGACGTTCTGATCTCTCGGGTTGCGGTCGCCACGACCATCAGCAACAGCGCGTTCGCAACCTCTGCAAGTTGGACTGAGGGGTCGACCAACGGCGGCACGCTCGCCTTCGGCGGCTCTGGTCTGGTGCTGAACGCGGTCAATGTCGGCGGCCTAGCCCTCTGCAGGCGCCAAATTGCGGTTGCCGGCGGTGACCTGAGCAAGGAACACGCGCTCAACATCAGTGTGACGCGTGGTCCTGTAACCTTCCGCTGCGGCTCCACCTCGGGTGGTGACGAGTACATTGCCGAGACCACGTTGCGCACGGGCGCTCATAGCTTGGCCTTCACGCCGACTGGCGACTTCTGGGTGCAGTTTCAATCGGATCTCGACATCGACAAGATTGTTGCGTCTTGCCAGGTGGCTTCGGCCGGTACAATGGAATTGGATATCCCTTATGCGGCGGCCGATCTGCCTTATGTCCGGTGGGACCAATCGGCCGACGTTCTGTTCCTCGCTTGCGATGGTTACCAGCAGCGCCGGATTGAACGGCGCGGAACGGGCACTAGTTGGTCGCTAGCCTTGTATCAGCCCGACTCAGGGCCGTTCTTTGCAGCGCGTTCGGCCAAGGTAAAGCTGAAGGTCGCGTCGACCAATGGCAACACGACGCTGACTTCCGATAAGCCGTTCTTCAAACCGACGCATGTCGGGGCGATTTTCAGACTGTTCAACGAGAGCGTCGAGCAGACCTTCAAGCTTGGGGCAAATGGTGCCTATAGCGATCCATTCCGTGTCACCGGTGTTGTGAGTGACGACTACACCGACCGAGATTGGTTCTATACCGTCACCGGAACGTGGGTAGGCACATTGAATTGGCAGCGCTCGTTCGACGGCGAGGAAACGGGCTACAAGACTTTTCGCAGAAGCCGAGCAGATTCTGGCGCTACCGACATCACCGGCAACGTTGCGGACGTTCGAAATGCTGATGGCGACGACAATGCCATCGTCTGGTACAAAATCGGCTTCGCCGATGGTGACTACACCTCTGGCACGGCTACGGTCGCCATTTCCTACGACGGCGGTGGATCGTATGGCGTCTGCCGGGTCACCGGATTTACATCGTCAACCCAAGTTGATGTTGAAGTCCTCGACCGGTTCGGCACGACTGCCTACACAGAGGATTGGCAGGAGGGTATCTGGTCCGACAAGCAGGGCTGGCCCGGCGCTGTAGCTTTCGACAAGGGCCGGCTTGGATGGTCGGGCAAATCGCGCTTTATCTTCTCGGTGTCTGACGACTACGAGAATTTTGACCCGACCACCGAAGGCGATTCTGGCCCGATCAACCGGACGCTCGGTTCCGGTCCCGTCGACACGATCAACTTCATGCTCTCTCTCAGCCGGCCGATCATCGGCACGCCTGGAGCTGAGTTCTCGATCAAGTCGACATCGTTCGATGAGCCTTTGACGCCGCAGAACGCGCAGGCCGGCACGCCGTCGACGCAGGGCTCTCGACAAGGGGTGACTGCCGTCAAAATTGATGGTCGCGGTATCTTTGCCCAGCGATCCGGCAAGCGCCTGTTCGAACTTGTGTTCAGCCCGGACACCTACGAATATTCCCCAAGAGACCTGACGCTGCTTTGCCCCGACCTGACGGGCTCGGCCAAAGTCGTAGGGATGGCCACTCAACGCCAGCCCGACACTCGCGACCACGTGTGGCTCGATGATGGGACGGTTGTCCTGCTTACCTATGAGCCCTCGGAAGATGTCACTTGCTGGTCGCGCTTTTCGATGGGCGGCAGTGGCTTTGTCGAGGGTGTGTCTGTCCTTCCCGGCGAAGATGAAGACCAGGTGTTCTATCGCGTCCGGCGCACTGTGAACGGGTCGACCGTTCGCTATCTGGAAAAGATGGCCATGGAATCAGAATGCCTGGGCGGCACGATGAACAAGCAGGCTGACAGCTTCATCATCATCTCGGCTGTGACCGGCACGACCGTGACCGGCCTATCGCATCTGGAAGGCCTAAGCGTCGTCGCCTGGGGCGCTGGGGCGTATCTAGGCGTCTACACGGTGTCCGGCGGCTCAATCACGCTGAGCGCGCCTGTGACGGCCGCTGATGTCATGGTGGGCCTGCCCTATACCGCGCTCTACAAGTCGACCAAGCTGGCTTATGCCGCATCTGCGGGCACGGCTCTCAGCCAAATCAAGCGGGTCAACTATGTCGGCCTGATTATGGGCCTGGTCCACAATGACGGCATCGAAGTCGGCCGTGATTTCACCAACATGGACAGACTGCCGCGCCTTTATCAGGGGCGGCCAGTGACTGACGACGAAATCTTCACCGACTACGAAGAGGTGGCAACGGCGTTCCCTGGCGAATGGAAGCCCGATAGCCGCCTGTGCATCCGGGCAACGGCGCCGAAGCCTTGCGTGCTGAACGCCGCCGTTGTCACGGTCGAGACAAACGACAAAGTTTGATGGCTCACGAAGTCGTTCCGCTCACGCGGGAACACCTCCTGGAGTGGTACGGCGACAAGGGCAGCGGGCCAACGGTTCGCGGCATCGCTGGCATAGTTGATGGCAAGCTGGCGGCTGTCGCCGGGTTCTGGTTCTCGGGTGGCAATGTGATTGCATTCTGCTCGCTGAAGGATGAGGCAAGGCCTTACCGCCACGCCATCCATCGGACGGCTCTTGCGCTGCTGAACGATGCCAAGACGCGCCACAAACGCATTATCGCGCTCTGTGATCCCGACGAAAAGACTTCGGCAAAATGGCTCTCGCGACTCGGTTTCAAGCCTGACGATGGGGACGTGTGGACATGGCAGACTTCGGACTAACCACCATCCTTGCCCTTGCGGGAACCGCTGCTTCTGCCGCCGGCACCCTCGCGGCTGGTGCTTCTGCGAAAAGCGCTGGCGATTTTCAGGCTGAGCAGTTGGAACAGCAGGCCAAGGAAGAGAAGGCAGCGTCCCAACGTGAAGCCGAACGCGCGACGAAGGAGAAGAATTTCGTCCTTTCGCGTCAACAGGCCGTGGCTGGTGGCTCTAGCCTCGGTGCGCTTGATGAAACGGTCCAGTCTTTGGCCGGCGATGTCATCACGCAAGGCGAGGTGAACAAAGGCATGATCCTTTATGGAGGCGAAGAACGCGCGAAGGGTAGGCGGGCTCAAGCTGCCGCCGCTCGCATGGAGGGCAGGGCGGCTCAAACCGGCTCCTACTTCGGCGCCGCCGGCACGCTGATGGATGGCGTTGGGTCGTTTGCGAAAGATTGGAACCAAGATCCTTATGCCGCGCCCTCTTCGGGGGTCTATTACTGATGGCTCTCCGTCTGCCTGGCGCTGAAGACCTGAGCAACCCTGTCAGCGGTCGCGCCGGTCGGCCGATTGCAAGCTTCGACACGTCGGCTATTGGCCGCGGCGTGGCGCAGCTCGGCGGCGGGATGCAATCTCTCGCGTCCAACCTGAAGATCAGGGAAACGCAGGCCCGCGAAACGGTCGACAAGACCAAGCTCTTCGAGACGGAAAGCCGCTACCAGCAGTTCCGGTCGGCGCAGGCGCAGGCTCTCACCGCTGCCGGCGACAAGGCCGAACCGGGCGCCTTCGGGTTCAAGGAGCAGTATCAGGGCGCCTACAAGGAAGCCGCGAAGCAGTTCATGACGACTGTTCCGGCACAATTGAAGCCGGTCTATGATGCGAAGCTGTTCAGCACGGAAGAATCGCTCATCAACGGGGAGGGCGGCGCTGGCGACTTCGAGCGAAAGCAGCGCAAGGCTTATTACAAAACCAACGTAGACGAAGGCCTGACGGCCATCGAAAGCCGGCTCTACAGCGATCCGTCGAAATTCGATGACGCTGTCTTCGAGGGCAACAACTTTATCGACGCCATCCCCGATGAAGACGTAAACCCGATCGAAAAGGATGCGCTTCGCCGCGGCTGGAAAGCCAAGGCACAGATGGCCGCGCTGAACGGCATGAAGCCGGCCGACAGGTTGCGGGCTCTTGGCGAAGCTCCGGGGCAGGACGACATCATCAACGCGATGAAGGGCGTTGAAAGCGGCGGCGATCCGAGCGCAGTTTCTGGTGCAGGCGCCGTTGGCCTTCTTCAGGTTATGCCCGATACTGCTGTCGAGATTGCAGCGGAACTGCAGGACCCGAACTTCCCGAAAGACCCGGCGGCACAGGCCGAATATCTGAAAGACCCGAAAGTTTCTGAGCAGTACGGAACCTACTATTTCAACAAGATGCTGGCTCGCTACGACGGCGACACGGAAGCCGCGCTCATCGCCTACAATGGCGGGGCCGGCCGGGCCGACAAGTGGATTGCCAGTGGTCGCAACGATGCTGTGATCCCGCAGGAATCGGCCGACTACTACAAGAAGGTTCTAGCAGGAGTTAAGGGCGGGGACAGCGCTGCGCAGTCTGCGCCTCGTGGCCTTCAGGAACCGGGCAACATCGATCTGAACGCGCGGCCCGTGGTCCAGAATGCAGATGGCACGATTTCCACAGTGCGCTCGATCTCGTTCGAAGAGGACGGCAAAGAAGTTCTGATCCCGACCGTTTCCGAAGACGGCAAGGTCCTGAGCGATCAAGACGCGATCAAGCTCTACCGCCAAACCGGCAAGCATCTGGGCAAGTTCGACAATGCCGATGATGCGACCGCATACGCCAAAGACCTCCACAACGCGCAAGCAAAACAGTACGGCGGCGAAGACCAGCCGGTCATCATCGGCAACCAACCCGGCCGGGTTGGCAGTGCTGACGTTGCTGGCGTCAACAGCGTGGTCATGGATCGCTTCAAGAAGGTGCAGAACGCATTTGGCGCCTCGGTGCCGATCGTCTCAGGCTTCCGTGATCCGGAACGCAACGCGAAGGCCGGCGGCGCGCAGCATTCAGAACACATGCACGGCAACGCGCTCGACCTCGATGTCAGCAAGCTATCGAACGAAGACCGCGTCCGACTTATCCAGACCGCTTCGTCCCTCGGCTTTACGGGTATCGGCGTCTATGCCAATTCGTTGCATCTCGATATCGGTTCCCGTCGTGCGTGGGGCGCTTCGCATCATTCGGACAGCGTTCCGACCTGGGCGCGTGATGCCATTGCCGCGCATATGGCAGGCAAGGCTGTTCCGCTTGGTCAGAGAGGTGGCGCCGGCTTCAAGGTCGATCCACGCTTTGCCGACATGGACTATGTTTCTCGCGACGCAATCGCCAAGTCGACGCAGAAGGACATTCAGACTGAGGCGACCGCGACCCGCATTCAACAGCAGGCCCAATACAAGGCTTATGACGACGCGATGGGCCTCAACATCGAAACCGGCAAGATTGTCAGTGAAGAGCAGATCCTGAGCGATCCGGTTCTCGATGATGGCGACGTTACCAAGCAGTTGAAGGCCTTCCGCTCGAAGCGGAAGGAAGACGGCGGCGTCGGCGAACTGGTGTCGGCCATCCTGGCTGGCAGCCCTGCCGCCTCGATCAACAGCTTTGACAGCGACCAGAAGTCGACGGCCAACAAGGCCTATGACCAGATGCTGAAGGTGACGCCTGAAGAGCAGCAGCCGATTGTCACGGAAGGCTTCGTCAAGGCAACAGGTTATATTCCCGACACGCTACAGGCTCAGGTCAGGCAGGGCGCGGCATCGAAAGACCCTGCCGTCTTCGCCGCAGCCATGTCGCAAGCCGATGCGCTTCAGACCGTCGCGCCAGTGTCGTTCGGTGCGGTCGAAGGTGCTGCCGATATCCGAGACAAACTCGCAGCTTTCCGCCATTTCGTGAATGATCGGGGCATGTCTGGCGAAGAGGCGTCGCAGCGCATTCTCGCCATGGATGATCCGGCGCAAAAGGTGAACCGCGACGTTCTGAAGCCTGGTCTGGACAAGTTCACCAAGACGCTGACGGTTGCCGATGTCACCAACGCCTTTGACCCGAGCGTCTTCGTGTCTGAGCCTGGCGCCGGCATCATGCCCATTCAGACCAACGCGCTCCTTGCCGAGTACAAGGAAATCGCGGAGGAAAAATTCTACGATACCGGCGGCGACACTGGCGCGGCGAAGGCGCAAGCCCTGGCTGAACTGAAAACCCGCTGGAACGTCTCGAACATCTCCGGTTCGCCGAACCTGATGCGCCTGCCGCCTGAGCTCCATTATCCGCCGATCGACGGCAAATATGACTATCTGCGCGACGATGCCATGAAGACGGCGGAAAGCTACGTGGCCGGGCTGCACGATGGGCGCAAGGTCGACAACATCGCCATCATTCCGACCGCGACGACGCGCGCCGATATCGAAATGAAGCGTCCGCCACGCTACCGGCTGTTCTACCAGTACACCGAAGACGGCCAAAAGAAGTTCGATGAGGTGTTTGCCGGCGCCTGGGGCATCGATGCAAAGACGCTCAATGTTGGTGTGGCCAAGAGCGGGGAAGACGCGAAGAAGCGCTTCCTGACCCGCCATAATCTCAATGAAGCGGCCAACGATATCGACCGTGCTGCCGCGGCGAAGGCCAAGGCGATCAACGCAGACCCGAACACGCAGGATTTCATCAAAGCGCTGGGCTCGGAAGCGACCATCGGCGCCGGCCGTCTTCAATCCGATCTGGTGCGCGCGAAGGGTGCTGAAGATGAAGCGCCCGCCGCGCCGCCGGAAGCGCAGCAACCACAGAATCCGCGCGGTGGCGGTGATCCAAATGCTGGCAAGGCGTTCCGTCGCGGACCGGGAGGCAATTTCTGATGCCTATCCTTCAGTACCCCGAAGATCGGCCTTCGCTCGGTACGTTCGGGGCTGTCAGTTACAAGCCGGCGGCGGAAGAAGCCGAAGTCGCTCCTGACGTTGCTACGCTGCTTGCCGCGAGCTTCAGGCAGGACAACACCATCGTCTCGATGGGTTCGAACAAGCTGGCCGGGGTCGACCTCGCAACGCGCGAAGATGGCTTCAGCGGCGATGTGATGTGGGACCAGATCAAGGGGACACCATACGAGAAGAATTGGGATCGGTTCGCGAACGTCTTCAATCGTCCCGGTTTCGAGGCCATGAAGGCGCAAATCGACATGGAAACCGAAGACCGGCGCACGGTCGATTCCGCTGGCTGGTGGGGGACGGCTACTTCTGCGCTGGCCGGCGGGCTCGATGTGCCTAGTCTGATTCCCGGCGGCGCTCTTATCCGCGAAGCGACGGTTGGCGCCACGGTGGTCAAATCGGCACTCCGAACGGCTGCCGCGGGTGCTCTCGGCGCTGGTGTTTCCGAAATCGCGCTCCAGTCCACACAACAAACGCGACCGTTGGGCGAAAGCGCAATGGCAGTTGGTGCCGGTGCAGTCCTCGGTGGGCTGCTTGGGGCCGGTGCTGGGGCGCTGTTCTCCCATGCGGAACGGAAAGCCGCGTTTGCCTCGGTCGAACGCGCATTGCAGGACCACGTTCCAACGCCGGAACAAGTGGCAGCGCACGCCGAAGGCATAGGCGCTGCTGCTGTCGATCGGCCCGTCCTCGGTGACTACGGTATCGCCTCGGGCGCCAAGACCGTGGGCGCGCTGCAAGCGGGCTTCAACCCGATTCTGCGGGCAGCTCATAGCCCGTCAGCGGTGCATCGTGAGATAATGGCCGGCTCGGCAGAAACTGGCTACTACCTCGAAAGGAACGTGCGCGGCGAAGGCAGTCTCGCCGTCGAAAGCGCCGTCAAGTATTGGGACCGGGGCGCCTTGACCAAAGCCCTGGAAGATATGCGCGGCACCTATGCCAAGGCACGGCAAACGCCCGGCTTTGACATGACGCCTGAAGAGTTTCGGACGGCTGTCAGCAAGGCGATGCGCCGCGGTGATGTCGGCGAAAACAACGCGGTGTCTGCGGCGGCGCAATCGTGGCGCAAGACACTCTTCGATCCGCTGAAGGATGAAGCAATCGCCGCGGGCCTGCTGCCGGCAGATGTCAACGTAAAGACGGCAACGTCCTATCTCACGCGCCTTTGGAATGCGCCACGCCTCAATGCCGGCGAAGCGCGGTTCAAGCAGATCGTCAAGCCGTGGATCGATGACCAGCTCGCGCAACTGGAGTTCAAGGCCGATGAAATCCGCGTGGGCAATCGGATTGTCGATGCTGAAAAGCGGCGCGAGGCATTCGGCCAAGTCTCGGAACGTCTCGAAAACATCGAAAGCCGTCTGGCTGGTCGGCAGGGCATTCGGCAACGCAAGCAAGCCGAGCTCGGACAACTGCAACAGACCCGGCAAGACGTGCTCAAAGAGCGTGCTCCGGCCGACCTGGTGAAGATGCTGCGCGGCACCGATGAAAATGCCGTGATGGTCGACACGGTGAAACAGGCGCGGGCTGCTGCTCGATCGGCTGGCAAGAAGCAGTCGTTTGCCGAACGCTCGCCCGTCCTGGCGCTGATCAAGAACAAGGGCGGTGTGCGCGTTGGCTCGAAGCTCGATCGAGAGTTGCGGGCCTTGGACGTGACGCCAAAGTCGCATCCTGGCCTTTTCATCAAGAAAGGCGGGATTGGCGATGTCGACAACTTCGTCCAGTCGGAAGATGAGATTTTCGCCAATCTGCCCGCCGATGGTAGCGGCTACGTCGACCCGGTGGCAGTTATGGAATCGATCCGCTCTGAACTTGGCGGAAACCCGCTGCGCACGGCAGAGGAAGAGGCCACAGCAGCGGCGCTCGATAATCTAGACCAAGTGGCCAGCGAATGGCTGGACCGCGTAGGGCTGGCTCCCAATGCCTCGGTGAAGGATGTCCGCGACTTCATCGCACGCGTGACCGGCGCCGAAAAGAACACGGCCGGCATCGACACGCGCATCTCCCGTTTCGAGCAGGAGATTGAAGACTTCGACCGCACAACCGACGCCATCGTCAACGAAAGCAAAATCACCGCCGCCGAAGCAAAGACCGTTGGCGAAGAACTGGAGAAGCTGGAAGCCGAACTTGATGCCGTGCAGGATCTTGCCAATTCGTCGCCACGCGTGGCGCTGGTGGTCGATTACGGCAAGACACGGCGTGACCTATTCAAATCGAAGCTGAAGGAGCGCTCGCTTTCCAAGCGCGTCGAAGCACTGAAGCGCCTGGATGCCGAAGGCGGCGCCAACGATGAAATCCTGGCCGAACTTAACGCCAAGTCGATCGATCTGGAGCGGCTGCGCGCCAACATCGACGGGCTCAAGGTGAAGGCTGACAAGCTCGAACCGATGATGCCGAAGGTGAAACAGGAAATCCCTGACTTCGTGTCGCCGGAAGACCGAGCCGATTATGTCAAAGGGATCGTGGATGACATTTTCTCCCAGCTTACCGGCCGGGCAAATCAGGGCATGCCGTCCTATGACATGACGGTGGCTGCGCGCGGACCCTTGAAGGAACGCACGTTTAACATTCCCGACCATCTGATCGAAGAATTCCTCGAGCACGACATTGAACTGATCGGCCGGCGCTATGCTCGCGTCATGGCGGCTGATGTCGAGCTGACCAATCTGGATAAGCGCCTCGGTGGCGCCGGCAAGCCGACGTTGCAGAGCCAGCTAGACCGGGTGAGGGCGGATTATCTGACCCTGCGCGAAGCGGTCAATGCTGGTGATTTCGAGCCGAAGGCGCGCGAAAAGGCACTTCTGGAACTGGCCCGTAGCGAGAAGAGCGACATTGAAGACATTGGCAGCGTGCGCGATTTGCTGCGCGGCCAATACAAGGTCGATGCCCAACACACGAACTACGCTCGGGTGCTGCGCATGGCCGGGATTTTCAACTTCATGCGGTCCCTTGGCGGTGTTGTGGTGTCGTCGCTCTCCGATGCTGCCCGGCCGCCGATGGTTCACGGCATGGGCCGCTATATGAGCGAGGGCATTGGGCCGCTGGTGTCCAACCTAAAGGCTGTCAAGCTGGCGGTGGAGGATGCCAAGCTGCTGGGTGCCGTGACGGAACGGTCATTGCAGGGGCGCCTTGCCACGATGGCCGAACTGGCGGACCCGTATGCCAGCCATTCGCCGTTCGAACGCTTCATGGACAATGCCGCGAACGTCTTTTCCAAGATGACGCTGCTGCCCTGGTGGAACGACATGCACAAGTCCATCGCCTCGGTGCTTGTGCAAAACCGGCTGCTGAAGAATGCCGCGGTGGACTACGAACAGCTCGGCCATGCCGAACTGAAATATATGGGCTTCCTCGGCATCGACGCTCACATGGCCGAAAGGATTTCAAAGCAGTTTGCCGAGTTCGGCGATGTCGACGGCAACGTCCACATTCCGGGAATTGCGAACTGGACTGATGAAGGCGCGCGCCGTGCATTCGCCGCCGCGGTGAACAAAGACGTGGATTCCATCATCGTCACCAAGTCCGTGGCCGATGTTCCGTTGTTCGCTCATACCCCGACCGGGCGTGCGCTGCTCCAGTTCAAGAGCTTCGCCCTGGCCTCCAATCAAAGGGTGCTGATGCGCGGCCTCCAGGAGGGGCCTGGCTCGTTCATTACTGGCATGGTGGGCATGTCTACGCTGGGAATGCTCGCCTTCTATGTGAAGCAAGTCGAATCCAACCGGGACCTGAACGACAACCCCGGCCGATGGATGGCAGAAGGCCTCGACAAATCCGGCGTTTTCCAGCTCGCGTTTGAGGTGAACAACACTTGGGAAAAGCTTGGCGGTCCCGGCATCTACGCATTGAGTGCGGCGGCGTTCCCGGACAGAGCACAGCAAGCGCCGGCATCACGCTATGCAAATCGAGACGCCTTCGGCGCCTTGCTTGGCCCATCATTCCAGCTCGGGACCGATGCGGCGCAACTGCTGGGCATCCCGCTAAAGTCGCTTACCGCCGTGACCGACCGCGATCCGACGACCAACCCGGACTTGGCGCCGGCCGATGTCGACAGGGCTTCAAAGATGATCCCGTTTCTGACGCTACCCTATTGGCGCTGGGCTATTGAAGGAGGCTTCGGCCTCGATGACGCTGGCTTGAAGCCGCAGCTCAAGGAAGCGGTTGCCGACTAGCAATTGTAGGTATCGTCGGACCTGCCGCCGTTATTCCAGCACTTATCCGAACTCCCGCCACCCGCGATGAAGCTGGTGATAGCGAACGCCGTTGCGGCCAGAATTAGCATACCGACCAGAACGCCGAACCCGCTCCATCGCGGGTCACGCCAAAAGCCCGGCTGAGCCGGCACAACCACCTTCTTCTTAGATGCGGAGTCGATCAAAATGGCGACCACTTCGGTTGATCAAGTCACTGGCTATGGCGAAACGGTAGCATACAAGGCGCCGTGCCGCCTAGCGACCACGGCAAACATCGTTCTGAGTGGTTTACAGGCGATCGACGGTACCCTCACCGGTGCCCAAGACCGGGTGCTGGTGAAGAACCAGACTGACGGTTCGCAGAACGGCATCTATATTGCGGCAACCTCTGCCTGGGTGCGGGCGCAGGATATGGACAGCAACCGCGACATCGCCACTGGAACGCAAGTTCTTGTGTGGGGCGGGGCAACGAATGCCGGGCCTTGGTACATCGAAACCGAAGGTCCTATCTCGATCGGAACAACGCAGTTGGTCTTCGCCTTCTCATTCGAGCAGGCTGGCGTTGATGCCATTATCCAAGAGGCACGAGACGCGCGCGATGCCGTAGAAGGCTTTGCAGATGATGCGGAAGATAGCGCAGACGCCGCCGCCGCCACTCTCGTCCTGACCAATGCCGACGTCGCCGCTACCGATGCGGCCGTCCTGGTTGCCGAAGCTGCTCGTGATGCCTCACTCTCCGGTCACGGTGTTTTCGCAACGACTGCGGCCGGCATTGGCTTTGGTATCCAGGATGTGACGATCACCGCTGCCGGTTCCGGCGGCACGGATGGCACCTTCGACGGCTCCTATACTGGCGGGACCGGTTCGGGCGGCACGGTCCGCTTTGTCGTGTCCGGCGGTGCGGTGACGCAAATCCTTCCCGGCGCCAAGGGGCTTTACACCGTCGTTCCGACCGGGATGAGCTTTGCTGCTTCCGCTGGCCTGACCGGCGCGACCGCAACACCCATTCTCACCCGCAATACCCCTCTTGGCGAGTATTTCTGGGCACCGCTCGATACGACCTATCTGGCCCTGTATCTGGTTGCCGCAGGTCCGGCCGCAAGCGATACCGGCATCCGCCACGCCCTGCCGCAAAACCTCTGGCCCGATCCCTACGCCGAACAGCTTTACGACGATCAATTCGTCACGCCTCGAAGTGGCAATGATACCAGGACGCTGCTTTACAATCCTGTCGCGACCTACAATCAGCCAAGCGCTTACACCAGCACCGGGTCGTTCAACAAGCCGGGCCTGCTGACCTATTCAGGAACGCTCTGCTACCGGCGGGTGGGGCTGAACAAGCTTGGCGCGAAGATTGGTGAAACGTGGAGCTTCGGCGTTGCCGCGAACCATTCCGCCGGCAGCAACACCATTACCGTCGTCTGCTTCAAAGCGCCCCCTGCCGGGCTGGCATCGGTTGGTTCCGTCACCATCGGCAATCCTGTTGGTTCGGGGTATCACGAAACGTCCGGATCGATCCTCATCCCGGCCGATACCGTCTTTGTCGAAATCCGCATATCGCCCGGATCTGGAGGCTCTTCGGAAATCCTCGCTGTTTCAGCGGCTCGCGGTACGGTTGCGGCTCCGTTCAGCAACGCGCCGGCTTCTCGCGATGTCTCGACACTGCCGGGGACGCAAGCGCTCAATCAGGACCCATTCTTTCGCAAAGCTTCCGCCGGCCTGCTGACGGACAGCAACGGCAACGAATATATCGGCGGGACGGTCACAGGCACGCAAGCCACTCTTATCGACCCGCCGGCACAGTCGCCATTCCGGACACAGTGCGTCAATCTCGCTGCCGGCGTCCAGCTTCACCGTATCGCCCTGCCGATCGCCGACTTCGGCGTGAAGCTTGGGGAAAAGGTCAACATCATCGTTGGGATGCTGCTTCAACAGTCGGTCCAAGTGGCCGCCTCATGGCAGCAAGGCACCGGCACGCCGACAATCGATTACGCCTCACTCAGCGGCCCGCGCGCCCATCTGGCCACGATTACGCTTGCATCCCCCGGCGTCTTCACATGGACCGGGCACGGCCTAGCCGTCGGTGACCGGATCATACTCACCACAAATGGGGCGCTGCCGACCGGGTTGACCAGCGGCACCGCTTATTATGTCAAGACGGTTCCCGACGCGAACACCTTTACTGTCGCGGCGACCCTTGGCGGAACGGCGATCAATACCTCTGGTTCGCAGTCCGGTTCGCACACCGTCACTCCGGTTGGTTTCGCAGAGTTCCAGCTAACCCTGACAGCCGATGCGAACGTCATTTCGAGCGGCACCGGCATTCTGTTGTCCTGGATCATCGCCACGCCTGGCATCATCACAGATGCGCAGATCGTCGGCGTCAAAGTCCAGAAAGCCATGTCGCGGCTCATCGACAATGACGGGCTTTCGAACCGTCTGGCGATTTCGGCAGGGACGGCGGCAACATCACCTGTCGCGGGCGAAGTATGGCTTCATACCGGGGACAGCCTGATCGAGGGGACTGGACTTCCCGGCTTGTCCATTACCGACGTCATCGCCTTGCAGACGGGGCTGAACATCAACAATGGCGGCATCGGCGGGACCCGGCTGGGCTTCCACTCCAACGCCAATTACAACACGGTTTCGGCAGGTCCGATTGTTGACGCCTTCATTTCTGGCGATTGGACGGCGGCAATCGCAGCCATGGCCACGGAAGGACATACGGCAGCCCTGAACCGGCTGATGTCGGTCGTCCCGGAAGACCTTGAGGGGCATCTGCTGTCCTACGGAACCAACGACTGGACCGGGGCAGGGGCAGCCCAGCCCATCGGGGATCTGACTGATACCACCGTTCTGACGTGGTGCGGGGCGCTCAACTACGTCATCGCAACTTGGTCAGCCAACTTCAAGAAGTGCAAGCTTGTCATGTCAACGCCGACATGGCGCGCCAGCCCGTGGGACCCGAACAGCGCCGTCAATGATCGGGGCGACAGTCTCTATGACCTGATCGACGCGATGGAAACGCTTTGCCACAAGCGAGGCGTCCCGGTCATCAATATGCTGGAGAACAGCACGACCAACGAGTTCAACTACGATTACTACCTGGCCGATGGCAACCACCGGCTTGAAACCGGTTCGATCCTGTACGGCGGCAAGATGGCGTCCGGGATCAAGAGGTTTTTCTAGGCCCTGCTCTCTTCCAAACCCCACGAAGGAACCTCCCATGGATGATCTCTCATTCAAGGGCGCTGCGAAGCGCCTAGACGACCTTGATTTGCCCAAACTCGGCGCCCTGATCGGCGTCGGCGAAGATGAGTTGCACGCCTTTATCGATGTCGAGACGCGGGGATCTGGCTTCGATCCGCAGGGGCGGCCAATCATCCTGTTCGAGCGCCACAAGTTCTATCAGTATGTGCCGGCAGCAAAGCTAACCCAGGCTGTCAATGCTGGCCTCGCGAGCAAGACGCCGGGCGGATATGGCAAGGAAAGCGAACAGTACGGCAAGCTTCTGAAGGCTATCGCGATCGACCGTCAGGCGGCGCTCTATTCCTGCTCATGGGGCCTCGCTCAGGTGATGGGCTTCAACCACAAACTCGCCGGCTACGACACGGTTGAGGCGATGGTTGCGGCCTTCATGGCGGATGAAGAGACGCACCTTCAGGCGGCCGTCACTTTCATCAAGAACACCCACATTGACGACGAGCTTCGCGCCCACAATTGGGCCGGCTTCGCGTTCGGCTACAACGGCGCGAACTATCGGATCAATGCCTACGATAGGAAGCTTGCCGAGTCCTTCGCCAAGTGGTCGCGCATCAAAGACACGCGGTGGCCACAGGCAGCGCCGCCAGCGCCCGCGAAGCCAATCCCCGCTCCGCAGCCGCCCATCATGCCCGCGCCCTCTGTGCCGCCTCCTGTGCCCGCGCCTGTCGCGAAGCAAGGCTTCTGGGCGGCGCTTATCGAAATCATCATGAAACTGTTCGGCCGAAAGGGCAAATGACCATGTGGACCCGCATCAAGAAGTTTTTCAGCGGCAGCGAAACGATATTCTGGGCACGGCTTCAGGCTGCCATCGGCCTCGTCGCCACCATCGTTACCTACGTCGATCCACAGGTGCTTTCGCCGATCATTCCAGGCGACTGGTTTCCGTGGTTTCTCGTCATCAACGGCGTGCTGACTGAGTTCCTTCGCCGTCGTCGCGCTGAGGATTTGTGATGGCCGCGCTCCTAGCGATGCTCGGCGCCATCCTCGGCAACAGGACCATCATGGCTCTCTTCGCCGCGGTTGTCGGCGGGCTCGGGCTGTACGTCGCTGGCGGGATCAATCGGGCCAAGAAGGACGCCGCCAAACGCGCGGCCGAACAGCTTGCCGCCGCGCAAGACCGCCTCGAAATGGACCGTGAAGCCACGGCAGCCGAACGCGAAGCCGCCGGCATGACCGACGCCGAAGCAAGGGAGGTCGCGACCAAATGGGCAAAGCGCTAATCCTCTGCCTGGCGCTCGCTGGCTGCACGACAACAGCGCCGATCGGCAACCCGCGTGAAGTGTGGTGCGACCACAATCAACCGCGCCGGCCGTCGCTCGCGGTCGTCGGCGCAATGACGCGCGCCGAACTGGACGAGATGAACGCCTTCAACGGGCAGGGCGCAAAGTGGTGTGGGTGGAAAGCAAATGCATGATTGGTTCGATCTTCTCGGCATCAAGGGGCCGGTCGTGGCTGCTGGGCTCGCTGGTGGTGTTCTCAGGGCCTTGTCGCGACATCGGTACAAAGTCCGCGAGATGGTCGCCTCACCGATCTGCGGTGCGCTTGCGGCCGCTTATCTCACCTTGCCGGTGGTGACATATTTCAAGGCGACTGGCCTGCCGATTCCTGACCCTGCTGACGACACGACAACGCTTGCGGCCGCGTTTCTGATCGGGGTCTGCGCTATGTGGATCTCAGATATCCTATTCGAGTTCGTCATTCGGAAGTTCAAGCCGGCGGCGGAAGAGTAGCTTAATCCGCCTCATCTACCAGCGCCTTCCTGCGCTTCGGGGGTCGATATTTCTCCACCAGCTTGACCTTGTCCAGATCCACCGTCACCAGCGGTCCTAGATCGATCGTCACCTTCTCTTCATCGATCCTGGTGACTTCGCCGGTAAGCTCGATTGCCTGGCTTCGCTTGACCTTAGACTTGCTGTCTCGGATCGAATGCGGAAAGCCGTAGCTTGGAATCGAGACGCTTACCCGGTCCTCCGTGACCCGCCTTCGAACCGTGGCCGTGATTGCAACCACGTCACCGATGCCAATGCCCCGCGCCATGCCTTGAGTCTGGAGCGGCCGGCGCCTTAGTCAAGATGCTGCTAATATACGGCAATGACGCGGCTTGGCGGACTGGAAAATCTTCCTATATCGCGCGAATGGCAAACGGCTGGACAGTTCAGGGGTTGATAGACGAGCGCATGGAGCTCCATGCGTATTGCTACGAACCACGATGCCGCCACAGTCAGCCGCTCGACCTCGAAAAGCTGAAGGCTAAGCTCGGCCCTGATGGGCCGGCAATGGCCGACGATCTGATTCCCAAGCTCAAATGCGCCAGCTGCGGCGGCAAGCGTGTCGGGTTGACCTATACGCCCGATACCGCGCCGCCTCCTTACCGGCAACACTGATGATGGACCAACCAGCTACAACCTACGTCGTGAGCGTGTTCGAAAAGCCGCACTGGCGCACGGTGCTGGTCACGAAGGACAAGGCCAAAGCTGAGGCTATGGCGAAGGACATTGGCAAGGGCGCCCAGATCGAAGAAATTACCCCGAAAAAGAAGAAGCGTTAAACGCCAGCCGGCCGGTGCCCGAAACGCCGCGTCGGCTTTTTTGTGCCTTCATGCCGGGCCTGCTGGCGCTTGGCCTTCCTGATCCGCGGCAAGTCCTGGGTGTGGGTCTTGATCTCACCGCATTTGAAGTGAGCCGGGCCGCAGTTCGTGTTCACGTCCGGGCCTAGCAAGGCGAGGGCGCGCACGTGCTCGATGATCCAGCGGTCTTCGTGGCGGCGGATCGGCTCGCCGCAAAGGCAGCACGGCGCGACGTTGTGCCGGGTGGCATGCTCGGTGAAGATGGCTTGCCGGCGCTTCGCCGACATGCGGGCGCGGGGAGTGTTGGCGGTCACGGCTTGGCCTTCAACCTCACGCCTGGGCTTCCATGGTTCAGAAACTCGATGCCCTCGGCCTCAAGTACGGTCATCACCGCGCGAACCTTATCGAGCCCGCTTGTCAGACCCTCGGCGCCCTTCTTCTCCATTGCGCTTACCGTGTTGATGTTGATGCCAGCGCGCTTCGCCAGCGTCCCTTGGTCCATGTCAGCTAATGCGCGGGCTGCGCGAAGCTGGTTTCCCGTTGTGAGCATTCTGTGTCCTCTGCCTGTCTAACTAGGAATATTTCATAGTTGGCCGTTGACGGCAACTTAATTCGGGTTCATGGTGAACTGGTAAATATAACTAGTTAACAAGGAATAGACCACATGCCGAACATCACTGTTCGGGCAGCCGCCGAAGGCATGCCCAAAGTCAACCGTCTCGCGCCGCATCCCGCCGACGATCTATCGTTCATGCACCGCAAGCCGCGCGATGTCGGCGGGATCTGCTATTGGAACATCGAGGCAACCGGCCGCTACGGCGCCGACTGCGATAACGGCCATTCGCTGGCTCGCGAATATCTCGACTACATCGGCCGGCATCCCACCAACGGAAACGGGACCCTGCTTGCCTGCATCGTGAACGATATGATGGTCCGGCGCCGCGAAGAGGGGAAGTTGAGCGGCGTCGAGCTGGCGTTTCTGAACGAGATCAACCGACACGCCATGGCCACCGCCAAGTTTGTCGTTGCGACCGTGGGCGGTGCGAAATGAGCGCCGCCAAGGAAAAGACCACCTTAGCCGATCTGGAGCCGCTGCTCTGCGACACCATCAACATGCTCGACGTTCTCGTAAGCATGATGGACCGTATGGGCCTAACCTCAAAACAGGCCGGCGCCAATCACGTGCTGACCCAAGGCGAGGGCGATCAGCTTTTCTTCGTTGCCTGCACCGCGGCATCGATGTCCGAGAAGGCTAGGCAAGCCTACTATGAAGCGCTCGGATGGGACGCGTCATGAGCGGGCCTTCTGACGACATCCAGGATCTGCAATCCGATATCGGGAACCTGCACCACTTGCTGGAAGTGCTCTATGATCAGACCGGGGAACAGGAGTTCCAGCGCGACGGTAAGCGGATCGCCTTGGCAGACCAGATACACGCGCTGGCGATGATCGCCCGCGACCTCGCCGAACGCCTGAACGAAGCGGCCGAAGCCTGCGTCGACAAGGCGCTGGCCGACGCCAAAGCCAGAAAGGCCGCATCATGAACGCGCTTACTTCCGCCCCGACCGTCGAACCCTTCTGCGTCTCTGACACGTTCATCACCGGCGCCGGCCCGCTCCAGTTCATGGGCGACAATCTCAGGCTGACGCTGCATGTGTTGCAGCGCTCGACCTATGACGGCGGCACTGAAAACGCCGTTGTTTCAAAAATCGTTGGAAGTCGCGCCGACATGCTGAAAATCGCAGCCGCCATTCTCAGTGCTTGCAACTCCCGATCAACACCAGCGGATAAAGTGGTGGAAAACTTCATGGAGTTTCTTGAGGGACCCACCGGCCGTCACTGATCAAGTCGCCAGCTCGACGACATGGCCCGCTGCCTCACGGTGGCGGGCTTTTCATTTAGCGGGGGCTAACTTCGCGATCAGCGGGCATAAGCCAGAAGGGGGTGCTGGCCATAATCCGCATGTCTCGGCAACATTGCTGCGATCCCCAGCGTCAGGTTGAAGCAATGAGCAGCCCCGCAGATCGTGTTAAGCCGTATACCACGCTTGCCCATATCGAAGGCGCGAACACCTATGGCGTGCCGCGCGAGAAATGGGCGAGATTGACAGCCAAGCAGAAGAACGTTTTTCGCAACAGGCTTTACCGCGAAAGGATCGAGGCGGACCCTGAAGCGTACGCCAAGTTTAGAGCGCGCGCCAATGAGCTCAGACGAGGGAAAGACAGAAGCAGGGGATGGAAAGCAGCTAACCGCGATAAACAGAACGCTTACAACCGAGCATATTACCGGCGCGCGAAGGCGCGGAAGGCCATGAAGCTAGACCCCGGCAGGATCTACGCCGCAATTTTCAAGGCCATACCGACCGGTTGGCCGAAGCATATGCGAGACGACGTCGCCGGGATGATTTGTCTCGACATACTGGAAAATCGCGCCCACCTCGATCGTGTAGACCAGCTTGTAAAAACAGCCTCGACCCGGTTCAACCGCACCATGGAGACGTGGAAAACGAAATCGCTCGATGCAGCAATTGAAGGCACGGACAACGCTCTTATCAACATGGTGACGGTTGACGACTTGCCATGGCATTAACGTGCGTCATCGCGCCCGTACGTTAGGAACGGAGTTAGGAATGGAAAGGAAGCAGAGAAGAAACTGCATTATAATCAACACGTTACTAGCAAATATGGCGGAGGGAGTGGGATTCGAACCCACGGTGGGCTTGCACCCACGCCGGTTTTCAAGACCGGTGCCTTAAACCGCTCGGCCATCCCTCCAAGGTGACTTTTCAATCACTTAGGATATCGCGAGAGGAGCGGGTTCGAGCTGTCGGTACCGGATTGGCACCAGGACGTTCCCCGACCGGTTCGCGTTCCATTCCTGTAAAGCCGCATTCAACGCCAAGTCAACCGTGGCGGCCGCACCTTTCGGCGCGATCCAGGACGGTGAGAAGCGCCATGGCGAGCTGTGTTTTGTGCTGAGTGTGGAAAATCGTTTTTAAAACCCGCACGGAGTATTAATCGTTGAGCGCTGATATGTTGAGCGCATTAGGGACATGTAAGTAAATCGTATTCTGGAGTTGATTTTGGCCGTACTTGGCGCTCTCCCGCCCGGTCTCCGCTGTAGACCAATCTGCGAAACCGACTGGGAGGGAGTGGTCGATTGCCTGTGCAGGGGCTTTCCGGCGCGTAACCGGAGCTACTGGACACACGCTCTGACCCGCTTGTCGCAGCGGCCTGTGGTTGCCGAGTTCCCACAATATGGCTTTGCCATGGAGCACGCCGGTCAGATCGTCGGCGTTGTGCTCACCCTTTATGCTCGCTACCAGGGGTCGGAGAGCGAGGAAATCCGCTGCAATCTTTCAAGCTGGTCAGTCGATGCAGAATTCCGTCCTTATGGTGCCATGTTGGTAGCGGCGGTTCTCAAGCGGAAGGACGTGACCTACACGAACATTTCGCCCGCACAAGCGACATTGAAAGCCAACCGGGCGCTCGGCTTTCGGCTGTTCTCCAGCGGACAATTTACCTTCTTGCCGGCTTTAAGTTCGGCGCAGCGGTCATGTCGCGTGCTCGAAATGCGTCCCGATCTTCCGGAATTGGCGATGCTGCCCGAGGGTGAGAGATACATACTCTCGGAACACGCCGCGCTGGGCTGCCTGTCGTTGATCTGCATTTGCGACGGAGCAGCGTTCCCCCTGGTGTTGATGCCGCGCCGAATGTTGCACGGTGTTATCCGATCCCATCAGGTCATCTATTGCCGCTCGCTTGCGGATTTGAGCTGCTGCGCCGGTGCGATGGGGCACTTTCTCTTGCGAAGAGGAATCCTCGTTTGCTTTGTCGACGCCAAGGAGCCGATTCCAGGTTTGGTGGGATGGTACCGGCCCAACAAGGGGCTGAAATATTTCAGGGGTCCCAAACCACCTGCACCTGGAGATCTGACGTTCACCGAGCTTGTGATCTTCGGTCCCTGAATCTGCGCTGGCAGCCAGGCCAAGCGAAGGGCAAAGTGCGCCACGAACGGCGTTGCTGATCGATAAGCGATGACTTTCATGCCGATCGGCGAGACGGTTCGTGCCACAATCTCGCCCGGTTCCGACCACAATCGGTTAATACGGTGATAAACAATTCCTGCGCACAAAAAGGATTGGGGTAGGGCGTCACCGGCGTTTCTGGAGTGGGTGCTTTGGCATCGCTGACGTTTATGCTGCGGTGCCTTCGTCGATGCTATAGGGGACAATCAAAATATGCAGACCACGGCGCGCCCGCGTCTTCGTCGCGCTTCCGCTTTCGCGCTGTTTGCCTTGTCGGCCGCCTTTCTTGCGGCATGTGCGACGCCGCAGCAAAAGGCGATGGTCAACAAGAAACCTCGCTCCAAGGAATATTTTTCCGAAGCCGAGTATGGCGTGAAAGCCAGCCCGCGCGTGATGTTCAAGACATCTCGGGGACGCGACCAGCTCGGCAAGCCCTATCAGGTGCGCGGCAAGTGGTATTATCCGAAGGAAGACAAACGTTACGCCAAGGTTGGCCTCGCGTCCTGGTACGGTGAGGCGTTCCACGGCCGGTTGACCGCCAACGGCGAAGTTTACGACATGGCAGATCTGACGGCGGCGCATCCGACCATGCCGCTGCCGAGCTATGCGCGGGTCACCAACATGAAGACCGGCAGCTCGGTGATTGTGCGCGTCAACGATCGCGGACCCTATCATGATGGACGCATCATCGATGTGTCGAAGCGCGCTGCTGAAATGCTCGATTATGCCAATATCGGTACGGCCGAGGTGAAGGTCGAATATGTCGGCCGTGCGCCGCTCGAAGGCAATGACGGGCAGTATCTTATGGCTTCGTATCGTCCAGGCAACAGGGTGCCGGATCCGTCGGACGGTCTGCCCAGCGGTGTCATGGTCGCGATGAATGGGCCGTCGCCAAGCCTGCCGGTGAGCGCTGCTGCCGTGCCGTTCCCCGGTCAGCTGACGAATTCCGGGCAGGGATCCGATGCAGGGCCTGTCATGGCGGTGCAAGCATCTGCTTCGGGAGACATTGTACTGCCCGATTTCGGCCCGATCGTGCCAGAGCGTCCGGAGATCAACCTGCCGGCGCAATCGCCGTTCACCGTGGCGTCGCTGTCTTATGCGGACGAGCGCGTGCAGCGCGCCTCCAACGCGTTTGCCGGGTTGGATGGCGCCGGCATTTCGCCCGCCGAAATTCTTCAATCGTGGAAGCGGCAAGCTCCTCCAACCGGGTCGCCCGCGGCCTATGTCGCGGCGGGTTCGTTCGAGAATGCCGCCGAAGCGGAGCGTGTGGCTGCCCAGCTTTCCAGCTTCGGCAAGACCGAGATCCAGCGCTCGGAACTTGAAGGCAAGGACTGGTACTCGGTCAACCTCTTTGCCGACGGCCGTGGCAGCCTGGACGAGATGCTGCAGGCAGCGTGGTCGCATGGTGCGCCGGATGCGCTTGCTGTACGCAACTGAGCTCGGGGCTGCCTGGTTTTTTCGTGCGCGATTGATCCGCCAGGCAAAAGCCTGATAGCTTCTGCCAACTTGCAAAAGCGCCGGCTCACTGGTCGAACCTGATGAAATTTTTTCACCCTTTCACCGGGCTTATGGCGCTCGGCCTGCTGCTGCTCTCGCTTGCGCCGGCCTCAGCACAGCTTTTCGAGACCAAGGCCGCGCAGGCCTTCATGATCGATGCCGAAACCGGAACCGTGCTGTTTTCCAAGGACGCCGACAGGTTGATCCCGCCGGCCTCGCTGGCCAAGCTGATGACGATGGAAGTGGTCTTCGACGCCATCAAATCAGGGCGCATGACGCTCGATGACACCTTCGTGGTGAGCGAGAACGCCTGGCGCAAAGGCGGCGCTCCTTCGGGGACATCGACCATGTTCGCCAAGCTCAAGTCGACGATCAGGCTGGAAGACCTGATCCAGGGCGTGACCGTGCAGGCGGCCAATGACGGCTGTATCGTCATCGCTGAAGGGATGGCCGGGTCCGAGGCAAACTTCGCGGCGCAGATGACCGAGCGTGCCCGCCAGATCGGCTTGCAGAAATCGACTTTTGTCAATTCCACCGGTCTGCCGGCCGATGGGCAGCAAACGAGCGTTCGCGAACTCGCGCTTCTGGCGCTGCATATCTGGCGCAACTACCCGGATCTCTACCGCTATTACGGCCAGAAGGATTTTACCTGGAACAAGATTTCCCAGAGGAACCGCAATCCGCTGCTGGCCATGGATATAGGCGCCGACGGGCTCGCGGTCGGCGCGAGCGAGCAATCCGGGTTCGGCATCGTCGGCTCGGTCAGCCACAATGGCACAAGGGTGATCGCGGCGATGAGCGGCCTGGCAAACGACCGCGAGCGTGCTGAGGAAGCGCGAAAGCTGCTCGACTGGGGCGTTCGCTCCTTCGAGAAGACTGAAATATTCGCCAAGGACGAAGTGGTTGGCGAAGCCCAGGTCTTTGGCGGCGCCAAGTCCGGTGTCGCGTTAAAGGCAAAAGGACCGGTGCAGATCTTCCTGCCGATCACCAACCGCGACAAGCTCACCGCCAGGATCGTCTATGACGGACCGGTTGCAGCGCCGGTGGAGGAGGGGCAGCCGGTCGGTGCGCTGCGCGTCTGGATCGGCGATACGCTGAGCCAGGAGACGCCGCTGTTTGCCGCCGAGTCGATCGGTGTCGGCTCGCTGCCGCGGCGCGCGCTCGATGCCGCCAAGGAACTGGCCGTCGGCTGGCTGCGTTAGCACCGTCGCGGTGGACCTTTTTTCCCGCCGGGACTATACGGTCCCCGAAGTATGGACAAAGGCTTTGGCGCGCGGATTTTTCATCACTTTTGAAGGCGGCGAAGGAGCAGGCAAGTCGACGCAGATCGAGCGACTGGCAAAGAAGATGCGCGCCAAGAAATACGATGTGCTGGTGACACGTGAGCCGGGTGGCTCGCCGGGCGCGGAGGCGGTCAGGCATGTCCTGCTTTCAGGCGCAGCCGAGCCGTTCGGCCCCAAGATGGAAGCGTTGCTTTTCGCCGCTGCGCGATCCGACCATGTCGAACAGGTCATCCGGCCGGCGGTCGAGCGCGGCTCGGTCGTGCTTTGCGATCGTTTCATGGATTCCTCGCGCGTCTACCAGGGCGTCACCGGCGGCCTCGACCCGGCATTCATGGACGCGTTGGAGAAGGTCGCCATCAACGGCATGGTGCCGGACATGACACTGATCTTCGACATCGACCCTGCCGAGGGCCTGAGGCGCGCTACCGCCCGGCGGGGAAGCACTGACGGACCGGACCGCTTCGAGAAGGAAACATTGGCCATCCACCAACGCCGGCGTGAGGCGTTTCTCGCGATCGCCGCAGCTGAACCCGAACGCTGCGTCGTCGTCGATGCGTCAGTCGACCCCAACACGGTGGAGGATGTCGTTACCGCCACCGTCTTCGCGGCTCTCGAGAGGATGATGCCGGCGCAAAGAAGGCAGGCGGCGCCGGCATGATTTTCGAACGCATCGCGCCCGAACAGCACGACACGCTGGACGGGGTGCCAGAGCCATCCGAGACGCCGCGTCTTGTCGGTCACCTGCAGGCGGCCAACATGCTGGCCACCGCTTACCGCTCGGGAAAGCTGCCGCACGCACTGATCTTTGCCGGACCGGTTGGCATCGGCAAGGCGACGCTGGCCTTTCACCTGGCGCATCATCTGTTGAGGCACCCGGCCTTCGAGCAGGCGCCGGAAAGCCTTGCCGTTCCAGATCCGGCTTCGTCACTGTTTCGCCAGATCGCCACCGGGGCACATCCTTCGGTGCTGCATCTTACACGCCCCGCGAACGACAAGACCAAGAGCTTCAAGACAGTGGTCACGGTCGACGAAATCCGCAAGGTCAGCCGTTTTCTGTCGTTGACGTCGCACGACGGCAGCTACCGGGTGGTTATCGTCGATCCCGCCGACGACATGAACACCAATGCTGCCAATGCCTTGTTGAAGAATCTTGAAGAGCCGCCCGCGCGCACCTTGTTCATCCTCATCGTCCATGCGCCGGGCAGTCTGCTGCCGACGATCCGGTCGCGCTGCCAGATGGTGCGGTTGGCGCCGCTCGATGCCGAGAGCTTGATGACGGTTCTGGAGGGTATCGAGCCGCCGCCACCGGAGGATCCTGCGGCGCGCGCGGCGCTGGCGGAGCGGGCAGCGGGCAGCGCGCGCAATGCGATCCTGTTGACGCAGTATGGCGGGCTTGAAATCGCCGCCACCCTCGACGCTCTGGTGATGTCCAAAAAGACAGATGTCGCAGGCGCCTACCGTCTTGCCGAGGCGGTCGCCGGCCGCGACCAGGCGATCCCGTTCGAGATATTCAATCGCCGCGCGCTTGATCTGCTGTCGGCCGGCGCCAGCCAGGCAGCGCTCGCCGGCGATCTCGCGCGGGCCAAAACGCTGTCGGATACTTGGCACGAGGCTTTGAACGCTATATCTGAAACCGAGACCTACAACCTCGACAAAAAGCAGCACGCCCTGACCATGATCGACCGCCTGAATTCTGCAATGCGAATGTGACGGCCGCTGGCGTGGCTTTTGAAGCTCCTGAGTATTGATTCCCAATCAATCGCAGGAACTTCGAAGCCACCACATTGGCGTCGGATGGCAATTGCCGTTTCGATGCGATATCTCACCGCGACATCTTTCATTCAGACATTCATGACGGCTCATCCATGGCACGCGAAAAATACTACGTCACGACGCCGATTTTCTATCCGAACGGCAAGCCGCATATCGGCCATGCCTACAATGTCATCGCCAGCGACACGCTGGCCCGCTTCCAGCGGCTCGACGGCAAGGACGTCTTCTTCGTCTCGGGAACCGACGAGCACGGTTTGAAGATGCAGCAGACGGCGGACGCCGAAGGCCTGACGCCGAAAGCGCTTGCCGATCGCAACTCGGCGATCTTTCGCTCGATGCTCGAAGCGACCGGTTGCTCGAACGACGTTTTCATCCGCACCACCGAGGAGCGTCATTACAAGGCCTGCCAGGCGATCTGGACGCGCATGGCTGAGAATGGCGACATCTACCTCGACCGCTACAGCGGCTGGTATTCGGTGCGGCAGGAAGCCTATTTCGACGAGGCCGAAACCAAGGTCGGTGACGACGGCGTGCGCCGCGAACCGCTCGGCTCGCCTGTCGAATGGACCGAGGAAGAGAGCTATTTCTTCCGCCTTTCCGCCTATCAGGACAGACTGCTCGCGCTCTACGAGAACAGCCCCGAGTTCGTCGGACCGGCAGAGCGGCGCAATGAAATCATCAGCTTTGTCAAATCCGGCCTGAAGGATCTGTCGATCTCGCGCACCACATTCAAATGGGGCGTGCCGGTGCCCGGCGATGGGAAGCATGTGATGTATGTCTGGGTCGATGCCCTAACCAACTACATCACCGCCGCCGGTTATCCGGATCCGGCCAATGAGAGATGGTCTTTCTGGCCGGCGAACGTCCACGTCATCGGCAAGGACATCATCCGCTTCCACGCGGTCTACTGGCCGGCATTCCTGATGTCGGCCGGCGTCGAATTGCCGAAGCGCGTGTTCGCGCATGGTTTTCTGTTCAACCGTGGCGAGAAAATGTCGAAGTCGGTCGGCAATGTCGTCGACCCGTTCGCGATGATCGAGCACTACGGCCTCGACCAGGTGCGCTATTTCTTCATGCGCGAAGTGCCGTTCGGCCAGGACGGCAGCTACAGTCATGAGGCAATCGTCAACCGCACCAATGCCGACCTCGCCAACGATCTCGGCAATCTGGCGCAGCGCTCGCTGTCGATGATCGCCAAGAACTGCGGCGGCGTGGTGCCTAAGCGCGGCGAATTGAGCGATGCCGACAAAGCGATCCTCGATCAGGCAGATACCGCCCTTGTCACGGCGCGCAGGACGATGGCCGACCAGGGCATCCACCTTGCTCTGGCGGCGATCTTTGGCGTAGTGGCCGAAGCCAACCGCTATTTCGCCGGGCAGGAGCCATGGGCGCTGAAGAAGACCGATCCGGCGCGCATGGAAACGGTGCTGTGGACGACCGCTGAGGTGATCCGGCGTGTCGGGTTGCTGTGCCAGCCCTTCATTCCGCAGTCGGCGGCAAAGCTGCTAGATCTTTTGGCGGTGCCGGCCGGCAGCCGCAATTTCGAGCATGTCGCGGAAGGCCATTCGCTGGTATCCGGTACGGCGCTGCCGGCGCCGGAACCGGTATTTCCACGCTATGTCGAGCAAACGGATACAAGCACCTGATGCTGGTCGACAGTCACTGCCATCTCGACTTTCCGGATTTCGCCGAAGAGCGGGCGGCCATCGTCGCCCGCGCCCTTACGGCCGGCATCGGCCGAATGGTGACGATCTCGACGAGGGTGAAGCGATTTAGCCAAGTGCTTGAGATTGCCGAGACTTTCGATGAGGTGTATTGCTCGGTAGGCACCCATCCGCACAATGCGGCCGAAGAGCTTGATGTCACTGTCGATGATCTGGTGCGGCTCTCTGCTCATCGCAAAGTGGTGGCGATCGGCGAGGCCGGGCTCGACTATTTCTACGATCATGCGCCGCGCGACGCACAGGCGCAGAGCTTTCGCACCCACATCGCCGCGGCGCGCGTGACCGGTCTGCCGTTGGTCATCCATTCGCGTGACGCCGACGATGACATGGCTGATATCCTCGAAGAAGAGACAGGGAAGGGCGCCTTCCCCTTCATCCTGCACTGTTTTTCGTCGGGGCGCCGGCTGGCCGAGATCGGCGTGGCGCTCGGCGGCTACGTCTCGTTTTCCGGCATCCTGACCTTCAAGAACTCCGCCGAGCTGCGCGCCGTCGCCGCCGATGTGCAGCGCGACCGTCTGCTGGTCGAAACCGACGCGCCATACCTTGCGCCGATACCGTTTCGCGGCAAGCGCAACGAGCCTGCCTATGTTGCGCATACAGCCAAGGTGCTGGCCGAGACGATCGGCGTCAGCGAGGCCGAGATCGCTGATATCACCACGGATAATTTCTTCCGGCTGTTCAGGAAAATGCCGCGCCCGAGCGCGCCGGGCGCCTGACGCATGAGCGACCGGTTACGTCTTACCGTCCTCGGCTGCGGCTCTTCGCCGGGCACGCCACGCATCACCGGCGACTGGGGCAATTGCGATCCCGCGAACCCCCGGAACCGGCGCACGCGCACTGCAGCGCTCGTCGAGCGGATCGCGGCGAGTGGCGCCCGGACCACGGTCGTCATCGACACCGGCCCGGATTTCCGCGAGCAGATGCTGCTGGCATCGGTCAAGCGCATTGATGCGGTGGTCTATACACATCCGCATGCCGACCATATCCACGGCATCGACGATTTGCGCGGCTTCGTGCTCGAGCAGCGCCACCGGATCGACATCCATGCCGATCAGGCTACCATGCTGCGCCTACGCGAGGCGTTCCGCTACTGTTTCGAAACACCGAAAGGCAGTTCGTATCCGCCGATCGTCAACGCCCATATCATCGACCACCACAGGCCGGTGGTGATCGAAGGCGAGGGCGGCGCCCTCACCCTCGAACCGCTGCTGCAGCTCCATGGCGACATCACCTCGCTGGGTTTCCGCATCGGCGGGCTGGCCTATTGCCCTGACGTCAGCGACTTTCCGGAGGCGACCGCCAAGCGTTTGCGCGGGCTGGACATGCTGGTCATCGACGCGCTGCAATACACCATCCATCCGAGCCATCTGTCGCTTGGCCAGGCGCTTGGCTGGATCGAGAGACTGGCGCCGAAGAACGCGGTGCTGACGCATATGCATGTGCCGCTCGACTACGCCACGGTAATGGCCGAGACGCCTGATAACGTCGAGCCTGCTTATGACGGCATGACGATCGAAATCCCTTATGAATCAGCGTGAAGGACCAAGTTTTTACGGCTGGGTTCCCGGGTTGGATCTCGCGAGGTGCTATCTTCACGCCACATCTAATCGGCCACGTCAGTTCCATAATCTATCTTATGCGACTAACGCCTATAGCATCCGTTGGCGGCGAGATCAGACCGGTCATTCTTAGACATTCGCTATAGCGCTGTGGAGGCAACGGGCATGCTAGGGTTGCGAATCATGAAGACACTCCCGCTGCTTGCAAGTCTTGCCCTCACACTCGCGTGCGCGCTCACTGACGCGCGAGCGCAGGACCTTGATCGTGCTCCAGGCGAAAACGACCTGGCTTTCGCCAAACGTGTTGTTGGGTTCGCCGACAATGCTGATCCGCACACCACAGCCGTGAGCTGGAACGGCCTCCAGACACTCTTTGTCGATTACCAGACCGCTGAGGACTATCCGGAACGCCCGCTCGTCGCGCTGCAACGACTAGCTGACAACAGGTATCGTGCAATCCAGGTCACGCTCGGTGAACAAGAGGGCGACACACCGGACATTGCGCTGGGCCTCGCCAACGCCGACCACGACCCGGCAAAGGAACTGATCGTGATACTTTCCTGGGCTCAGATGCACTACGATGTCGAAGGGACGCTCTACGAAGTTCGCATCTTCGATGATCCCAAGCCGGGCCAGAAGGCGCTGACTCAATTGAAAGCGAGCCGGAAGTTCGATGCCACATGCGACTGCCATTGGCGCGATGGCACAACGAAGCACTTCCGCTTCAAGACCATCGCGGCGGTCAAGACTGAACTGAAGCGCCTGGGCTATTAGCGGCCGGCGGGGGCTCGCTTCCCGGATGTTGCCCTCGCCACCTCGCCTATGCTGACCCGCAATCTTCACCAGCGCCGGCACAGGCACAGGCTGGGTCGCTCGTCAGAACTCCATATCACCGAAATCCCCGCCATTATCGGAGCTGGAATCGCCTGCCTGATCGGCTTCGTCCGGCTGCGGCGTCGGCTGTTCAGCTGCCTTCGCTTCGCTGCCGCCAAACATGCCGGCGATCGCGTTGCCGAGCAGCACGCCGCCCGCCACGCCCATCGCGGTCTGCGCGGCGCCGGCAAGAAAACCGCCGCCTGCCCGCTGTGGCGTGTCCTTCGGCCCTTCAGTTGCAACGGAGGCGGTGCGCCCTGCCCGCGGAACCGAGCCTGAGCGCCTGCCGCCGCCGCGGCCGAAGAAGCCGCTGAGCGGTCCACCGCCGGCCGGCTGCTGCGCCTGCTCTTCCAGTTCTTCGATGCGTGCCTGAGCTGCGTTCAGCGCCTGCTCCTGCACCACGATCGTCTGGGCCATGTAATATGGCGCCCCAGGCTGCTGGGTGATCTGGTCCTGGATGAAGCGCTCTGCTTCGGCATCGCGCGGCGGCGCCTGGCGCTCGACGTTTGCCAATTTCTCGAAGAGCTGTCCGATCGCCTGTTGATCGTTTCTGTCCATGATGTCCAACTCCGGTCTTGGTTCAACGCCGGCTATTCGCGCTCGCCGGTGAAGTTCAACAGCAGTTGGAAGATGTTGATGAAGTTCAGATAGAGCGAGAATGCACCGAAGACAGCGAGCTTCTGCTGTGATTCCGCACCGAAGTTTTCCGCATACTGCTCCTTGATGGTCTGGGTATCCCAGGCAGTGAGGCCGATGAAGACGGCGATGCCGATCACCGAGATCGCGAACTGGAGCGCGGTCGAGCCCAGGAAGATATTGACGACGCTGGCGATCACCACGCCGATCAGGCCCATGATCAGGAACGACGAGAACTGCGTCAGGTCGCGTTTGGTCGTGTAGCCGTAAAGGCTGGTCGCGCCGAACATGGTGGCGGCGATGAAGAAGGTGCGTGCGATGCTGGTGCCGGTAAAGACCAGGAACACGGAAGCCAGCGACAGGCCCATGACGGCGCAGAATGCCCAGAACATCGCCTGGGCGCCGGCTGCCGACATCGTCTGCATCCGAAACGAGAACAAGAGCACAAAGGCCAGCGGGGCAAGCATCACCACCCATTTCAGCGGGGTGGAGAAGATCGGCACGTAAAGGGCGGGCGTGGAAGCCACCACGAACGCGATCACGCCCGTGACGACGAGGCCAAGGCCCATATAGTTATAGACGCGCAGCATGTGCCGGCGCAGACCTTCGTCGTAGACGGCTCCGGCTCGGGCTCCGGCCCCGATATATCCGAGATTGTTCATGTGGTTCTCCTTCTTGAAGGTCGATCAGTAAAGCGTTTTGGCGAGCGCTTCGGCCGTGCGATCGAGACCGCCGACATCGCTGCGTCCGACGACCGCGTAGGCGACCTCGCCGATCTGGAAATAGGCCGAGGAAACTTCGCCCGAGGGAGCGACAGTCGGTTTGACGACGTCGAATGTTCCGGGCCGGATGGCGAACAGCGAGACCAGCCCCATCTCTTTTGTCTCGACGGCCATCTCGACGCTCGGGCCGAATTGCGATGGATAGATCTGCACGTCACGGACCGTCCAGTCCGCTGGCAGCGATGGCATCACGATCGCAGTCGCGGCGCGGATTTCATCGGCGTTGTAGCCGGGTGCCGCGGTTTGGGACGACATCGCCTCACGCATCAGTGTCGTGCGGTGCGCCCGCACCGCCTCTTCTACATAGGCGGGCGGATGGGTCGAAGCGACGACTTCCGTCACCGATATCGGCCCGATGAGCCCATTCGCAAGCCAGCCTGCAGCGACGAAACCAGCGACCACCGCCGCTCGCTGCAAAGCACCAAGGACACGGCCGCGCGCTAACCCCCGCTCCAGCCGCCGTGCCGCATCGGCCGTCGCGGGCCTCGCCATGCCTTTTGATCCGGCAAGCGCCACGCGCAATTCGTCACGCATCCGTAGGTCGGACATCACCCGCGCGGCCGCTTCCGGGCGAGCCGAAAGGAACGCCTCGACCTCGATGCGACGAGCCACGTCCAGCTGATCGTCGACATAGGCGTCGAGATCGGTGTCGGTCACGGGATCGCGCAGTTGGTTCATCATCGACCTCCGACGATCTTCAGATGGCCTTTCGCGCGTGCCGGCACGGCGTCCTCCATCTCGCGCAGGGCCGCACGCGCCCTGGCGATGCGCGACATCAGCGTGCCCAGCGGTACGCCGCTGATCTCGGCCGCCTCGCTATAGCCAAGCCCCTCGATGGCGACGAGATACAACGCCGAACGCTGCTCCTCCGGCAATTCGAAAAAAGCGTCGCGCACCTGCGCCAGACGGACCGAATGCTCCTGCGGAGCCTGGACATTCGCCTCGGCGAGATGGCCCGCCTGTTCAATGCGCATTGCTTCGGATTTGCGGGATCGCAAGCCGTCGATGAACGCGTTGTGGACGATCGACAGCAGCCATACGCGAAGATTTCCGCCGGAGCGGAAGCTGCCGCGTCGCTCATAGGCACGCACCAGCGCATCATGTACCAAATCCTCTGCATCGGCGCTGTCGCGTGTCAGCGAGCGTGCATAGCGGCGCAGTGAACCGAGCTGTCCCAGAATATCGAAGCGTGGCATCGGCCGTTTCATGTCCTGTTTACGGAGCAGGTTGGCATTTTAATCCCGCCCTCCCCGAATTTTCTTGCGGCTCGCCGCGCTCGCGTTCTGGGAGATACCGCGCCTGCCTTCGCCCCGCAGATAGTATCGGCCGCCCTCGAGGCAGACCGACGCCGAGTTGGCGCATATGAAACTGCTGGCAAAGTATGGCCGGTTTGCGTATCACTCCGCCGCCAACGGAATCTTATCGATGTTCGAAAATCTCCAGCCCGCGCCTGCCGACAAGATCCTGGCCTTGATCGGCCTCTATCGCGCCGATCCGCGTGCCGACAAGGTCGATCTCGGGGTCGGCGTCTATAGGGATCGCGACGGCAAAACGCCGGTGATGCGCGCGGTGCGCGAAGCCGAAAAGCGGCTGCTGCAAGGCCAGGATACCAAGACCTATCTCGGCCTTGCCGGCGATACCGCCTTCAACGCGGCGATGGCCAGGTTGGTATTCGGCCCAGCAGCCGACATGACGCGCATTCGTGCGGCGCAGGCGCCAGGCGGCTCCGGCGCGCTGCGGCTGGTGGCAGAGCTGCTGAAAAGGACCCGCACCGACGCGATGGTCTGGCTGTCGGATCCGACCTGGCCGAACCACATGCCGGTGATGCGCGCCGCTGGCCTGCAGACACGCGAATACCCCTATTTCGACGCTGCTTCTGGTGCGGTTCGCTTCGACGACATGCTGAATGCATTGAGAGCCGCGAATCCTGCCGACGTCGTATTGTTGCATGGCTGTTGCCATAACCCGACAGGCGCCAATCTAGACATCTCGCAATGGGCTGCCGTTGCCGATCTTGTCGTTGAGCGCGGCCTGCTGCCCTTTGTCGACATCGCCTATCAAGGCTTTGGCGAGGGGCTTGATGCGGATGCCGCCGGCTTGCGCCTTCTGGCGGCGAAAGTTCCGGAAATGGTCGTTGCCTCGAGTTGCTCGAAGAACTTTGCCGTCTATCGCGACCGCGTCGGTGCAGCGCTGATCATTGCGAAAGACGGCGCGCAGGCGGATTTGGCGATGGGCCAGATGCTGTCGGCGGCACGTGCCATGTATTCGATGCCGCCGGACCACGGCGCGGCCGCGGTGCGCATCGTGCTTGAAGACCCCGCATTGCGTTCCGACTGGGAGGCAGAGCTTGAAGAGATGCGGCTGCGCATGCTGCGGCTGCGCGTCCAGTTCGCCGAGGCGCTGCGCCGGCAGTCCAACTCCGATCGTTTCGATTTCGTCGCCAGCCATCGCGGCATGTTTTCCCGGCTCGGCCTGTCGGAAGCGCAAGTCGAGCGGTTGCGCGCCGAGCATGCCATCTACATGGTCGGCGACAGCCGCATCAACGTTGCCGGCCTGCCCGAGGACGGCATGGATGCGCTCGCCAAGGCGATCGTCTCAGTGCTCGACTGATGCTTTTTGGTTGACCATGATCTTTCCGAAAACCAGCTTCCACTTTTCGCTGACGCAGTCGGTCCGTTCGGGATCATGGTCTGGCCGCCCATCTGGGGACAATGCGCCCTCGCCGGCTGAAGCCGTTGGCCGCACAGCCGTGTGCAGGATAGCGTTCGCCTGATGAAACCCTCGAAAGACATTTCCCGGCTGATCGAGATAATGGCCGCGCTACGAGCACCGGAAACCGGCTGCCCATGGGATATCGAGCAGGACTTTTCGACAATCGCGCCATACACGATCGAGGAAGCCTACGAAGTGGCGGACGCCATTGCGCGCGGCGACCTGGACGATCTGCGGGATGAACTCGGCGATCTCCTGCTGCAAGTGGTCTACCACGCGCAAATGGCCGAGGAGGCCGGTGAATTTTCATTCGGCGATGTGGTCCAGGCCATCACCACAAAAATGATCCGCCGCCACCCCCATGTCTTTGGCGACGACAAGGCGCGCAGCGCCGGCATGGCCAAGGGCATGTGGGAAAAGATCAAGGCAGAGGAAAAGGCTGAGAAACGCAGTGCGCGGCTCACCCGTGGGCTCGACCCGGAAGACCATGGCAAAGGCTTTCTCGACAGCGTGCCGGTCGCCCTGCCCGCGCTTACCCGGGCGCTGAAGCTGCAGGAAAAGGCCGCCCGCGTCGGCTTCGACTGGAGCGAGGCGGCACCGATCCTCGACAAGATCGAGGAGGAGATCGGCGAACTACGCGAGGCGTTGGCCAAAGGCGACACTGCGCCGATCAAGGACGAGTTCGGCGATATGCTGTTTGCGGTCGTCAATCTCGGCCGGCACCTCAAAATTGATTCCGAAGCGGCACTCAGCGGCACCAACGAAAAATTCCGGTCGCGCTTCCACTATGTCGAGCGGACGCTGCAAGCGTCGGGAAGCAGCCTCGAAGAGGCGACGCTGGACGAGATGGAAGCGCTCTGGCAGCAGGCAAAGAGCGCGAAGTAAACGCCCCTACCCGTTGTTTTGACGGCGCAATCGGCTTTCAATCTCTTGCCGAGAGCTGTGCGTGGCCTTGAGCGCGATGGTCACGCTGCCATCCTCATTGTCATCACGCGAGACGATGTCGCCGTTGCGGTAAAGCCAGTCGACGACGGCGAGTTGGTCGGGCTTGAGCGTGACGGTGAACGTCTCCAGTTCGCCCGACATCATCGTCTCGATGATCGCCTTCAGCGCATCGATGCCCTCGCCGGTTACCGCCGATATGGCGATCGGCGGTGCCTTCTTGCCGTCAGCACCATCGGCAAGCAGCCGCGCCCGGTTGCCCTCGTCGAGCCGGTCGATCTTGTTCCATACTTCGATGACGCGCTTGTTATCGCCGGCATCGACGCCGAGATCGGCAAGGATGCGCTCGACATCTTCGGCCTGCGCGGCCGTATCGGGATCGGAGATGTCGCGCAGATGAATGACGAGGTCTGCCTCGACCACTTCCTCCAGCGTCGCCCTGAAGGCCGCGACCAGATGCGTTGGCAGGTCGGAAATGAAGCCGACCGTATCGGAAAGGATGATCGGCGTGCCGTGCGGCAGGCGCACGCGGCGCAGCGTCGGGTCGAGCGTGGCAAACAGCATGTCTTCCGCCAGCACCCCTGCTCCGGTCAGCCGGTTGAACAGCGTCGACTTGCCGGCATTGGTGTAGCCGACGATCGCCACCACCGGAAACGGCACCTTCTTGCGCTTGGCGCGGTGCAGGTCGCGGGTGCGGCGCACGGTTTCGAGCTCGTGCTTCAGCTTGGTGATCTTGTCCTGCAGCACACGCCGATCCGACTCGATCTGGGTCTCGCCAGGGCCGCCGAGAAAGCCGGCGCCGCCGCGCTGGCGCTCGAGGTGGGTCCAGCTCCGCACAAGGCGGCCCTTCTGGTAGTTGAGATGGGCAAGGTCGACCTGCAGCGTGCCTTCCTTGGTGCGGGCGCGCTCGCCGAAAATCTCCAGGATCAGTCCGGTGCGGTCGAGCACCTTGGCGTTCAACTCTTTTTCGAGGTTGCGCTGCTGTACCGGTGTCAGCGGATGATCGACAATGACCACTTCCGCGTGGCCCTCTTTGACGATCTCGGCAAACTCCGCGACCTTGCCGCTGCCAAGCAAGGTCGCCGGACGTGGATCGTTGACGGTCACCACCGCCGTGTGGACCAGGTCAAGGTCGATGGCGCTGGCGAGGCCGACCGCCTCGTCGCGACGGGCCTCGGCAGAACGGGTTAGGCGCGGGCGATTGGTATCGTCGTCGCCACGCGGCTGCCGGGTAAGCACCGGCACGATGACCACCGCCCGGGTCGGACCGTTGGCCTCTATCCCGGTCTGATGTACTGGTTTTCCGCGAACGCTGCGGTCCGCGTCTGTCTCACGTGCCAATCAGGCGCCCTGGCTTTCCTCACCATCGAACATCTGAACCGGCTGGCTCGGCATGATCGTGGAAATAGCGTGCTTGTAGACAAGCTGGGAATGGCCGTCGCGACGCAGCAGAACGCAGAAATTGTCGAACGAAGTGACCACGCCGGTCAGCTTCACGCCGTTGATGAGAAAGATGGTGAGTGGGTTTTTGCTCTTGCGAACTGAATTCAGGAACAGGTCCTGAAGATTTTGCGATCGTTCCGCCATTGTTCTTGTCTTTCGCCGATCCCCTTCGGTTTGCAGGCCAATGCGCCAAATTAGCCGGCACATGTCAAGCACGCAAACACCATCTTGCCGTCAGTAACGACAAGCAGAACGAGATATATTGATGTTCATTCCATCTGTGCGGTTATCAGGCTGGACTTTTTTCCGCAACGTCAAAAAAGGCCTGCCGTAATGAAACTGTTATCGAGCCCGGGTGGCCGTTGGCGACGGCAGCGCCATCGATCGCTACCACGGGCATGGCAATCGTGGTCGCGGAGCTGATGAAAACCTCGCGTGCGGCCTTGGCCTCGGCAACCGAAAAGCCGCGCTCCTCGATCTTCAGGCCGAGCTTGGCAGCGACATCGAACAGCGTCGTGCGGGTGATGCCGCGCAGGATGCCGTGCTCGGCGGGGCGCGTCACCAGCACGCCGTCCCTGGTGATGATCCAGGCGTTCGACGATCCACCTTCCTTGACGGTGCCGTCGACATCGACGAACCAGGCCTCCTGAGCGCCGGCTTCCTTGGCTTTCTGCTTGGCCAGCACGTTCGGCAGCAGGCCGACCGACTTGATATCCACCCGATCCCACCGGTTCTCCGGCACCGTGATGACCCGGATTCCGCTCTCGGCCCGCTTCGCGGCAGCTGCAGGATCGGCTTTTTTGGCGGTCACCACCAGCGACGGCTTCGTGCCCGCCGGCGGGAAGAAAAACTCGCGGCTGGCGACACCGCGCGTCACCTGGACATAGACCAGGCCGTCGACGACATGGTTGCGGCGCACCACCTCGCGCATGACGAGCGGCAGCACGCCGCGCGTGATCGGCCAATCGATCGAGAGTTCGGTAAGCGAGCGGTTCAATCGGGCGAGATGGCGCGGCATGTCGACGATGAAGCCTCGTGCCACCTCGCAGACCTCGTAGACGCCGTCGGCGAATTGATAGCCACGGTCCTCGATATGCACGGAAGCTTCGGCGTGAGCGACGTAGCGCCCGTTCACATAGGCAATGCGCGGCATGGCTAATCCCTGGAAGAAGTCCCGGCTTTCTTATGCGATTCCAACACCGCCGTAACCGATAATTGCGTGGGCCACGACCGGTTTGGCTGTCAGACGCCCAGCGACTTCAGCTTGCGGTGCAATGCAGAGCGTTCCATGCCGATAAACTCTGCTGTCTTCGAGATGTTGCCGCCAAAACGGTTGATCTGGGCGATCAGATAGTCCTTCTCGAATTGTTCGCGCGCTTCCCGCAGCGGCAGCGCCATTATGTGCTGATCGGACTTGTTTGGAGTGCGCGGCATGACGTCGCCGATCTCGGCAGGCAAGAGGTCAGCGGTGATCGGCGCATCGACATTGTCGCCGCGCGCCAGGATCATCAGGCGCTCGACATTGTTTCGCAACTGCCGAACGTTGCCCGGCCAGTTGTGCGCCTGCAGCACCGCCAGCGCGTCGTCGCCGATGCGGCGCGGCTTGATGCCGGCCTGGCGAGCGATCTGCTTCATGAAATTGTCGACCAGATAAGGAATGTCCTCGCGACGCTCGGCCAGTCCCGGCACCATAACCGGAACCACGGCCAGGCGGTGATAAAGGTCCTCGCGGAAACGGCCGTCGGCGATCATGGCTTCCAGGTTCTGCGAGGTCGACGAGATGATGCGCACGTCGACCTTGACCCGCTTGGTGCCCCCTACCCGCTCGAACTGCTGTTCGACTAGCACGCGCAGGATCTTGTTCTGCGTCTCGCGCGGCATGTCGGCCACTTCATCGATGTAGAGAATGCCGCGATGGGCCTCCTCCAGCGCACCGACCTTGCGTTCGACGCCGTTCGATTCGGTGCCGAACAGCTCGATCTCCATACGCTCCGGGGTGATGTTGGCGGCGCTCAGCGTCACAAACGGTGCACTCTTGCGCGCTGAGAGCGCGTGGATGGCGCGCGCGGCCAGTTCCTTGCCCGAGCCGGAGGGGCCAATGATCATGACGCGGCTGTTGGTCGGCGCGACGCGCTCGATGGTCTGGCGCAATTGGCTCATTGCCGACGACATGCCGATGAGGTCGAAAGTCTCGCCGCTGCGCAGCTTGAGGTCCGAAACCTCGCGTCTCAATTTGGAGGTTTCGAGCGCCCGTTCGGCAATGAGGATCAGCCTGTCGGCCTTGAAAGGCTTTTCGATGAAATCATAGGCGCCGCGGCGGATGGCCGAGACTGCCGTTTCGATATTGCCGTGGCCCGAGATCATCACCACCGGCAGATTCGGGTGCATCGTCTTGATCTCGTCTAGCAAAGCCAGACCATCGAGCCGCGAACCCTGCAGCCAGATGTCGAGGAAGATCAGTCTGGGTGCCCGGTCGGCGACCGCCGCCAGTGCGCTGTCGGCATCAAACGCCGTGCGTGTTTCGTGACCTTCGTCGCTCAGGATACCGG
The DNA here is from genome assembly GCF_055811495.1 of Mesorhizobium sp. WSM4830. Lineage (NCBI taxonomy): Bacteria > Pseudomonadati > Pseudomonadota > Alphaproteobacteria > Hyphomicrobiales > Phyllobacteriaceae > Mesorhizobium > Mesorhizobium sp. WSM4830. Next base: position 49,723 of record NZ_JBVVQI010000005.1, on the reverse strand, counting down.
CGACGAGTTCGCGGATGTCTTCCTCGTCATCGACGATGAGAATATCAGAAGCCATTACCGACCTTTTCAGTTTCTTTTTCGTGTTCCGTCTTGCCCTCGCCGCGTATCGGAACGGTGGCGGCAACCGGCAGGATGATGCTGATCATTGCACCCCGCCCATCGTGGAAGTCCGCTGGTGCATCGTGCAATTCGAGTCGCCCGCCATGGTCCTCCACGATCTTCTTGACGATAGCGAGGCCAAGCCCGGTGCCTTTCTCGCGTGTCGTCATGTAAGGCTCGAGCAAGCGCTGCCGGTTCTCGCGCGGCAAGCCCCTGCCGTTGTCGATGACGTCGATTCGAATCGCGCCATTCTGACGCCCGGCTTGAATCCGGATTATGCCGTGCGGACGATCCTCTGCATCAAGTCCGTCGATGGCTTCGGCAGCATTCTTGATGACGTTGCCGAAAGCTTGCGCCATCAGCCGGCTGTCGAACGTGCCTTTGAGCGGCTCGTTGCCGAAGAAGCGCTCGAAGGTGATGTCAGCCCGGCTCACTTCGACCAGGAACGAGGCTTCGCGCAACGAATCGCGCAGGTCGATGGCCTTCATTTCCGGTTTCGGCATGCGGGCGAACGCCGAGAACTCGTCGACCATGCGTCCGATGTCCTCCACTTGCCGGATGATGGTGTCGGTGCATTGATCGAAAACCTCACGGTCCTCGGTGATGACCTTGCCGTACCGTCGCTTGATGCGCTCGGCCGAAAGCTGGATAGGCGTCAGCGGGTTCTTGATCTCGTGGGCAATGCGCCGCGCCACGTCGGCCCATGCGGAGGAACGCTGTGCCTGGACCAGATCGGTAATGTCGTCGACCGTCACGACGTAGGATTTATCCTCCGAACCGTCGTCGCCGGCTTCGATGGTGATCTGCACGTTGAAGGTCCGTTCAGTGCCGGCACGATAGAAGGTGACCTGTTCGCGATAGACCGGCTTGCCCGACTTGCGGCCGATCTCGAAGACGCGCCCGACATGCGGCAGCACGGCGGAAAGGTTCTGCCCAAGCGCTGCCGTGGCGGATATGGCCAGCATCGTTTCGGCCGAACGGTTGACAATAGTGACGATGCCATATGGATCGACGCCGATGACCCCGGCGGTGACGCCGGCAAGCACCGCCTCCGAAAAGCGCCGCCGTTCATCGATCAGATCCTTGGCCGACAGGATCTCGTTGCGCTGCGATTTCAACTCCATCAGCATCTTGTTGAATGTGTCGCCGAGCGAGGCGACATCGCCATCGGAGGGGCGGACAGGCACGGCTACGTCGAGATTGCCGGTAGCGACCTCATCGGCCGCGCCGATGAGCTGACGAATCGGCCGCACCAGGCGGTCGGCCACCGCAATGCCAGTCCAGATGGCGGACAGGATGATGATCAGCGTCAGCGACAGATAGGGAAGCGCGAAAGCCACTTGCGAGGTGCGGCGATTGTCTTCGAGACCGCGATATTCGGCGGTGTTGGATTTGACGATCTGCCGTGCCTTGATCACCTCGGGATCGACGAGGCGGATGGTGTAGAGATAGAGCCCGTCGATCTCGCGCAGCTTGACGATGGCACCCATGATGTTGCGGGTGCGCGGTTCTATCAGCACTGGCTTCCCGCCGGCAGCGCTTGCCACGGCGCCCTCCGGCGGCTCCGGCATGGCAAAGTCCGCGTCGGTCTTGGCGCTCATGACGAAGGAACCGTCGGGCTTGATGAGTGCAGCGTGCGCCAGCGAGCGTCCCACCGCCTCCTTGTTCATGAGGTCGAGGAAACCGGTACGATCGAGGCCGTAGAGCGTGCGCGAAGCGTCGAGGTCATAAGCCATCGACAACGTCGTGCCCTGAAGATTTCGCGCGTTTTCCTGCACATAGGCGTCGGCGATCGACAACGACGAATTGACGATCGTCTTGGTGCGGATCTCGAACCAGCGGTCGAGGCCGATGTCGAGCGTGATCGACGCGATGATCGCCACCATGATCGCGGGGATGGCGGCGACCAGCGCAAACATCGCCACGATGCGCACATGCAGGCGCGACGCAGCCTTGCCGTGCCGGCGTGCCATCAGGATGCGATGCACCTCGCGGCCGACCAGCAAGATCAGAAACAGGACGAACGCCGCATTAAGCGCAATCAGCGCCAGCGTCGTCCTCGCGTCGGGCGTGATCGGCGTCGCGCCAACCAGAATGGCGAAGGAGATGGCCGCCGTCACCAGCGCACCGGCAACGGCGATCACGCCGGGCAGCGCAAGCAGCCGGCGACCGTCTCTCGCGCCCGTATTGCTGAAAAGCGGTTTGCTCAGTGTCGGTGCGTGCAGGGCCATGTCGCAGTCTAGAGCCAGTGATTGCGTCGGATGTATGCAACGCATTGTGGCGATTATGCAACAAGTGTGGCCGAGACGGAAATCTTTCGGCAATCGATCCCCTGGAAAGCGCTCGTAAAGGGATTCGTCTAGACCTGCCTGGACGATTTATAGACGTTGACGCCGAGTTCGCGGATCTTCTTGCGCAGCGTGTTGCGGTTGAGCCCCAGCAGTTCGGCAGCCTTGATCTGGTTACCGCGCGTTGCGGTCATTGAGGCGAGGACGAGCGGATATTCGACCTCGGAGAGGATTCGCTGATAGAGGCCGGCCGGTGGCAAATCGCCGGCAAACGAGGCAAAATAGCGTTGCAGGAAATGCTCCACCGCCTGGCCGATGGAAAGGTCATCGGGAATGAGGTTGCCACCACCTGGAACGACAGGCCTTTCGCCGGTCTTCAACTCCGCCTCGATGATCTCGGCGGAAATCTCGTCCTGCGAATACAGCGCAGCCAGCCTGCGGATGAGGTTTTCGAGTTCGCGCACGTTACCCGGCCATGGATAGCGCTTCATCAGCTCGATGCCGCCGGTCGAGATGCGCTTGGTCTGCAGGCCTTCACTGGCGCCGAGCTTGAAGAAGTGCCGGACGAGGTCCGGAATGTCCTCCGATCGCTCGCGCAGCGCCGGCAGCCTGAGCGGCACAACGTTCAAGCGGTAGAACAGATCCTCCCGGAAAAGCCCCTGATTGATCAGCGTGCGTAGGTCCTTGTTGGTGGCAGCGACGATGCGCACGTCGGTCTTGATCGGCGTGCGGCCGCCGACCGTAGTGTATTCGCCCTGCTGCAACACACGCAGCAGCCGCGTCTGCGCTTCCATCGGCATGTCGCCGATCTCGTCGAGGAAGAGCGTGCCGCCTTCGGCTTGCTCGAAACGGCCGGTGGATCGGTTCTGCGCACCAGTGAACGCACCCTTCTCGTGCCCGAACAACTCCGATTCGATCAAGTCGCGCGGGATCGCTGCCATGTTGATGGCGACGAAGGGACCGCCCCGGCGGCGGCCGTACTCATGCAGCGCGCGCGCCACCAGTTCCTTTCCGGTACCCGACTCTCCGCTGATCATCACCGTTAGGTCGGTCTGCATCATGCGCGCCAGCATGCGGTAGATGTCCTGCATGGCCGCCGAGCGGCCGACCAGCGGCATCGTTTCCGGCGGCTCGTCGGCCCGCGTATCGATCTTGGGCCGCCGCGGCTCGGAAAGCGCGCGGTTGACGATGTTGAGCAGTTCGGTCAGGTCGAACGGTTTCGGCAGATATTCATAGGCTCCGGTTTCGGAGGCTCGGATTGCTGTCATGAACGTGTTCTGCGCACTCATGACGATGACCGGCAGTTCCGGTCGCGCCTTCTTGATGCGCGGCAGCATGTCGAAGGCGTTCTCGTCAGGCATGACAACGTCGGTGATAACCAGATCACCCTCGCCCGCCGCAACCCAGCGCCACAGCGTCGAAGCGTTGGAGGTGACACGCACGTCGTGGCCAACGCGCGAAAGCGCCTGGTTGAGGACGGTGCGGATGGCCGCATCGTCGTCGGCGACGAGAATATTGCCGCGAACGGTCATTTGCGGTCTCCTTCACCGTCGTCGTCGGTGCCAAACTGGGTTTCTTTCCACGCCGGCATCAGGATGCGGAAGGTGGTGCCGCGCGGGGTCGATTCGCATTCGATGATGCCGCCATGCTCGCCGACTATCTTTGCGACCAGCGCCAGACCGAGACCGGAGCCGTTCGGCTTGGTGGTGATGAAAGGATCGAACAGGATCGGCAGGATATCCTCGGAGACACCCGAACCGTTGTCGCGTACGCAGAATTCCAATGGCAGCGACACGCGGTCCTGAGTCCCGGGTACGGAAACGCGAATGCCCGGGCGGAAGGCTGTCGACAGTATGATCTCGCCCTGTCGATCGCTGCCGATCGCCTCGGCGGCATTTTTTACCAGATTGAGGAACACCTGGATGAGCTGGTCGCGATTGGCAAAAACCGGAGGCAATGATGGATCATAGTCCTCCAATATCTTGATCCGCTTGGCAAAACCGTTCTTGGCGATTGCCTTGACATGGTCGAGCACGACATGGATGTTGACGGGATAACGGTCGATCGGCCGCTCGTCCGAAAATACCTCCATGCGGTCGACCAGCGAGACAATGCGGTCGGTCTCGTCGGTGATCAGCCTGGTCAGTGCGCGATCCTCGTCAGACGCCGACAGTTCAAGCAGCTGCGCGGCACCCCGAATGCCGGACAGCGGGTTCTTGATCTCATGGGCAAGCATCGCGGCAAGGCCGGTAACCGAGCGTGCCGCGCCGCGATGCGTCATCTGCCGGTCGATCTTGTCGGCCATTGAGCGTTCCTGGAACATCACCACGACCGAGCCTGGAAATTCAGTCACCGGTGCGACGTAGAGGTCGACTACCTTCTCGATGCCGAGACGTGGCGACGACACGTCCACCCGGTATTCGTTGACCGGCGCCCGGCGCTCGCGCACCTGGTCGACAAGCGTTAGCAGCGGACTGCCGAAAGGAATGAGCTTGTGCAGCGTGTTGCGGGCGAGCATCGTGGCGCTCGAGCGGAAAAAATCCTCGGCATCGGCATTGGCGAAGGTGATGAAGCCTTGTGGATCGACCATGATTACCGGCCGACGAATGGTGTTGAGCACAATATGCGCGGCGTCCGCCATATCCGTGCTCTGTGTGACGGTAGCGTTCATGCCGCACTCCGCAGGTTCGCCGCTTCGGGAGCGCTTGAGAACATGTCGCGCAGCAAGGCAATGACATGCCCAGGCTCGAAAGACGTGAGTATGGCCTTGCGCCGGTCGTCGCTTGTGGCGGCGTGGCGGTCGAGATACCAGCCGAGATGCTTGCGCGCCTGGCGCAATCCGCTTTCCACGCCATATAGCGTCAGCATGTCTTCGTAATGGGCAATGACGTAGTCGCTCAGCGCTTGCGGGCTGTCCGGCATGCCGGATACCGGCTCGGCCAGCGCGGCCGCCACAATGCTGCCGGCAGTCCACGGCGCGCCATAGTGCGCACGGCCGATCATCACCGCGTCGGCGCCGGACTGATCGAGGATCGACGCAGCCTCTGCCGGCCAGCCGACATCACCATTGGCAACCACCGGGATCGAGACGGCCTGCTTGACGCGTGCGATGGCACGCCAGTCGGCTTTGCCCTGATAGAACTGGCAACGCGTGCGGCCGTGCACCGTAACCATTTTCACCCCGGCCTGCTCGGCGCGTCGCGCCAGCATCGGCGCGTTGAGCGCACCTTCGTCCCAACCGAGCCGCATTTTGACCGTGACCGGCACGTCGATCGCGCCGATCACCGCTTCGATCAGCGACAGCGCGTGGTCGAGGTCTCGCATCAGTGCTGAACCGGCATAGCCGCCCGTCACCTTCTTGGCCGGACAGCCCATGTTGATGTCGATGATGTCGGCACCCTCGCCGGCCGCGATTCGCGCGCCCTCGGCCATGTGCACCGCCTCGCGGCCGGCAAGCTGGACCATGTGGACAGGCAGCCCGGAATGACGGATGCGCAGGCCCGAGCCAGCCCTGCCCTTTGCGAGCTCACCGCTCGCCACCATTTCCGATACAACCAGCCCGGCGCCATGGGCATGGGCGCGCTGCCGGAACGGCTCGTCGGTGATGCCCGACATCGGCGCGAGAAACACGCGATTGCGGATTCTCACGCCACCCACATCCAGCGGCGAAGCCAATTTGGTCACATCAGGCATGCACAAAAACCAAGCACCTTCGATTGCTGCACATTCTCTAGCCAGAACGACGGCAATGTGCAACGCGCAATGTCGTGACATTAAGGCGCATTTGGGAAAAAAGGACCGCCGGACCGCATCAATCCCTAGGTCTTCCGAAAGCGATACCACTTTTCGGGATCATGCGCTAAGCGTCTCGGCATGAGAGATGCGAGCGAAAAGCAAGCCGCGGACGACAAGGTCGCCGTGGTCATCGTTGCTGCCGGCCGCGGCGCGCGCGCCGGACATGCCAATGGGCCGAAGCAGTATCAGCAGATTGGCGGCGGCGCCGTTATTGCACGCACGCTCGACGCCTTTCTGACGCATCCGAAGATTGGACCTGTCGTCGTTGCTATCCATGCCGATGATGGCACGCTCTTCCGTCGCGCCGCCGGCGCAAATGCCGACCGTGTCGTCGCTGTGACCGGCGGCACGTCACGGCAGGAGTCCGTCCGCCTTGGACTGCTGGCGTTGAGAAGCCATGCGCCGGGCCGGGTCCTGATCCATGATGCGGCTCGGCCGTTTGTCGACGCGGAACTGATAGACCGCACGATCGCCACCATTGGCGAGCGCCAGGGAGCACTGCCTGCCTTGCCGGTTGCCGATACGCTCAAGCGCGAAACGGCCGAAGGTATGATCGGCGAAACCGTGTCCAGGGCCGGGCTTCATGCCGCACAGACACCGCAGGGCTTTCCGTTCTGGCCGATACTGGCTGCGCACGAAAAGGCTCATCACCTGGGCAAAGCGAATTTCACCGACGATGCGGCAATCGCCGAATGGGCGCATATTCCGGTGAAGATCGTTCCCGGCTCGCCGGACAATGTCAAACTGACCTGGGCACGGGATATTGCAATGGCGGATCAGCGGCTTTCCAGCGCCTCACGTTTTCCCGACATCCGAACCGGCAATGGCTATGACGTCCATGCGTTCGAGCCCGGCGACCATGTCACCCTGTGCGGCGTCGCCATTCCGCACGACAGGAAGTTATCCGGCCATTCGGATGCGGATGTCGGCCTGCACGCCTTGACCGACGCCCTGCTCGCCACCTGCGGGGCCGGTGACATCGGGACGCATTTCCCGCCATCCGACCCGCAATGGAAAGGGGCCGCTTCACGCATCTTCGTCGAACACGCGGCCAAGCTGGTGCGCGCCCGCGGCGGGCGCATCGCCAACGCCGATATCACGCTGATCTGCGAGGCGCCGCGCGTCGGCCCTCATCGCGAGGCCATGACCGAAGCGCTTTCGGCAATGCTGCGAATTTCGCGCGACCGCATCTCGATCAAGGCGACAACCAATGAGAAGCTCGGCTTCGTCGGCCGTGAGGAAGGCATAGCGGCCATCGCGACCGCCAGCGTTGTATTTCCAGGGGATGTCCCTGAATGAGCAATAGCGATCTAGCAGATGCCCTGCTTCAGGCCTGCCAGCAGCGCGGCATCATGCTGGTGACGGCCGAGAGCTGCACCGGCGGCATGATCATCGCCGCGCTGACCGACATCGCTGGCTCTTCCGCGGTGGTCGATCGCGGCTTCATCACCTATTCCAACCAGGCCAAGACCGAGATGCTCGGCGTCTCGGCCGCTACGCTCGAGGCGCACGGCGCGGTCTCGCGCGAGACTGTGGTGGAGATGGCGGCCGGAGCCTTGGCCCATTCGCCGGCCGGGCTCGCCCTGGCGGTGACCGGCATCGCCGGACCGGACGGCGGCTCTGCGGAAAAACCTGTCGGCCTGGTCTGGTTCGGCGTTGCCGTGGCTGGGCGGCCGGTAGTCAGCGAATGCCAGCTGTTCGCCGACAAGGGCCGTGATTTCATCCGCCGGGAGACGGTCCGGCATGCGCTTGAGCTGGGTCTGCGCGCGCTCGCTGCGGATCAGGCTGCCGATGGTGCGCCGTAGATGATTTCGGCCCGTTTCTCGAACGCCTCGGAGAACATGCGGAAGGCGCGGTCGAACATGGTTCCCATCAGCGCACCCAAAATGCGGCTCTTGAACTCGTAGTCGATAAAGAAGCAGACGTTGCAACCGCTGCCGTCCGCCGGGTCGAAGCGCCAGACATTGCTCAGATATTTGAAAGGGCCGTCAATGTATTTGACATCGATGGCGTTCTCTTCCGGCTTCAGCAGCACCTGCGTGGTAAAGGTCTCGCGGATCGCCTTGTAGCCGATGCTCATGTCGGCGATGAGCAAGGTGCGTCCGTCGCGTTCCTTGCGTGAGCGAACCGTCAGTGCCTCGCAAAGCGGCAGGAATTGCGGATAAGATTCGACATCGGCGACCAGAGCGAACATCTGCTCCGGCGTATGCGCAACGCGGCGATGGGCTTCGAATTGTGGCATAAAACCGGAGTGTTAGGCGGACTTTTTGAGAAACGCTTCGCGCGCCGCGCGCAACCTGGCGAAATCGTCGCCGGCGTGGTGCGACGAGCGTGTCAGCGGGCTCGACGCCACCAGCAGAAAGCCCTTGGTCCTGCCGATCGTCTCGAAGGACTTGAATTCCTCAGGCGTGACGAAGCGGATCACCGGATGGTGTTTCTTCGAAGGCTGCAGATATTGGCCGATGGTCATGAAATCGACATTGGCCGAACGCAGATCGTCCATCAGTTGCAGGATTTCGTTCCGCTCCTCGCCAAGGCCAACCATGATGCCGGACTTGGTGAAGATCGAGGGGTCAAGCTCCTTGACCCGCTGCAAGAGCCTGATGGAGTGGAAATAGCGCGCACCCGGCCGAACCGTCAGATAGTTAGACGGCACGGTCTCGAGATTATGGTTGAAAACATCCGGCTTGGCCGCCACGACGATCTCCAGCGCACCGTCCTTGCGCAGGAAATCGGGCGTCAGGATCTCGATCGTCGTCGACGGGGTTGCTGCCCTGATCGCACGGATGACATCGGCAAAATGCTGGGCCCCGCCGTCGGCCAGATCGTCGCGGTCGACGGAGGTGATGACGACATGGCTTAGGCCCATCTGCTTGACGGCGTGTGCGACACGCGCCGGCTCATCGGGATCGAGTGCGGTCGGGATGCCGGTGGCGACATTGCAGAAGGCGCAGGCCCGTGTGCAGATCTCACCCATAATCATGAAGGTGGCGTGCTTCTTCTCCCAGCACTCACCGATATTGGGGCAGCCCGCCTCTTCGCAAACCGTTACCAGTTTGTGAGACCTAACGATTTCGCGCGTCTCGGCATAGCCTTTCGACATCGGCGCCTTGACGCGGATCCAGTCAGGCTTGCGCAGAACGTCCTGATCCGGCTTGTGGGCCTTTTCGGGATGCCGCAGGCGCGGCGCGTTGGCAATCGTGTCGAGGACGGTGACCATGTGAAACCCGGCTCTTGGCAAGCGCTTGTCCAGCGCTCGCTCTACCCACGTCATCTAGGACTTTTCGGCGAAAAGAAAAAGGCCGCGATCACGCATGCCGCGGTGGCCTTTTTCGCATAGCAAGTATCGGCACAGGTTAGCGGCGCACCAGTCGTCCGAGCGCAATCAGAATGCAGGCACCGATGAAGCCGGTGATCAGATAGGCGATCCAGCCGACGCCGAAGATGCCGATGTTCAGGGCCTGCAAGATGGCGTTCAACACGATTGCGCCGACAATGCCGAGAATGATGTTCATAAGGATGCCGGTATTGCTCTTCATGACCATCTCGGCGAGCCACCCCGCCAAGCCGCCGATGATGATGGCTGCTACCCAACCCACGCCGTTCATTTCCATATGCCCTCTCCTTGTATGATGGATGATGCGTGCGAAACGAATTGCTCTGCCGTCGAGTTCCTTTGTGTCTTCCGCGTGAGACTCGCCCAATTAATTTATCATGCATTCAGTGCGCGACCATAGGCGTCGAGTACACTCTCCTTCATCATCTCCGACAGCGTCGGGTGCGGGAAGATCGTGTGCATCAGCTCTTCCTCGGTGGTCTCCAGGTTCATCGCCACGACGAAGCCCTGGATCAGTTCGGTTACTTCTGCGCCGACCATGTGGGCACCCAGCAACTGGCCGGTCTTCTTGTCGAAAATGGTCTTGACGAAGCCTTGGTCCTCGCCGAGCGCAATCGCCTTGCCGTTTGCGGCGAACTGGAAGCGGCCGACACGGATGTCCTTGCCGTCGGCTTTCGCTTTGGCTTCCGTCAGTCCGACCGAGGCGACTTGCGGATTGCAATACGTGCAGCCCGGGATCTTCAGCTTGTCGGTGGCATGCACGCCGGGGAAATTGGCGATCTTTTCCACGCACACCACGCCCTCGTGCTCGGCCTTGTGGGCGAGCATCGGCGGTCCGGCTACGTCACCGATGGCATAGATGCCGGGCACGTTGGTCTTGCCGTAGCCGTCGACGACGACACAACCGCGTTCCGTCTTCACGCCGAGCGCCTCGAGGCCGAGATTCTCGATGTTGCCTTGCACGCCGACGGCCGAGATCATGCGGTCGGCAGTGATCTTCTCGACCTTGCCGTCCCTCATCTCGACATGCGCGGTGACCGAGCTAGCACCCTTCTCGACCTTGGTCACCTTGGCTTCGAGGATGATCTTCATGCCCTGCTTTTCGAATTGCTTTTGCGCGAATTTCGAGACTTCGGCGTCCTCGACCGGCATCACGGCTGGCAGCAGTTCGACCACCGTCACCTCCGCGCCCATAGTGCGGTAGAAAGAGGCGAACTCGATGCCGATGGCGCCAGAGCCCATCACCAGCAACGATTTCGGCATCTCTTTTGGCACCATCGCCTCGAAATAGGTCCAGATCAGCTTGCCGTCCGGCTCGATGCCGGGCAATGCGCGCGGCCTGGCGCCGGTCGCCAGGATGATGTGCTTGGCGCTATAGGTGCCCTCGCCCTTGACGCCCTTGGGCGCCGGTGGCTGCGGCTCCATCGGCTTCTTCGACGATTTCGACACGACGATCTCGCCAGGTTTGGTCAGCTTGGCTTCGCCCCAGATGACGTCGACCTTGTTCTTCTTCATCAGGAAGCCGACGCCGCCGTTGAGCCGCAGCGAGACCTTTCGCGAGCGATCTACGACGGCGGCTGTGTCGACGCTGACCTTGCCATCGATCTTCAGGCCGTAATCCTTCAGATGATCCGAATAGTGCATGATCTCGGCGGAGCGCAGCAGCGCCTTGGTCGGAATGCAGCCCCAGTTGAGGCAGATGCCGCCAAGGTGCTCGCGCTCGACGATCGCCGTCTTGAAGCCAAGCTGGGCCGAACGCACTGCAGTGACATAGCCGCCGGGGCCGGAGCCGATGATGATGACGTCGTAGTTCTCAGCCACGGCTCTCTCCTTCACAATTCCAACATGAGGCGCACGAGCGGCGCCAGCGCTTGCCCGACGTTCCGCGTGTTTTCTGCGTCGAGGTGGACGCCGTCGAGCGGCGTGGTTTTGGCCACCGTGCCGGCATCGAAGAAGCCGCAGCCGGCCTCGTCGGCAAGGGCGGAATATTGCGGCGCCAGCCGCTTTGACGCGTCATCGCCGCCGGCGAACATTTCCTTGAATTCGGCGTTTTCCGTGCGGCTGACTACGGGCGGCGCGACGATCAGGATCTGCGGCGCCGGCCAATCGAATGGGTAATCGTGACCGCGCACGATATCGATCAGGCGTTGCACGCCTTGCTTGGCCGCGACCGGATTACCATGAATCCACGGCTTCATATCGTTGGCGCCGAGCATGATGATGATCAAGTCGATCGGCGCATGCGTCGTCAGGATTGTTGGCAACAGCCTTGCACCATTGCGGTCCGCCCCGGCCAAGTGATCGTCAAAGGCGGTGGTTCGGCCATTCAGGCCTTCGGCGATGATCTCGACGCCGCTGCCCAATGCCGCCTGCAGCACGCTCGGCCAGCGATCTTCCAGCGGATGCCGGCCGAGGTTTGCCGCGTCATAGCCCCAGGTCAGCGAATCGCCGTAGCAGAGGACCGTCTTCATGTGGCTGCCTCGCCGAAACCTGGTTGCGAGCGCCCCAATCGCCAGCGCACAAAAAGCCACTGGACCAGCACCGTAGCGATGCCCGGCAGGACGAGACCGGCGACGATGGGAAGATCGCTCGACCACTGGCGTTTGCCCGGCGGCTGGGAGAAAGTCCAGCCGATCAGGGCAACTCCAATGAGCACAAAAAATGCTAACCCTATGATCGCGGTCAGTTTTGTTGCCCGTCGTGGGTCCGACATGAATTGTGCGATGAAGAATGCGAGCGTCGCGAAGATGGTGACGAGAGCCGAGATTATGAATACAAGGATGTACTCCACGTCGGCATTGGTGGCGACGGCGAGCCACTGCACCACCAATCCGCCGGCTAAACCGGAAAGAAAGAAGGCAAACAGGCTGGTGAAGAATTTCCGCACCGCCCTGTTCCCCTCTCTTAGACCAGCATGCCCATCGGATTTTCGATCATACGCTTGAAGGCGACGAGCAGCTCGGCGCCGAGCGCACCGTCGACTGCGCGGTGATCGGTCGACAGCGTCACCGACATGATTGTGGCGATCTTGATCTCGCCGTTCTTCACCACTGCGCGTTGCTCACCGGCGCCGACCGCCAGGATCGTCGCATGCGGCGGGTTGATGACGGCAGAAAAATCCTTGATGCCGAACATGCCGAGATTGGACACCGCCGTGGTGCCGCCCTGATATTCTTCCGGCTTCAGCTTGCGGCTGCGGGCGCGGCCGGCAAGATCCTTCATCTCGTTGGAGATGACGGACATCGTCTTTTCGTCAGCACGCCGGATGATCGGGGTGATCAGGCCGCCGGGGATCGATACGGCAACGCCGACATCGGCGTGCTTGTGCTTGATCATGGCGTTTTCTGTCCACGACGCATTGGCATCCGGAACCGCCATCAGCGCCATGGCAAGAGCCTTGATGACCATGTCGTTGACCGACAGCTTGTAGGCCGGCGTTTCGCCCTTCTCGGTCTTCTTCACCGGCGCGGCCGCATTGATCTGCGTGCGCAGAGCCAGAAGTGCGTCGAGCTCGCAGTCGAGCGTCAGATAGAAATGCGGGATGGTGGTCTTGGCTTCGACCAGCCGCCTCGCAATGGTCTTGCGCATATTGTCGTGCGGGATCAGCTCGTAGGAGCCTTCGGCAAACAGTTTGAGCACCTGCTCGTCCGACATCGCCTTGGGTGCTGCGGCCGCAGGTGCCGGAGCGCCGGCGGGCGCCGCTTTTGCCGCTGGTGCCGCCTCGGCGCCGCCACTGGAAATTGCGGCATCGACATCGGCCTTGACCACGCGACCATGCGGGCCGGAGCCTGTCAGCACCGCGACATCGACGCCGGCTTCCCTGGCAATGCGCCGGGCCAGCGGCGAGGCGAAGATGCGCTCACCGCTTGCATGGCCGTTGGCGGTAGGCGGCGCTTCCGCCTTGGCTGCAGGTGCGGCAGGCTCCTGCTTCGGCGTTTCGGGCTTTGGTGTTTCAGCTTTGGAGACGTCCGCTTTCGGAACCTCAGCCTTTGCCGGCGCAGCGGCGTCACCGCTTTTCGCGGCAGAAGCAGCATCCTCGCCCTCGGCCGCCAACACCGCGATCAGCGCATTGACCTTGACGCCTTCAGTGCCCGCCGGAACCACCAGCTTGGCAACCGTGCCTTCGTCGACGGCTTCGACTTCCATCGTTGCCTTGTCGGTCTCTATCTCGGCAATCACGTCTCCCGGCGAGACCTTGTCGCCTTCCTTGACCAGCCACTTGGAAAGGTTGCCTTCTTCCATCGTGGGCGGAAGCGCCGGCATGGTGATGTTGATCGGCATTTTGTCCTCCCGCCCTGCTCAGCGATACGTGACGGCTTTGACCGCCTCGACGACCTCGCCGACATTGGGCAGCGCCAGCTTTTCGAGGTTCGCCGCATAGGGCATCGGCACGTCCTTGCCGGCAATGGTGATGACCGGTGCATCGAGGAAATCGAAGGCGCGCTGCGAGACCTGGTTGGCGATATGGTCGCCGACCGAGTTCTGCGGAAAGCCTTCCTCGACCACCACCAGGCGATTGGTCTTCTTGACCGAGGCGATGATCGTGTCGAAGTCGAGCGGGCGGATGGTGCGCAAGTCGATGACCTCGGCATCGATGCCCATGCCACGCAACTCCGCCTCGGCCTTGATCGCGTAGGTCATGCCGATGCCGAACGAGACGATGGTCACGTCCTTGCCGGATTTGTGAATGCGCGCCTTGCCGATCGGCAACACGAAATCGTCCATCTTCGGCACGTCGAAGGAGTGGCCGTAAAGGATTTCGTTCTCAAGGAAGATGACCGGGTTCGGGTCGCGGATCGCCGCCTTAAGCAGACCCTTGGCGTCGGCGGCGGTGTAAGGCATTACCACCTTCAGGCCGGGAATATGGCTGTACCAGGCGGCATAACATTGCGAATGCTGCGCGGCGACGCGGGCAGCCGCGCCGTTCGGGCCGCGAAAGACGATCGGGGCGCCCATCTGGCCGCCGGACATATAGAGCGTCTTGGCGGCTGAATTGATGATCTGGTCGATCGCCTGCATGGCGAAGTTGAAGGTCATGAATTCGACGATCGGCTTCAGGCCGGCCATCGCCGCGCCAACACCAACGCCGGCAAAGCCGTGCTCGGTGATCGGCGTGTCGACCACGCGCCGCGGACCGAATTCCTGCAATAGGCCTTGCGTGATCTTGTAGGCGCCCTGATACTCGGCGACCTCCTCGCCCATGACAAAGACATCGCCGTCGCGGCGCATTTCCTCAGCCATTGCATCGCGCAAGGCTTCACGCACCGTGGTCGAGACCATTTCGGTGCCGGCCGGGATGTCCGGATCGGCGGCAATTTCCAACCTGGGCGCGGCGGCAACAGGTGCTGCAGCTTCGCTCTTGGCCGGAGCGGCAGCGGGGGGCGGAGCGGCAGCGGGCGCTTCTGCTTGCGACTTGATAGCCTCCTCGCCGATGCCTTCGCCTGCCTCGTCAATGTCTTCGCCATCGACGGCCAGCACAGCGATCAGGGTGTTGACCTTGACGCCTTCGGTGCCGGCAGGAACCACGATCTTGGCAAGCGTGCCTTCGTCCACGGCTTCGACTTCCATCGTTGCCTTGTCGGTCTCGATCTCGGCAATGGCGTCACCGGCCACGACCTTGTCGCCCTCTTTCTTCAACCACTTGGAAACGTTACCCTCTTCCATGGTCGGCGAGAGGGCGGGCATGAGAATTTCGATCGGCATGTCCTTGCCCTCTCGTTAAAGTACGATATCGGTCCAGAGCTCGGACGGATCCGGCTCCGCGTCGTTCTGGGCAAATTCTGCGGCGTCGGCGACAACGTCGCGGACTTCCTTGTCGATGGCCTTGAGCTCGTCCTCGCTTGCCCATTTTTTGTCGAGCAGCCGCGCCTTGACCTGCTCGATCGGGTCACGTTCTGAGCGCATTTTCTGCACTTCTTCCTTGGAGCGGTATTTTGCCGGATCCGACATCGAATGGCCGCGGTAACGATAGGTCTGCATTTCGAGAATGAGCGGCCCATTGCCGGCGCGGCACCATTCGGCGGCGAGGTCGCCGGCGGCCTTCACGGCGCGCACATCCATGCCGTCGACCTGGATGCCTGGAATCTTGAAGGAGGCGCCGCGGTGCGAGAAATCCGTCTCGGCCGACGAGCGCGAGACCGAGGTGCCCATGGCGTAGCGGTTGTTCTCGATGATGTAGATCACCGGAAGCTTCCACAGCGAGGCCATGTTGAAGCTTTCGTAGACCTGGCCCTGGTTCGCGGCGCCATCGCCGAAATAGGTCAGCGTCACATTGTTGTTGCCGCGATAACGGTTGGCGAAGGCAATGCCGGTGCCGAGCGACACTTGCGCGCCGACGATGCCGTGGCCGCCGTAAAAATGCTTCTCCTTGGAGAACATGTGCATCGAGCCGCCCTTGCCCCTGGAAAGGCCGCTACGGCGCCCGGTCAGTTCGGCCATGACGCCGCGCGGCGACAACTCCATGGCCAGCATATGACCATGGTCGCGATAGGCGGTGATCATCTGGTCGCCATCGATCAGCGCCATCTTCATGCCGGTAACGACCGCTTCCTGGCCGATGTAGAGGTGGCAGAAACCGCCGATGAAGCCCATGCCGTAAAGCTGGCCGGCCTTTTCCTCGAAGCGGCGGATGAGCAGCATGTGCCGGTAGGCGGCAAGCTCCTGGTCCTTGGTGAACTCAACAGGCTTTGGGGTGGAAAGGCCCGGCGTTTTGCCGTCGGATTTGGATTTGGCAGGCGCTCTTCTGGTGGCGGTGGCCATGCATCACTCCCTGTGGGCGTCTCTTGGCGGACAGCGAGGGAGATCAGTTCTCCCACCGATTTGAGGCAGGCTAACATGCAGGGAAGGCTTTCGCCATGCCGAAAACGCATGGCTGTCATGCATCTAAGCAATTAAAATCATTGCAAATATCGCTGATTAACTGAGATCAGGTTATCTTGCGACCGGCAGCATGATGGTGATCTCGTCGGCGTGGGACAGATTAAGTGCCTTGCGCGCCTGCTCGTCCAGCATGTCCTTCTCCAGCGTGCCCTCATGCATCAGCTGAACGCGGCGCTCGAGGTCGATCCGGCGCGCCTTGACGGCATCGAGCCTGCCCTGCAATTCGGCAGTCTCGGCTTCGAGCTGATACTTGGAATAGATGCCGAACTCGCCATGATAGGCATGGAAGCCGAAATAAGTCAGGAACACCACGCAGAGCGAGGGGATGATCAGCCGGCCGGTGTTTCTTTGCTTGTGCTGGCGTGTCCACATGGTCCGAATCCTCTACGCCACCTTTGTCGCCCGATTGTGCTTAATGGACGGTTACAGACTGTTGGATTCAGAGCCAGGAAGCAAAAAAGGGCGGGAATGTCCCCGCCCTCGCCGCCGCGGATTTTCTCTCGAAAATCAGCTTTTCACGATGGACTTGCCGGCATATCGCGCCTGCTTGCCGAGCTCCTCCTCGATGCGGATGAGCTGGTTGTACTTGGCCATGCGATCGGAGCGTGACAGCGAACCCGTCTTGATCTGCCCGCAATTGGTGGCAACGGCGAGGTCGGCGATGGTCGAATCCTCGGTCTCGCCCGAGCGGTGCGACATCACCGCGGTATAGCCGGCCTTGTGCGCGGTCTCGACGGCGTCGAGCGTTTCGGTAAGCGAGCCGATCTGGTTGACCTTGACCAGGATCGAATTGGCGACACCCATGCGGATGCCGTCGCGCAGCCGCGCCGTGTTGGTGACGAACAGATCGTCGCCAACCAGCTGCGTTTGCTTGCCGATGAGATCGGTCAGTATTTTCCAACCGTCCCAGTCATCCTCCGCCAGGCCGTCCTCAATGGTGATGATCGGGTAGTCGGCAGCAAGCTTGGCCAGATATCTGGCCTGCGCCTTCGGGTCGCGGGTTTTCCTCTCGCCTTCATAGACGTAGTTGCCATCCTTGAAGAATTCGGTCGCCGCGCAGTCGAGGCCTAGCGCAACCTCCTCGCCGGGCTTGAAGCCAGCCTGCTCGATCGATTCCATGATGAAGTCGAGCGCGGCCGGCGCGCTCTTCAGGTTGGGGGCAAAGCCGCCCTCGTCGCCGACATTGGTGTTATGGCCGGCGCCCTTCAGCTTCTTTCGCAGCGTATGAAAGATCTCCGAGCCCCAGCGCACGCCGTCGCGCAGCGTCGGCGCGCCGATCGGCAGGATCATGAATTCCTGGAAATCGATCGGGTTGTCGGCATGCGCGCCGCCATTAATGATGTTCATCATAGGCACCGGCAGCACATGGGCCTTGGTGCCGCCGACATAACGGTAGAGCGGCAGGTCGGCCGCTTCGGCCGCGGCCTTGGCCACCGCCAGCGACACGCCGAGGACGGCGTTGGCGCCGAGCCGGCTCTTGTTGGGCGTACCATCGAGCTCGATCATGGTCTGGTCGATATGGATCTGATTCTCTGCCTCCATGCCGCCGATCGCCTCGAACAGCTCGCCGTTCACCGCCTCGACCGCTGTCAGCACGCCCTTGCCGAGATAGCGGGGGCCGCCATCGCGCAGTTCGACCGCCTCATGCGCGCCGGTCGAGGCACCGGACGGCACCGCGGCGCGACCCATCGAGCCGTCTTCGAGCACGACGTCGACCTCGACGGTCGGATTTCCGCGGCTGTCCAGGATTTCACGCCCGACAATGTCGATGATGGCCGTCATTGCGATGTCCCCAATTGATCGATTGAAGCGTCGCGCACCTCTTAGCCAAAGCGCCGCAAAACGCAATCGGGGCACCTGCAAATATTGCCCGTGCGCTACGGGATTCACGAAGCACGAAGCGCTGTCATCATTTGTCATGCGCCGCATGCCGGTTTCTGGTCTATGGCTCTTGTCGCGCGGGGCGAAACAGGAGGAGTTTCGCCATGTCCCAGTTGAGCGGTATTGTGAGTTTGTTCCTGATTGCGGCTGCGTTCCTGACGTCGTGCGACAATCAGCAACCCCCGCAGGGATCGTCGCCTTTGCCGGCCCTGCAGATTGCGCAGTAGCATCCCGCCACATCGAAAGGCCCCCGATTTCCGGGGGCCTTTTTTGATTCCAGGAGACTTAGTCAGTGCCAGTAAGGTCAGTGCCAGTAAGGCTCGACCTTGTAGTAGTTGTATGAGGCGTCACGCGCGGCCTCGCCGTCGGCGCCGGTCAGCTCGTTGATCGAATAGGAAGGAGCGGCCATCAGCTGGTCTTTGGTGAACGGCACGACATAGCCACCCTTGTTCTCATCATAGTCTAGGCTCGCCCACGGAATGGCGTGGTATTTCTCGCCGATGCCGAGAAATCCGCCAAAACCGATCACGGCAAACATGATTCCGTTCGACAATTTGTCGAGCATGACGTCCTCGATGTCGCCGATATGAGTGCCTTCCGTATTGTAGACCGATGTGCCGATAACCCGCGAAGCGGCGATGGCTTCGGTGTGTCCCGTCTGGGTCGTCATGGTGTGCTCCTCGTCATCGTTGACATTAGATTTTGACAATGAGGGCCGCGGGCTAAGGTTCCAGGCGGGTTCGAAATTCTTCAAAGTTTTCTTGGCGACGCTGCTGTGGCGCTACCGCTGGTTCAACCCACGCTTTTGGCGATGCGATCGAACGCCATCAGCCGTTCAAGCAATGCGGGAAGATCCTTCAGCGGCACCATGTTGGGACCGTCGGAAGGCGCGTTGTCGGGGTCCTGGTGCGTCTCGATGAAGACGCCGGCGACGCCAACCGCGACGGCCGCGCGCGCCAGCGTCTCGACAAAGCGCCGGTCACCTCCAGACGAACCGCCCTGCCCACCCGGCTGCTGCACGGAATGGGTGGCATCGAAAATCACCGGCGCGCCGATCTCGGCCATGATCGGCAGCGCCCGCATGTCGGACACCAGGGTGTTGTAACCAAAGGATGCGCCGCGCTCGGTGACCAAGACATTGGCGTTGCCGGAGCCGATGATCTTGGCGACGACGTTCTTCATGTCCCACGGCGCGAGGAATTGCCCCTTCTTCACATTGACCACCTTGCCGGTTCTTGCCGCAGCAATCAGCAAATCGGTCTGCCGGCTAAGGAAGGCGGGAATCTGCAGGATATCGACATGCGGCGCGACGATCGCGCATTGTTCCTCAGTGTGGACGTCGGTCAGGATCGGCAGCGAAAAATTCTTGCGCAAATCGTCGAAGATCGGCATTGCCGCTTCAAGTCCCGCACCGCGCGTGCCGCCAAGCGAGGTGCGATTGGCCTTGTCGTAACTGGTCTTGTAGACGAGCCCGATGCCGAGCCTTTCGGTCAGTTCCTTTAGCGCACCGGCCATGTCGAAAGCGTGCTGCCGCGATTCCAGCTGGCATGGACCGGCGATCAGCGACAGGGGCGCGCCGTTGCCGAAAATGACCTTGCCGACCGCAACGGAAGAGTTCGGCATCAGTGGATTGAGCTTGTTCATGCGATCTCCCGGAAAATGAAGGCTGCGCCCTGCCCTGGCGCCGGCGGCACGATGATATCACCGCCGCGCATGTGATGTTCGACGGAATTGGCTGCAAGCAGCTTGGCGACGGCATCGCCGTGCCTAATCGAAAAGACGATCCCAGCAAAGCGGAGTTCAGATGGTGCGCCGGCAGGAATGCCGAAGCGTGCCGAATAGGCTGCAGGATCCAGAACGGTCACGACGGCATTCGGCAGCTCACAGACAGTGCCGCCGCCCTGAGCCTCGATTCCGGCTGCGATCGAAATCACATTGCGTTGTTCGGAAGGTTCGCCACTGACTGCCACGACTTCGACAATGCCGGTTGCGCTATTAGCGTGGGCCTGCAACGCAGTGCGGTCGAGGTTCGGCGCATTGATCCGCTCGCAGGCGAAGAGAAAAGCGTCCGTTGTCTTGCCTGTAGCCGCGAAGGCCAGTTTGAACGATGCGGTGTCGCTCTTTCCCGCCGCATCGGTGAAGGCGCGCGAAAAGCTTAGCGCGTCTCCCGCCGACAGACCGGCTTCCATGTAGCGCGCGTGGTCCGCGGCGGCGCTTTCGGTGCCCAGCGCCACGGCAGAAAATCCTTCATCGCCGTTTTCTTCGCGATAGGTGCGATCACGCGCGACAAAGACATTGCGGTTCGCGATCGCCGTTGCCACGGCCTGCCGGTCAGCGACCGCGAGCGGCTCGAGATAGGTACCGTCGGTGAGGAAGACACAGCAGTTTTCCGTTCCGAAAGGGTGGATACCTGTCGGCGCAACGGTAAAGCCGAGCGAGGTCAAGCGCGCCCGCGCAACATCGAGGCTCGCTGTCGGCAGCACCAGGTGATCGAGCGGATGAGGCCTTGCGGGGGTGTTCTCGGTCATGTCCCGCGCGATGTGCCTCATTCCTGAAAACGGTTCAAGGGCTTGGCCGACGCCTCAGCGGCAAGACCACCTCAGCCCGTAGGGGACGGCGGCTCGTCAACTTGCAACAATGTCGGCCGAATAACGCAATTCGCGCAGAGGTTTGACCCGGCTGGTTGTCTCTGCATAGAGCGGATGCGCCTTGTAGGCGGCGAGCGCCGCTTCGTCCTCGAACTCGGCATAGACGACCACATCGATCTCATCCGAGAGCGGGTCGACCTTAGTGTTGAGCGTCACCTCGAAATGACGCGAATGAGGTATCTTGGCAAGCGCCAGGAGGCCCGTGCGCACTGCCTCGACATCCGCTTTATGCCGTGCGCTGAAGAAAACGATATGCCGGATCAACCCAGCCTCCTCGACCGTTGGACCGGCGTTCTTTTGTGTCAGCGGCAGCGTGCCGTCAATCGGCAGGTTTGTCGCGTCTGCGAACCGTAGCAGCGAAGAGAAACTACACCATGCTGGTTACATAGTGCACGATGCGGGTCACCTCCCTGACCGTCCTGTCGAGGTAGCGGCCTTGGTTGTAAATGCCGTCCCAGATCAGGAAAAAGGTGACAGTCGTGATGACGATGACATAACGCATGACTAAAACTAGCGCATATGGACGCTTGCAACCATAGCGATTCCAACGCTGCTTGGGAGGCCCCCCGAATTTTTTAGCGAGCCTTAATCTAGTTGCCCTGGGATTCTTGCTGGCCTCGCCTCGGTCTCCACACGCCCCCGCCGTCAAGCGGCGTTTCGTACCACCTCCTGACAAGGTCCCCCTGCCTGGGAGTGGCTGCCGTATCGGGACATTTTCTTAACCCTGAGACAGTTTCGAGCCGACGCTCAAATCCTCAAAGAGTGATGCGGTATTTTGCAAAGCCTGCTTCGCCC
The DNA here is from genome assembly GCF_055811495.1 of Mesorhizobium sp. WSM4830. Classification (NCBI taxonomy): domain Bacteria; kingdom Pseudomonadati; phylum Pseudomonadota; class Alphaproteobacteria; order Hyphomicrobiales; family Phyllobacteriaceae; genus Mesorhizobium; species Mesorhizobium sp. WSM4830. The sequence continues at coordinate 28,001 of NZ_JBVVQI010000005.1, read as the reverse complement.
TCGCCCGCCGGCTCGATCTTCAGCGACTTCACTTGCGCAATGAAATCCTTCGCCTTGGCGCCGGTCTCGAATACGACGCTGGTTCCCGGTAGTGGCGCAAACGACCAGTTGGCGTCCGCCGACGGGTTGATGGTGCTTTTGCTGACGATATAGCGCACGATCACGTCGCGGTTGGTGTCGGGCGCTTCGTAGATGATCTTCGAGGCATTGATCTCCGGGAAATTGCCGCCGCCGCCGGCCCGGTAGTTGTTGGTGGCGACGACGAATTTTCGCTTGGGATCAATTGGTTTGCCGTCGAACATCAAGTCAATGATGCGGGTCGAGCCGGCATTCACCAGCCCGCCCTTCGAATCATATTTCGGTGGCTGCGACAGATCGATCTTGTATGTGACGCCGTCGATCACGTCGAAATTATAGGATGGGAAGTCGGTGTTGACGAGCGCCTGGTCGGCTTTGCCCGGTTCGATCCGGTTGAAGATGCCGGCCGACATTTCCAGCCATTCCTTCACCTCTGCCCCGGTGATTTCGACGGCGCGCACCGTGTTTGGATAGAGGTAGAGGTCGGCGACGTTCTTGATGGCGATATCGCCCACCGGCACGTCGGTGTAATAGTCGGCTCCGTTGCGCCCCCCGGCCTTGAACGGTGCCGCCGCCGACAACAACGGCATATCCTTCCACTCTGTGTTCTTCAGGATGTCCTTCAAGTACCAGGTCTGCGCCTGGCTGACGATCTGCACCGATGGATCGTCGGCAACCAGCGTAAAATAGGAATAGAGCGGCGCCGAGGTTTTGCCGACCGGCCGGCGCACATAGGCAAGCGTCGCCTCGTGGTCCTGTTTGAGCGCGTCGACGATGCGCTGGTCGTCCGCGACGGTCGGCTTGTTCGTCTTGTCGACCTGCTCAAAGATAGGCCTGGCCTCAGAGATCGCCGAGGCGATTTTCCACGTCGATCCGTCGCGCTCCAGCAACAGGTCGATCAGCCCCATATGCGAGCCCCAGAAGCCGGCCATGACGGCGGGCTTGCCCTGCAACGTGCCCTTCGCCGTATCGACCGCGTCCAGTGACTGAAAGTCCTTCTTGCCGGGGAAGACGAGATGCTGGTGGCCGGTGAACACCGCATCGATACCTTCGACACCGGCAACGAAGAAGGAGGCATTCTCCATCATGTCGCTTTGCTTCACGTCGATGCCGGAATGGGAGAGCGCAATGACGATGTCAGCGCCTTCTTCCTTCATTTGCGGCACCCACGCTTTGGCCGCCTCGACGATGTCGCGCGTCTTGACGCTGCCCTGGAGATTTTTCAGGTCCCAGACCATGATCTGCGGCGGCACGAAGCCGATGATGCCAACCCGGATCGGTTGCTCGGCGCCCGACCCGTCTTTGATCTTCCTGTCGAGGATGACGTAAGGCTTGAGATAAAGCTTGTCGTCGCGCGGGTTCGCGGCGAGCTCCGTGCCGCGGATCAGGTTCGCGCAGACAAACGGGAAATTGGCACCGGCCAGCACCTTGTCCATGAACGACAGGCCATAGTTGAACTCGTGGTTGCCGAGCGTCGAGCATTCGTAGCCGAGCAGGTTCATGCCCTTCATGACCGGATGCAGATCGCCGTCCTTCATCCCCCTCTCGTAGGCGATGTAGTCGCCCATTGGGTTGCCTTGCAGAAGGTCGCCATTATCGATCAGCATCGCGTTGGTTGCTTCCTTGCGCACGGCTTCAATCAACGATGCCGTTCGCGACAGCCCCATCGTGTCGTTAGCTTTGTCGGCGTAGTAATCGTAAGGCAGCACGTTCACGTGGATGTCGGTCGTCTCCATAATCCTCAGATGCGCCTGATTGGCTTGAGCCCGGGCGGAGAACGGGTGCAGCATGATCAGCGCTCCGCTGGCGGCAACGCCGGCGAGGAAATCGCGGCGTGAGACTAGGTGGCGCAATTGGGACATTCGTTTTCTCTTTCTTCCACGACGTGACAAGTCCTGCCCGAAGCAAAGCTTCGCGCCGAAATACAGCCGAGTCCAGAAGCCGATTCCATCAAGAGGAGGTGACGCGCCGATGAATGTCCGGCAGCGAACAATCAGCCCTTATCGTCGTCACCCTGGGTGATCAGCCGAGCGCTGCGCTGACCGGTGAAGTAGATCCATAGCCAGCTCAGGGAAACCGCAAGCCGGTTACGAAAGCCGATCAGGAAGTAGATATGCGCCAAGCCCCATAACCACCAGGCAAGCCGGCCGGTAAGCTTGATCCAGCCGAAATCGATGACCGCGGCGCGCTTGCCGATCGTCGCCAGATCGCCGTCATGCCTGTAGCTGAAAGGACGCGGCGTCGCGTCACCGGCAAGCCTTGCCTTGATCGTCGCGGCGACGTGCCGTCCCTGCTGCTTGGCGGCGGGCGCGACGCCCGGCACCAGCCGGCCGTCCGGCCGCAGGACGTGCGCTGCGTCACCGACGACGAAAATCTCCGGGTTTCCCGGCACACTCAGGTCGGGCTCGACAAACACCCTGCCCGCGCGGTCCGCTGCCGCGCCGAGCCATTCGGCGGCCGGGGAAGCGGCGACGCCCGCCGCCCACAGGATTGTCCTGGCCGGCAAATGGGCGTCGCCGAAGACGACACCCTCGGCATCGCAGCGCGTAACCGCCCTGCCGAGTTCGACGGTCACGCCGAGCCGTTCGAGCGCCTTCGTTGCATAATCGGAGAGTTCGGGAGCGAAATTCGAGAGGATGCGGTCGCCGGCCTCAATCAGCACCACACGCGTCTCGCGCGTATCGATGTTGCGGAACTCGCCGCGCAGCGTGTCATGCGCAAGTTCGGCAATGGTGCCGGCCAGTTCCACGCCGGTCGGCCCGCCGCCGACGATCGCCAGCGTCAGCAATGCCTGGCGCTTGGCGGGATCGGTTTCCCGCTCGGCCTGCTCGAAAGCCAAAAGAATACGCCGTCGAATGGTGGTGGCGTCCTCCAGCGTCTTCAGGCCCGGGGCGAACGGCTCCCATTCGTCATGGCCGAAATAGGCGTGTCGCGCGCCGGTGGCCAGCACCAGCGTGTCGTAAGCGACCGTGCCGCCGTCCTGCAGCAGCACCCGCTTGCCGCCGCGGTCGATTCCAGTCACGGCGGCGAGCAGCGTCGTCACGTCATTGCGCTTGCGCAGGAGATGGCGGATCGGCCAGGCCACTTCGGAGGTGGCCAGCGCCGTCGTCGCCACCTGGTAGAGCAGCGGCTGAAAAAGGTGATGATTGCGCCTGTCGATCATGGTGATGCGCACCGGTGCGCCGGCAAGTGCGCGGGTGAATTCGAGGCCGCCGAAACCGGCACCTACGACGACGACGTGATGGTTGGCTGTGTTCATCTCACTTATCCCTCTCGCCAAGACTGATGTAAGTATCGTTGTGCAGTGCAGCAATGGCTGCGCTGCAACTGCCTGGGACTCGTCTCTTGATGTCGTGAATACGCATGCTGCAGGCCCATTCCCGGATATAGCCTACGTCCAGGATACGACTTGGTTGGAACTGTATATTGCAGGTGAAGCATGGCTAGGGATGAAGACGAAGGCTCAGCGCAGTACGCCTCGCCGCCTTGTTTTATGCACGAGCTCGACCCGGAGTTCCAAGCGCCGCTATCCGACTGGACCGACGTAAGGCGCTGGCGCAAGGCCGAGCGCGAGCGGTTGATCGCATCCCGCCTTGCCGTTTCAGCCGACACGCGCGCAGCCATGTCGCAGCGCATTGCCGAAGGGCTCGACGCGGTGATCGGCGACATCGCCGGCCGCATGGTCAGCCTCTATTGGCCGTTTCGCGGCGAGCCGGACCTGCGCCCGTGGATGGAAACCGTTAACGCGCGGGGCGGGCGCACGGCGTTGCCCGTCGTCGTGGAGAAAGACCGGCCGCTTGTCTTTCGCGCCTATACCCACGGAGACCGGCTGGAGAAGGGCGTCTGGAATATCCCGATACCGGCTGACGGCGATCCGGTGCTGCCCGACATCGTCATTTCGCCGATTGTCGGCATCGATCCCGGGCAGTTTCGCCTGGGTTATGGCGGCGGCTTCTTCGATCGCACGCTTGCCGCGATGCCCTCCAAACCGCTGGTCATCGGCGTCGGCTACGAACTGCAGCGCATCGTCACCATCTACCCACAGCCGCACGACATTCCGATGGACCGTGTGGTGACCGAGGCATTCAACACCTAGGCGAGTTCGGGGCCTAGGCGAGCTCGGGCTTCATTCCCACGGCAGTGCGATCGACGATTTCGCGCAAGGCAAAAGACGAATTGATCTTCGTCACATGCGGCATTGCCGACAGCCACTCCTTGTGGATACGTTCGTAGTCGACGAGATCCTTTGCCGCGATGCGCAGGATGTAGTCATATTCGCCCGACATCAAATGGCAGGACAGGACGTTCGGGCAGCGCTTTATCGCCGCCTCGAAATCCGACAACGTCTTCTCGAATTGCCCGGACAGCGATATATGCACGATCGCCGTCATCTGGTGCCCAAGTGCAGCATTGGAAAGCCGGGCATGATAGCCGCGGATGGTTCCGGATTTTTCCAGATTGTCCAGTCGCCGCGAACAGGCCGACTGCGACAGGCCAACCTTCTCGGCCAGCGCTGCGTTCGGTATCCGCCCGTCTTTCTGCAATGTCTCGAGAATGGCGATATCAATCCTGTCGAGCGGCATTTTTGCGGGTTCCTGCGACAATTCTAATGTTTTGCGCAACGATTATCGAACAGTGGCCTCTCAGGCAAGCGCATTCGCAAACACCTACCGAGCGATTCGTGGTTCACTATCTCTGGACAGGGAACAGCCCCAAAAAGGGGACGGATCAGGAGAAAAAAATGCGCGTCGGTTGCCCCCGGGAAATCAAGAACCATGAATACCGCGTCGGCCTGACACCCGGTTCGGTCCGCGAATATGTCGCGCATGGCCATGAAGTGCTGGTCGAGACCGGCGCTGGCGCCGGCATCGGCGCCGACGACAACGCGTATCGTGCCGCCGGCGCCACGATTGCCAAGACGGCCGCCGACGTGTTTGCCAAGTCGGACATGATCGTGAAGGTCAAGGAGCCGCAGCCCAACGAATGGGTTCAGCTCCGCGACGGCCAGATCCTCTATACCTATCTGCATCTTGCTCCGGATCCGGAGCAGACCAAGGGCCTGCTGGCCTCCGGCGTGACCGCGATAGCTTACGAGACCGTCACCGACGAGCGCGGCGGCCTGCCGCTCCTAGCACCGATGTCGGAAGTCGCCGGCCGCCTGTCGATCCAGGCGGGCGCCACGGCGCTGCAAAAGGCCAATGGTGGCCGCGGTGTGCTACTTGGCGGCGTGCCCGGCGTGCTGCCCGGCAAGGTCACTGTGCTCGGCGGCGGCGTCGTCGGCCTGCATGCCGCACGGATGGCGGCCGGCCTTGGCGCCGATGTCACTATCATCGACCGCTCGATCCCGCGCCTGCGTCAGCTCGACGATATCTTTGGCGGCCGCGTCCACACCCGCTACTCGACCGTCGAGGCGCTGGAGGAAGAATGTTTTTCGGCTGACATAGTCGTCGGCGCCGTGCTGATCCCGGGGGCAGCAGCACCCAAGCTGGTGACGCGCGAAATGCTGTCGGGCATGAAGAAAGGCGCCGTGCTGGTCGACGTCGCCATCGACCAGGGCGGCTGTTTCGAGACCTCGCACGCCACGACCCATGCCGAGCCGACCTATGAGGTCGACGGCGTCATCCACTATTGCGTCGCCAACATGCCGGGTGCGGTGCCGGTCACCTCAGCCCACGCGCTCAACAATGCGACGCTGCATTATGGCCTGCAGCTCGCCGACAAGGGCCTCAAGGCGCTGGTAGACGACCACCATCTGCGCAACGGGCTGAACGTCCACAAGGGCAAGATCACGAATCGCGCAGTGGCCGAAGCGCTCGGTTACGAGCTGGTCGAGCCGAAGGCCGTTCTCGCCGCCTGAGCTGTCCGAATCTGCCTCTCCAGTGCCCGTCGGATTCGTCCGACGGGTTTTTTCTTATGTCGAAAAACTGAAAAGTGTCGAGGCGCGCGGAATGACCGGACAACAAAAAAGCGGAGCCAAAGCCCCGCTTCCTCGATTGTCGAAAATTCCCGCCGGTTCATCCGCGGTCGGCAAATCGATCGACAGTGTCTTTCTACCGCCGGTATGCGACGGGCGTACGACAGCCCCAAGCCGGTGCAGCCTGTCCGGTTACGCGCGGTCGATCCGGCACTGATAGCAATTGTTGCCCGCCGAGCGGATGTGGACGTAAGCGATGTCGTCGCGTTCGAACAACGTCTCTGCCCGTGCGGCAATGGCGTCGGTCGGAATTACGCCGCCGCTGCCGTAAACGATGCGGTCGTCCTTGCCATAACCGCGCACGATGTAATCGCTGCTTTCGAGTATTTCGGGAAGCAACTCAACCTCGACAGCGCGTTCGCATTCTTCAGCATGAAGAAAGATCGGCCCGGTTTCGGTATAAGGCTGCAGCTCCGGAAAAGGCCGATATGCCAGAACAAGATAGGCTTCTCCCGTAGCAACGTTCTTCAGGCAGTGACGGCAAGGCACGCCGTCGCCGTCCGAAATCTGCCGCTCTGGCTTAAGGCCATAAGCATCCGCCCCGCCGCGCTGAAGTGCCCGGACGGCATCGGTTGGCAAGGCTTTGAATTTTAGCGTCATGGCATGATCTCCGGTGTGTCGACTGGAGATTATGCTCGCAAGACGGAGCTTCCCACCCGATTCCTGCCGAAATGGATCAATCCATCAGCGCGTCGAGACCACGAACCAGACCTTTGATCTGCTGCACCCGTCTGATGGCGAGCAGCGTGCCCGCCACGTAAGGCGCCGCGGACGAGCCAGCGTCGTGGCGGATGGTCAGCCGCTCGTCTGGCAGGCCGAACAGCGCCTCGCAGGACAGGATGTAGGACGGCAGGCGAAGCGCGTGCACTTGCACCCCCTCGCCTGCGCCGACCGCACCACCGCGTGTAGCGGGCACGCCAGAGACCTCGGAGACCGGCTTTGCCGTTGAGGCCTTGCGGATGTCGGCCAGCGCCTCAGCAAGCTCCCGTGCGGTACCGGAGGGCGCGTCGGGCTTCTTTGCACTGGCATAATCGATGACCTCGACATCCGGCACGTATTTTGCCGCCATAAGTGCAAACCGCTTCATCAGCGTGGCGGTGATGGAAAAGTTGCCGGCGGCAACGACGCCGACGCCGTTGGCGCGCGCCGCGGCGTCGATGTCGGCATAGTCGGCAGCACCCAGTCCCGACGTGCCGATCACAGCGTGCCGTCCCTTGTCGATGGCGAGCAGCACATGGTCTTTCACGACATGCGGCTTGGTGAAGTCGACCAGCACGTCCGACGGCGCCTCCAGCGCCTCGGCCAGCGAGGCGGAAACGGTGATACCATTAGCCGGCATGCCAACCAGCAGACCGGAATCCTGCCCCGCGCCGCTGCGTGATACCGCCCCGGCCAGCGCCATGTCGCCTTGCGCCCCGATCGCCGGAACCAGCGCCTTGCCGACCCAGCCGGTCGCGCCGGCCATTACCACGCGTATTGCCATCGTGCGATCCTCCATCGGTTTTTAGACGATAGCGATATGGAAAGAGCCAAGCTCATTCAAGCCGGGTCCGCCTTTGAGTGTTGATCCAGAGACCCTGGGACGTGGCAACGACAAGCTGAAGCTTGGATGAACGGGCCTGAAAAAATCAAAGCCGCATGACGCTGGCCGCCCGCTCGGCAAAAGACATCGGATGTACGACCTCCTTTTTTTGCGCCACTGGCGTAAAGCCGATTTTTTGATAGAGCGGCAGTGCTGCTGGGTGATCGAGGGTGCAGGTCTGCACCGTCACCCGCTTTGGCCCGTGCGACCAGGCTGCGGCGATTGCCGCACCGAGGAACCAGCGGCCGATGCCTTGCCCGGTCGCGTGCTCCATCATTCCGAAATAGGCGAGTTCGACTTCTTCCGGCAAATGCGGCTTGAGGTCGAAGAAGCCGGCCGGCGCACCATCCAGATAAAGTACCCTGATGTCGCGGTCCTCGCGGTGGATGCCCGCCGCAAGCTCCTCGTCGCTCAGCCTCAGCACATTGACCCAGTGCCATTTGCGGCCGACCCGATCCATCAAATAGCGGTAGAAATGCAGCGGAATGTCTTTGGTCTTGAGCAGCGCGATCTGGCGGTTGTAGGGCAGCGGCGGCGAATAGGCAGGCGGCACATGCATTTCGAGAAACGTCACGGTGACGTCGATGTCTTCCAGCGATCCGTCTTCCATCCCCGTCAGTCCTTGCCCGTCACGACGGGCGTGTCGGAAAGCCCGCCCCATTCGGTCCATGAACCGTCATAAAGCCTGTTGTCGGCATGGCCAAGCGTCTCCAAAGCCAGCGTGATGGCTGCCGCGGTGACGCCCGACCCGCAGGAGGTGACGACCGGCTTCGACAGGTCGATGCCGGCTCCTTCGATCACTTTGCGTAGCCTGTCCTTCGGCAACAATTCGCCGTTTTCCGAAAGCGCCGAAAACGGCACGTTGTGCGCGCCCGGCATATGGCCGGAGCGGATGCCGGGGCGCGGCTCCGGCTCGGTGCCGGCAAAACGGCCAGGCGAGCGCGCGTCGGCGATCTGGCTCTCCCCCGTCTCGACGATCCGGCGCATGTCGGCAAGGCTGGCGACGCGGGCCGCATCGAAGTTGGCATAAAACACGCAAGGCGCGATCTTCGTCGGCTCCGCCGTCACCGGCCGTCCGGCGGCTTTCCAACGGTCGAAGCCGCCGTCGAGCATATAGACCTGGAACACGCCCATGACGCGAAACAACCACCAGGCGCGCGGTGCAGAAAAGAACCCTGGCCCGTCATAGACAACAATCGTGTCATCGGCCGAAATACCCATCGCGCCGACATATTGCGCGAAATGCTGCGGCGACGGCAGCGTGTGCGGCAGAGCCGCGTCGGGGTCCGAAACCGCATCCTGGTCGAGGAAGCGGGCGCCTGGAATATGCGCTGCGTCATACTCGGCGCGCGCGTCACGCTTTTGCGCCGGCAGATACCAGGACGCGTCTACAATCGTCAGGCCGGGCTCGCCGAGCCGCTTCTGTAACCAATCGGCATCGATGGTGAAAGGACTGTCGTCGGCCATCTTTTCTCTCCTGTCCCGCCCGTCGCAGTCCTATATCAGGCTGGCGGCATAGGACCAAAGCGAATGCGGAAGCGCCGGTTCTCGCGACCCTTCTTCTCGATCTTGCCGATATGGATCTCGCCGATTTCGCTGGTGCTCTTTACATGGGTGCCGCCGCAAGGCTGGCTGTCGATCGAGGCGTTCTCGCCGATGCAGACCAATCGGATCTTTCCCGTGCCGGCCGGGGGCCGCACATTCTTGGATTTCACCAGGCCCGGATTGGATGCCAGTTCCTCGTCGGAAATGAGCCGGGTGAAGATCGGGTGGTCGGCTCGCACCAGCTCCATCAGTCTGGCCGTCACGTCTTCCTTGCTAAAGCCGGCGTCCGGGATGTCGAAATCGATACGGCTGTCGTCCTCGGAAACCGCGGCGCCGGTGATCGGGAACGGACAGACGACGGTAAGCAGGTGGCAGGCAGAATGCATGCGCATCAGCAACTGCCGCCGCGGCCAGTCGATGGCGAGCCTCATGCGCTCGCCCACCTTTGGAACTGCCTGCTCCGGCGCCGGCACATGGATGATCTCGTCCTTGGTTTCGCCGGTGATCGTAGCGGCAATCGCTATGCCGGTGCCGTCGGCGCGTTCGAGGCTACCGGTGTCGCCCGGCTGCCCGCCCGATGTGGCGTAAAACACCGTCCGGTCCAGAATGATGCCGCCGCGATCGTTGACTGCGACGACGGTGGCGTCGGCCGTCCCCAGATAGGTGTCGTCACGAAACAGCGCTTCGGTCTTGTGCGCCATCACGCAACCCTTTCGAATGGCACCGAAATCGTGCTCTGTTGCTCCATCCAGCCCGGCACCGGCAGCTTCTTTTCGCGCAGGAATTCAGGATTGAACAGCTTCGACTGGTAGCGCGTGCCGTAGTCGCAAAGCATGGTCACGATGGTGTGGCCGGGGCCTAGCTCGCGCGCCAGGCGAATGGCGCCGGCAATGTTGATGCCCGTCGAACCGCCAACGCAAAGCCCCTCCTCCTGGATCAGGTCGAATACGATCGGCAGTGCGTCCTCGTCGGGGATCTGGAAGGCAAAATCGGGTGTAAAGCCTTGGAGGTTGGCGGTGATCCGCCCCTGCCCGATGCCTTCGGTGATCGAACTGCCCTCGGATTTCAGCTTGCCGCTGGTGTAGAAGGAATAGAGCGCTGCCCCCAGCGGATCGGCCAGCGCGATCTTGACCTGGTTGTTTTTGGCCTTCAGCCCGAAACCGACGCCTGCCAGAGTGCCGCCGGAACCGACCGCCGACACGAAACCATCCACCTTGCCGGCAGTCTGGTTCCAGATTTCTTCGGCCGTGGTGCGGATATGGCCGTCACGGTTGGCGACATTGTCGAACTGGTTGGCCCAGATCGCGCCGTTCGGCTCGGTCTTCGCCATCTGATCGGCCAGCCGGCCCGACAGCTTCACGTAGTTGTTCGGGTTCTTGTAAGGCACGGCGGGCACTTCGATCAGCTCGGCGCCGAGCAGTTTGATCGTATCCTTCTTCTCCTGGCTCTGGGTGTCGGGAATGACGATCACCGTGCGATAGCCGAGCGCCTTGGCAACCAGTGTCAATCCGATGCCGGTATTTCCGGCCGTCCCCTCGACGATGACGCCGCCGGGCCGCAGCAGCCCGCGCTGCTCCGCATCGCGGATGATAAACAGGCCGGCGCGGTCCTTGACCGACTGCCCGGGATTCATGAATTCGGCCTTGCCCAGGATCTCGCAGCCGGTTGCTTCCGAGGCCTTGTTGAGGCGGATCAGGGGCGTGTTGCCGATCACGTCGATCACAGAACGGGGCATGGAGATTCCTTTGTGGGTGCGGCGAAACCCTAGAAACCCGAAGCTTCGGTTTCAAGGCAAGAATTTGCCTGGTCCAGTCGCATTTCGCACACTGCAATTCCTGCAGCCAGGCGCGCCCGGCCGGTATTCATTTCAACCATGTACCGAAAAGCACTCTTTTCATTCGATTTCTTCACCGTTAGAGCACAAGCTAAGAAGAGCCGGCGGGGCGCAGCATGACACTCTATCGGGCCAATCCGAAGCATGGCGTCGCCTGGATTACGGGCGGCAGCAGCGGTATCGGCCGTTCGCTGACCAAGGATCTTGCCGCTCGGGGCTATGTCGTCGCGGTGACTGCGCCCGATGACCATCCGATCGATACGCTCATCGTCGAAACGGCGCAGATGGCGGGCCGTGTCGCAGCCTATCCTTGCGACGTGACCGACGAAAAACGTATGGCGAAGACGGTTGCAGCGATCGAGAAAGATCTCGGTCCGATCGTGTTGGCAGTGTTCAACGCTGGAAGCTATATCGCAACGCCGGGCGAGGATCTTGTGGCGCGCAATTTCCGTCGGTCTTTCGAGGTCAATTATTTCGGCATCATCAATGGCCTGGTGCCTGTCATCGAACGCATGCGCATACGCTCGCGCGGTCATGTCGTGCTGATCGGTTCGGTCACCGCCTATTTCGGCTGGCCGACCACCGCCGCCTATGGCGGCACCAAGGCGGCAGTCAATATCCTGGCCGAGTCGCTGAAATACGATTTCGACAAGATGAACGTCCGCATCCAGGTGATTAATCCGGGCTTTGTCGACACGCGGCTGACCGAAAAGAACTTCCTGCCGATGCCGGGCTTGATGCCGGTCAATCTGGCCTCGCGCCGCATCGCGCAAGGCATCGAATACGGCGGCTTCGAAGTCACTTTCCCACGCCGCCTGAGCTGGACGCTGAAGCTGCTCAGGATGCTGCCGAGGCCGTTCTGCCGATGGGTGATCAGCACGGTCACCCGCTGGAATGCGCGGCCGCTGAATTTCGACCGCAAGCCGCCGGTCGAATAGGATCAGTGACGGGGCGACGATCATGTTTGCGGGTCGCTGGGGCGCCAGGTCATTGCCGGCGACGCGCTGTCGCCATCGACCACGGCTTTCCTCGCGCGGCGGATTGTCATTTGGATCGAGGCGGTGGTGAAGTGAACCAAAGGCCCTCAAGCAAAAGGGGGGGGCCCCCCGGGGGGGGGGGGGGGGCGCGCGGGCGGGGGGGGAAAAAACCCCCGGGGGGGGCGGGCCCCCCGGGGCAATATTTTGGACCCCGCGCGCCCCCCCCGGGCCCCCCCCGCCCGGGGGG
>NZ_JBVVQI010000005.1:0-15754 GCF_055811495.1 Mesorhizobium sp. WSM4830 | reverse complement strand
CGGTTTCGCAATCTACCTCGGTTTTCCTGGGGCGGGTTTTTTTATTTGTTTCCGTGGGGGTGGTTATTTTAACAAACGCCCAAAAACAAAACGGGCTACCTATGTTTCGTTTGGGGCGCCCTCATCAATCGTGAATGACCAAGCCAGGCTTGGCCGACTGCAACGCGGTCAAATTATGCGGCCCGCGCTGCCGGCCGCTTGCCGCCGAAGCGGCGCTTGTTATTGCCCTTGAAGGGCTTGGCGCCTTCCGGCTTGCGCTCGCCCGCAAAGGCCGGCTTGTCGCCGAACCGCTTCTTGCCGAAGCCGTTGTTTGCGCCGCCGGGCCGCCTGCCGTCGCGGCGGCCATTGTGGTCGTTGCGATCATTGGCCGGTTCGAAGCTGCGCTCGTTCTTCTCGGCGGGATTGCGCTGCGGATCGGGGCTGCCGAGATGGTCGGCAACGATCGGCAGCTTGGTGCGGATGATGCGCTCGACCTGACGCAGCTTGCTGTTTTCAGACGGGTCGCAGAGTGTGACGGCGATGCCGTCCATGCCGTTGCGGCCGGTGCGGCCGATGCGGTGGACATAGCTCTCCGCCTCGTCCGGCAGGTCGAAATTCACCACATGGCTGATGCCGGGCACGTCGATGCCGCGCGCCGCAATGTCGGTCGCCACGAGAATGCGCACCGAACCTTCGCGGAAATCGTTGAGCGCCTTCTGGCGGGCGTTCTGCGATTTGTTGCCGTGGATGACGGCGGCCTTGAAGCCGTCGCGCTCGAGATCCTTTGTTACCCTGTCGGCGCCATGCTTGGTGCGCGAAAAGATGATGACGGACTTCATCGCCTCGTCGGCAAGCATGTTGGCCAGCACCTGGCGCTTCTGCTTGGTGCGGGCAAAGACGACGCCCTGCACGATCTCGGCGGCCGCGGTGCTGTGAGGAGCGACTTCGACGCGAATCGGGTTCTTCAGCAGGCCTTTCGCCAGTTCGGCGATTTCGGTCGGCATGGTTGCCGAGAACAGCACCGTCTGACGGTCCGGCGCTGTCGCCCTGGCTATGCGCTTGACGTCGTTGATGAAGCCCATGTCGAGCATGCGGTCGCCTTCATCCAGCACCAGCCATTTGGTGTCGGCAAGCACGAGGTCGCCTTCACGCACCAGGTCGGTCAACCGGCCGGGGGTTGCGATCAGGATGTCGACGCCGGGCGCAACCTTCTTCACCTGGCTGAAGCGCGAGACGCCGCCAAGTACGAGCGCGGTCGAGACATGCGCGCCCTTGGCAAGCAGCTTGATCATCTCCTCGATCTGCACGGCGAGTTCGCGAGTCGGCGCCAGGATCAGTGCGCGGGCTGTCTTCGGCCGGCGCTTGGTGCCAAGTGCGATGATCTTCGACAGGATCGGCAGCGCGAACGCCGCGGTCTTGCCTGAGCCGGTCTGCGCGATGCCGAAAATGTCGCGGCCTTCGAGCTGCGGCGGGATCGCCTGGGCCTGGATCGGCTTCGGATCGGTAAAGCCAGCGGCATTGGTGGCCTTGAGCAGTGCGCCGGTAATTCCAAGTGCGGCGAAACCGTTCAGTTCCCCAGTGTCCTTACCGGTCAAAGTGTTTTCATTGGTCAAAATATTCTTCTTTCATGCGGCTTCTGGCCGCAAACATCAATGGCGGCAGGGCGCAACCTGCCGTCGAAAATTGTCATGAAACGACAAGGCGGGCGGACGTTATCGTCCACACGGCTGCGCTGTCGTGCCCGCAGGCATCATGCCACGGGGCTTTTTCGCCACCTTGCCGATATGTCGGGAAGAGGGAAAACAGACGCAACCAGTCTCATTCGTCGAGAAGGCCAGATTATCCCGGCCCAAGCGCCTATGCCGCCGCATATGGCCCAGTTCGCATCGAAATGCAAGGGCCCTATGCTGCAGCGCAGCAAAAGCCATGAGGAAGCGCCGCTTGCGCTCTCCCCCAGGCATGATTACCACAATCAAGCTTTCCGTTTCGGGGACCGGTCATGAAGGACGTGCTGAAGGAACTCGAGCGCCGCCGCGAGATCGCCCGCATGGGCGGCGGCCAGGCCCGCATCGACGCGCAGCACAAGAAGGGCAAGCTGACTGCCCGCGAACGCATAGACGTTTTTCTCGACGAGGGCTCGTTCGAGGAGTTCGATATGTTTGTCGAGCACCGCTCGACCGACTTCGGCATGGAGAAGACCAAGATCGCCGGCGATGGCGTCGTAACCGGCTGGGGCACCGTCAATGGCCGGCCAGTGTACCTCTTTGCAAAGGACTTTACCGTGTTCGGCGGCTCGCTGTCCGAGGCCCATGCCGAAAAGGTGGTCAAGGTGCAGAAGATGGCACTGCGCAACCGCGCGCCGATCATCGGCCTTTACGACGCCGGCGGCGCCCGCATCCAGGAAGGCGTGGCGGCGCTGGGCGGCTATGCCGAGATCTTCCAGCGCAATGTTCTGGCCTCGGGGGTCATCCCGCAGATTTCACTGATCATGGGTCCTTGTGCCGGCGGCGACGTCTACTCGCCGGCGATGACCGACTTCATCTTCATGGTTCGCGACACCTCCTACATGTTCGTTACCGGGCCGGATGTGGTGAAGACCGTCACCAACGAGACGGTCACCGCCGAAAGCCTCGGCGGCGCTTTCGTTCACACGACGAAGTCCTCGATCGCCGACGGAGCCTACCACAATGACGTCGAGGCGCTGCTGCAGATGCGTCGGCTGGTCGATCTGCTGCCCGCCTCCAACACGGCGGAAATTCCCGAGATCGAATGCTACCAGTCCGTCACCGATCACGATCTGTCGCTCGACAGGCTGATCCCCGACAATGCCAACAAACCCTACGACATCAAAGAGTTGATCCTTAAAGTTGCCGACGAGGGTGACTTCTTCGAAATCCAGCAGAATTTTGCGAAAAACATCGTCACCGGCTTCGGCCGTGTCGAGGGCCGCACCGTCGGCTTCGTCGCCAACCAGCCGATGGTGCTGGCCGGCGTGCTCGATTCGGATGCCAGCCGCAAGGCGGCGCGTTTCGTGCGCTTCTGCGACTGCTTCTCGATCCCGATCGTCACCTTCGTCGACGTGCCGGGCTTCCTGCCAGGCACCGCGCAGGAATATGGCGGGTTGATCAAACACGGCGCCAAACTTCTGTTCGCCTATGCCGAAGCTACCGTGCCAAAGATCACCGTCATCACCAGAAAGGCCTATGGCGGCGCCTATGACGTTATGGCGTCAAAGCATCTGCGAGGCGACATGAACTATGCCTGGCCGACGGCGCAGATTGCGGTGATGGGCGCCAGGGGCGCTGTCGAGATCATCTATCGCAAGGATATCGGCGACGCGGAGAAAATTGCAGCGCACACAAAAGCTTATGAGGATCGCTTCCTGTCACCCTTCGTTGCTGCCGAGCGCGGCTATGTCGACGAGGTGATCATGCCGCATTCGACCCGCCGCCGTATCGCCCGCGCGCTCAGGATGCTGCGCAACAAGGATATGCAAAACCCGTGGAAGAAGCACGATAATATTCCGCTGTGAGGGGTTGATGTCGCGCCTGGTCCTCTATGTGGGAGCGCGTTTCGGCAGATTTGCCATCCTGCTCTTTGCTCTGCCGCTGTTCTGCCCAATAGTCCTATGGTTCCGGTTCCTCGACCGGCACCCGCTCGCCATGATCGCAGCTGGCGTTGTTGCAATCCCGGCCGCGATGCTGGCCATCGTTCTGTTGATCGGGACATTGTTCGCCGGTTTTCGACCCAGCAAGGTGGACGGGCTTACTCGGGAATCAGCCCCGAAATTGTGGGCTGTCTGGGAGAGTATTGCCGGCAAACACCGCGCCTGCCGGACGACGATCGTGCTGAGCGACGATCTCAACGCCAGCGTCGGTGAAGAGCGGCCGTTTCTGGGCCTGCTTGGTCGCAAGGCAATTCTCACCGTGGGCCTGCCGCTGCTCGCAGCGACCGACCAAAAGGGGTTTGCAGCGATCTTGGCCCATGAGGACGCCCATCTGAAAAATAGAGATACAAATGGCGGGCTCAACCTGGCCGAACTCGAAAAGAGCTTCGATCTAATCTTCGACTTCGCCCCACCGGGGAAAAGCGTTTCAGGCAGCCTGTTCTACTGGATGCTTGGTCCGCTGTCGCGCACGCTGGAGCGCGAAGAAATACGGTTGTCGCGACGGGCGGAAATTGACGCAGATCGCCATGCAGCGATGTCCGGCGACGCACATGAAGCGGCCCGCGCGCTGCTTCTGATTGGCGCTGCCAGTGTATTCTTCGATGACCAAGTGTATATTCCGCTTAAACGTGAACTGCTTGGCACTATGGTACCGCCTCGTCCACCACTCGAAAGAGTTCTGGCGGCCGCCAGTCACCTGTCGAGGCTTCCCATCCTGCAAGAATATGCGCAAAAGGCCTGGAACGCGCCAGATAACGAAAGCGCGGATCATCCGCCCTGGTCCGAACGTTTGACTGCTCTTGGATTTAGCTCGGCTCCAGAGATAGAACCAGTTCTGGTTTCTGCCTTGTCGAGCCTGCTGAGCGATGAGGTCGTCGCCGAACATGTCCGCCATTTCGACGGCGAATGGACATCGAAGATCGCCGACTATCTCGATCGATAGCTATCCACCTGGAACTACAGCGGCTAATGCCCAGTCGGCGCAAGCTATTCCGCTTCCGCCGCGCCGAAGCCGGCCCCACTCGTTGCGCGGACAGCGCCCGACCATGGCGTGGCGTGATTGTCGATGCGCATCTGGAAGATAAAATAAGTCGGCGAGCAGAAGCCGATGCCCTTCACCTTGCCGATACCGGGTGTATCGGGCGGCAGCGACTGGCACATGTAATCCTCGCGGCAGAAATGGTCGGCCGAGCAGGCAGGACGATTGCCGCGGTTGACGGCGCCGCCCAGGCACTGGTCGAAATTATTGGTCGCCACGCAGGTGTCGAATTTCTTGCCGCCGACCAGCCCGCAAATCTCGTTGGGCATCGGCTTGCCCGCCTTGAAGGCCGCAAAGCTGCGATCCCGGTCGTCGCAGCCGCGATAGGCGATACCCGCCGGCACACCGATCTTCGGCGGTCGGCAGGTGTAGGCGGCGCGCGAAATGCCCGGCGCAAACGCCGCGAACTGGCCGGTGATCGTATACCGGTCATTGAAAGGCTGCGCCGGGTTGCTGGCGATCGAGCCGGTCAGGCACGGATGGCCGGAGAACATGCTTTCGCTGTCCTTGGGCAACAGGCATTGCGCCAGCTTGGTGCGCACGCCGGACGCGGTTGCCAGCGGCGTGCAGACGGTGCCGGCGCCGCATTGCCACGTCGCGCCGAAGCGAGCCGCATCCTGTGGCATCAGACACGGCATCGCCATTTCGGCCGGCGAATAGGCAATTTCGTCGGCATCGTTCCATGTCGCTGGTGGCGCGAAGGACAGCGGGCGGAAACGGTTCGGTTCCTTGCCCTCGGCAGTCGCGCGCAGCCAGGCGACGCGGCGCGGGATGTCGGCGTGAAGATGCGGTGAGATACCGACCTCTATGTGGTTGAGTGGCGAGGTGGTCTTGTCGTCGAGGCCGATGAAATGGAAGCCGGCGGTCGAGCCCGCCTGATGGCAACCCTGGCAGGCGCCATTGTCCAGTCGCTCGACCAGCGCCTCCGGCGTGCGCACCAACTTCAGGGCAGCGAAATCGACACCTGCGAAATCCGCGGACTGGAACAGCGGCGTGAACGGGTGGTTGGCCTGCCTTGCACTGCCGAAGGTCGACCAAGAGATGGCCTTCCTTGCCAGGAATTCGTCGGGGATCTGGTAGACGCCGAGATCGACCGCCGCGACATTGGTACGGACATAGTCGGCAAGTCTTGCTTTCAGCGCAGCGTCTTCGGTGAGACGTGCTGTGTCGGGCGTGTTTTCCAGCGGCTTTTCGCTGACGGCCGCTCCGTCGATGCCGAAAATTCGCATGAGATAGGCAGCCTGCCCGCCGAATTCGGTCTCCTGGCCGGAGGGGAAGCGCACCACTTGCGCATTGAGCTCGAGCTGCTTGAAGGTGAGCGCCGTCCTTTCCAGCGGCCCACCGATCAGCCAGCCGGCATCGACATTCTCGTCGAGTTGTGGTGCCCAGCGCCCGGCGACGCCGACACAACCGCCATCGGCATCCGGCGCGGCATTGTAGACGGCACTGAAATTGAACGGCAGGCGCGAGGCCAAAACCTTGCCGTTCTTCTTGAAGCTGTAGGCGAGGCGATAGATGAAGCGCACTTCGCCGCAACTCCCGTCGCTTTTTAGGGCGGCGAAGTCGCGCCGGTCGAGCCGGTTGACCACGCCGACGAGGCGGAAGCGTGCGGCCTCGGTCCTCAGCCAGCGCATGTCCATGACGCGGCCGACATTGCCGTCGGTCACCTCGTAAAGCGGCCGGCCGCCGGCCTTCATCTCGGCCCGCAATGCCGCGACGTCGCTTGCAACCGTTTCGACAATCGCGTGGTAGGCCGGAGCCTTCTCATAAAGCGTCTTCAAATCGCCCTTGCCATCGACGCCGAAAATGCCGGCGAACCCGTAACCATTGCTGTCGAGGGCGGCTAGAACGGCCGGGTCGTCGACAATCGTCAGCGGGGTTTCGGCGTTCGCAGCCTGCGCCATGAATACGGCACTGACGATCGCAACGAACAGCGCGAACAGGCGGCTCATACGGCAGCCATCCCGTGACTTTCAACAAGCTCGCGCAGGACCGGCACCAGCGCCAGCGGCAGGTCCTCGGCGATCAGCCCCGGCCCGAAACGGCTGCCGGCCTCGGCGTGGATCCAGACCGCCGCGCAGGCAGCTTCGAAAGCCGGCATCGCTTGTGCTAGCAACGCGGCAATGATGCCCGACAGCACGTCGCCCGAACCAGCGGTGGCCAGCCAAGGCGCGCCATTGCCGTTGATCGCTGCCCGGCCATTTGGTGCTGCAATCACCGTGTCGGCGCCTTTGTAGACGAGAGTGGCGTTGGCCCGTTCGGCTGCGGCGCGTGCCTTGGCGAGTTTGGACAGGTTCTTGTCCCCGGCGATGTCGGGAAAGAGCCTGGCGAATTCGCCCTCATGCGGCGTCATCACCAGCGCTGGCGCGGCGGGGCTGCGCGCGGCCTCAAACAGTATTTCAGGCTCTTCGCGAAACGAGGTGATGCCGTCGGCATCGAGCACCAGTCCCTCGATTTTGCCGCCCTTCCCATTGTCGCAGCCAAGCACGGCCATGACGAAGTCGCACGTCTTCTCACCAATGCCAAATCCGGGGCCGAGCACGAAGGCGGATGGGCGGCGGCTATCAACGAATTCGTCCACATCGGCGACAGTGTCCAGCCTGCGCAGCATGATCGAGGTCAGATGCGCCGCGTTCACCTGCATGGCGTTCGCCGGTGACAGCAAGGTGACGGCCCCTGCCCCGCTCCTGGCCGCGGCAAGCGCCGACAGCCGCGCAGCACCCGTCGCCGACGGCCCGCCGGAAAAGACGCCGACATGGCCGCGTCTATACTTATGGGCGTCGACGGCCGGAACCGGAAAGCGGCCAAGCCAGAGCGCCGGAATGTTCTCGAACGTTCGTGGTTCAAGCTGCGCAACAACACTGTCGCTTATGCCGATATCAGCGAGCACGATTTTGCCGCACAGCTCGCGCCCCGGTAAAAGAAGATGGCCTGGCTTTTTTCGTGCAAAAGTCACCGTGGTTCGGGCGCGGAAGGCCTGGCCGAGGACATTGCCGCTCTCACCGGAGACGCCCGACGGCAGATCGACCGCGACAACTGGCAAATTCAGTTCCGCCGCAATCTCGATCGCCTTGGCGGCGTCGCCGGACAGCGGCTTGCATAGCCCTGCCCCGTAAAGCGCGTCGACCACGATCGAGCCCGTCTCGGCAACGAAAGCCGACAGCGGCCGAGGCTTAACCTTGCAGTCCGAGGCGGCGAGTGCTGCATCGCTGCCGCCTTTAGGCAATCCGGATGTCCATACCGAGACGTCGACGGCGCTGTCCTGAAGGATGCGGGCCACGACATAGCCGTCGCCGCCATTATTGCCGGGGCCGCAAAGCACGTGGACGCGCGTTGCGTTCGGGTAGCGCCTGAGTACCACGGCAGCAACCGCAGCGCCGGCATTGCGCATCAGGCCGATGCCGTCGAATGGACCAGCGGCAATCGCCAGCCGGTCGGCCTCGGCCATTTCGGACGGAGAAAGAAGTTCGTGGCTCATGCGGGCGATCATCTGCCGAAGCATTGTCCAGTTTTTGGTCCGACGCAAACTACGAAGGTTGTGAAACACACCGGTATGCCCGGAGCGACGAGTCGCAGGTCCACGGCTGCCCATGAAATATCCGATCTGCCTATTTTTTGTGCGGACGACGGGACCGGCGGTGTGTAGGCTCGCGGCGTTCATGGCGCATCCGACGCAGGGAATGACGCGAATGTACATTCCCGCGTAGCATGGTATCCAAATCATGTGAGCCCACCCGGCACCCCATCAACTGGCACAGTTCGTGCTTGATTGAGGCGCAAGCGGGGCTCACAACCCGTCTTTTTTGGCAGTGGAGGCCACTTTTTACATGAAAAAGATCGAAGCGATCATCAAGCCGTTCAAGCTAGACGAAGTGAAGGAAGCGCTTCAGGAGGCCGGCCTGCAAGGTATCACCGTTACCGAGGCCAAAGGGTTTGGCCGCCAGAAGGGCCATACCGAGCTTTATCGCGGCGCCGAATATGTCGTCGACTTCCTGCCGAAGGTGAAAATCGAAGTCGTGCTCGGCGACGATGCGGTCGAAGCCGCGATCGAAGCCATCCGCAAGGCGGCCCAGACCGGCCGTATCGGCGACGGCAAGATCTTCGTCTCGAACATCGAGGAAGTGGTGCGCATCCGCACCGGCGAAACCGGCATGGACGCCGTCTGAGTTTTCCCGTTAAAAGGCCACGTTCAAACGTCATCACATAGGGAAGCAGGGACATGACGACAGCCAAAGACATCATGAAGCAGATCAAGGACAACGACGTGAAGTTCGTTGATCTGCGCTTCACCGATCCGAAGGGCAAACTGCAGCACGTTACGATGGATGTCGTCGAGGTCGAGGAAGACATGTTTGCCGATGGCGTCATGTTCGACGGTTCCTCGATCGCCGGCTGGAAGGCAATCAACGAATCCGACATGGTGCTGATGCCCGACGCGGATACGGTGCATATGGACCCGTTCTTCGCCCAGTCGACCATGGTCATCCTGTGCGACATTCTCGATCCGATCTCGGGAGAATCCTACAACCGCGACCCGCGCGGCACCGCCAAGAAGGCCGAGGCCTACATGAAGGCCGAAGGCATCGGCGACCAGATCTTCGTCGGTCCTGAAGCCGAGTTCTTCGTGTTCGACGACGTCAAGTACAAGGCCGATCCCTACAACACCGGCTTCAGGCTGGATTCCACCGAATTGCCGTCCAATGACGACACCGATTACGAGACCGGCAATCTCGGTCACCGGCCGCGCATCAAGGGCGGCTATTTCCCGGTGCCGCCGATCGATTCGGCACAGGACATGCGCTCGGAAATGCTCACCGTGCTCGCCGAAATGGGCGTGCGCGTTGAAAAGCACCATCACGAAGTGGCCGCCGCCCAGCACGAGCTCGGAATCAAGTTCGACACGCTGGTCCGCAACGCCGACAAGATGCTGATCTACAAATATGTCGTGCACCAGGTCGCCAATGCCTATGGCAAGACGGCCACTTTCATGCCGAAGCCGGTGTTCGGCGACAACGGCTCGGGCATGCATGTCCACCAGTCGATCTGGAAGGAAGGCAAGCCGACCTTCGCCGGCAACGAATATGCCGGCCTGTCCGAGAGCTGCCTGTTCTACATCGGCGGCATCATCAAGCATGCCAAGGCGATCAACGCCTTCACCAACCCGCTGACCAATTCCTACAAGCGCCTGGTGCCGGGCTATGAAGCGCCGGTGCTGCTCGCCTATTCGGCACGCAACCGCTCGGCCTCGTGCCGCATTCCGTTCGGCTCGTCGCCGAAATCCAAGCGCGTTGAGGTCCGCTTCCCCGATCCGGGCGCGAACCCCTATCTTGCCTTCGCCGCTATGCTGATGGCCGGCCTCGACGGCATCAAAAACAAGATCCACCCGGGACAGCCGATGGACAAGGATCTCTACGACCTGCCGCCGAAGGAATTGAAGAAGATCCCGACCGTCTGCGGCTCGCTGCGCGAGGCCCTGCAGAGCCTCGACAAGGACCGCGGCTTCCTGAAGGCCGGCGGCGTCTTCGACGACGACCAGATCGACAGCTACATCGAGCTCAAGATGGCCGAAGTGATGCGCTTCGAAATGACGCCGCATCCGGTCGAATACGACATGTATTACTCGGTGTGATCCGGAACCTCGTAGTCACATAGAAAAAAACCCCGGCAGAGACGCCGGGGTTTTTTATTGCGATGCGATCGGAGAGAAAGTCACGGCGCAGACACCCGAGGTCCACGCCGTGAACGCATTCTCAAGCCGCGGCCGAAACCTCGGCGCTGGTCGGGACGGAGGCGATCGTCTTCAATATCTGCGAAGCGATCTGGTAGGGGTCACCCTGCGAGTTCGGGCGGCGATCCTCGAGATAGCCCTTGTAGCCGTTGTTGATAAAGGAATGCGGCACGCGGATCGAAGCGCCGCGGTCGGCGATGCCGTAGCTGAACCTGTTCCAGGGTGCGGTCTCGTGCTTGCCGGTCAAACGCTTGTCGTTGTCCGGCCCATAGACGGCGATGTGATCCATCAGGTTTTTGTCGAAGGCTGCCATCAGCGCCTCGAAATAGCCCTTGCCGCCGACTTCGCGCATATAGGCGGTCGAGAAGTTGGCATGCATGCCGGAGCCGTTCCAATCGGTGTCACCGAGCGGCTTGCAGTGGTATTCGATGTCGATGCCGTACTTCTCGGTCAGGCGCTGCAACAAATAGCGCGCCATCCACATCTGGTCGGCGGCTTTCTTGGAGCCCTTGCCGAAGATCTGGAATTCCCACTGGCCTTTGGCCACCTCAGCGTTGATGCCTTCATGATTGATGCCGGCGGCAAGGCAAAGGTCGAGATGCTCCTCGACGATCTGTCTGGCGACGGAGCCGACATTGCTGTAGCCGACGCCGGTGTAGTACGGGCCTTGCGGCGCCGGATAGCCACTCTCGGGAAAGCCGAGCGGACGGCCGTCCTTGTAGAAGAAATATTCCTGCTCGAAGCCGAACCAGGCGCCCTCGTCGTCGAGAATGGTGGCGCGCTTGTTGGACGCATGCGGCGTCACGCCGTCCGGCATCATGACCTCGCACATGACGAGCGCGCCATTGGTGCGGGCGGGATCCGGATAGACGGCGACCGGCTTCAAAACGCAGTCGGAGCTGTGGCCCTCGGCCTGCATGGTTGAAGAACCGTCGAAGCCCCACAGCGGAAGCTGGTCGAGCGTCGGAAACTCGGCATAGTCTTTGACCTGCGTCTTTCCGCGAAGGTTGGGAACCGGGGTGTATCCATCGAGCCAAATGTACTCGAGCTTGTATTTCGTCATTCTAGCCTCTCGTTGCTTGATCACCGAACCCTGGATGGCGCCGGGGCGAGCCGGCCTATCCAGCAGCCGACCTGCCGAATTAATAAAATGCAATTCGTGTGCCATTCTGGCTGGCGAACGGTGCGGCAAAAGTGAAGTTGTATCCGCCCAAAATCGCTGGTCCGGAGTCATGCTGCGCTCGGATCATCCACAAGCAAATTTTGCACAAATAATGTGCAAGTACTGATCTTTTCGTAATCATGTTGCCTAATTCGGTTGCTGAACCTATGTTGGGGAAAGGTTGAATCGGCAAGGTTCTGTCGAAGAAAGGAAACCGACAATGGAAATCACTTCCACTCGTCAGTCGGCCAAAATCCTGATGTTCCCGGTGGCAGCGCGCGCGTCTGCCTCAAATTTAAGCGGAAAGGCTAAGTTCGCGGCAGAACTTGCTTCGTTGCGCAACCGCACGGATTTCGGAAGTGCCTGGTATCATGAAGCAGCGATCGAGGAAGCGAACCAGGATAGGAAGAGCTAAGCCTTCCCCTCCCTGCACTCGATAAATTGAAAAAGCCCGGCGCGATCACTCGCGCCGGGCTTTGCTTTGAACCGGGACAGGCCGGCTACTGCTTGGTGTGCAGGTCCGTTCCGAGCGTATCCCTGACAAAGATCATGCCGATGATTAGCGACATCGCCGCGATCACCACCGGATACCAGAGGCCGTAGTAGATATCGCCCTTGTAGGCGCTGAGCGCGAACACCGTCGCCGGCAGCAGCCCGCCGAACCAGCCATTGCCGATGTGATAGGGCAGCGACATGCCGGTGTAGCGGATGCGGGTCGGGAACATCTCGACCAGGATCGCGGCAATCGGCCCGTAGACCATCGTCACGAAGACGACGAGGATGAACAGGATGGCAATCGTCATCGGCCAGTTGACCGCCGCCGGGTCGGCAAACATGGCGAAAGGCCCGCCGCCCGGTATGGTGTAGACGGTGACTTCGGGAGCTCCCGCTGCCTCATCGGCATTCAGCAGCTTGTCCTTGATCGCCTGCTCGGTCGGAACCGTCGCCTTCTCGCCGGCGCGAATGGCCGTTGCATCGAGCTTCAGCTCGGGATTGGCCGCAATGAACGCCTCGAGCTTCTGATCCGGCACCTTGGCCGCTCCCCGCTTTAGCGGATAGCCCCCGTCCCGAAGCGCCATGTTCACTGCCTTGACGAAAACGGCGTCCTTGGCCTTGGCTTGATCGCCGGCTGCAGTCGCATCATACGACTCGACCGTCTCGTTGCCGATTTTGACCGACGCAGCAGTGCCGGGCGCCGCCGTCGACACGATGTCATAAGGCACCGAGTTCTTGGTCAAAAAGGAGGTGGCAATATCGCAGGACGTGGTGAACTTCGCCGTCCCCACCGGGTTGAACTGGAACTTACAGTCTCCCGGTGCTGCGGTCACCGTCGCACGCGTGTTCTGCTGCGCGGTGGCGAGCGCCGGGTTGGCTGCCCAGGTCAGCGCCTTGAACAACGGGAAGGTGCAGACGATCGCCAGTGCAAGGCCGGCCATGATAATCGGCTTGCGACCGATCTTGTCGGAGAGCCAGCCGAACACGACGAAGAAGATAGAGCCAACAGCCAGAGCAATCGCGATCATGATGTTGACCGACTGCGGATCGACCTTGAGCACATTCTGCAAGAAGAACAGCGCGTAGAACTGGCCATTGTACCAAACTACGGCCTGGCCGGCTGTGAGGCCGAGCAGTGCCAGCAGCGCGATCTTTGCGTTCTTCCACTGGCCGAAGGCTTCCGACAGCGGCGCCTTGGAGCCTTTGCCTTCGTCCTTCATGCGCTGGAAGGTCGGCGATTCAGAAAGCGACAGGCGGATCCAGATCGAAATGCCCAGGAGCAGGAAGGAAACGATGAACGGAATGCGCCAGCCCCAGGCGGCGTAGGTTTCCTTGGTCATCGACCCCTGGACGATCAGGATGACGATCAGCGACAGGAACAGGCCGAGCGTTGCCGTCGTCTGTATCCACGACGTGTAGTAGCCTCGGCGATCGTCGGGTGCGTGCTCGGCGACATAGGTCGCGGCACCGCCATACTCGCCGCCGAGCGCCAGACCCTGCAACATGCGCAAGATGATCAGGATCACCGGAGCGGCGATGCCCAAAGTCGCATAGCCAGGCAGCAAGCCGACCAGGAAGGTCGACAGGCCCATGATCGTCATGGTGACAAGGAAGGTGTATTTACGGCCGACAAGGTCGCCGATGCGGCCGAACAGCAATGCGCCGAACGGGCGCACGAGGAAGCCAGCGGCAAACGCCAGCAGCGCGAAGATATTGCGCGTGGCTTCCGGAATGGTTGGACTGAAAAAAGTCGAACCAATGAACACCGCCAGCGAGCCGTAGAGATAAAAATCGTACCATTCGAAAACGGTGCCGAGCGAGGAAGCGAAGATGACCTTCTTCTCCTCGCGCGTCATGCCGCGGCTTGTTTTGCCGGCGGTCGATGCCATTGCCATGAGCGTATCCTCCCGTGTGATTCCGTCAGCCCTCGATGCTGCGCGTCATCGTCCGCGTTTCCTCGCAACGCAGACTCGGTGCAGCCACCGGTGCAAAAAATGACAGAAAGCGCCGTCCAGAGGCAGACCGTCTTTGGGATTATGACTTTGGTCTAATGTGCAGTGCGAAATGGAAACGACGGTGCGGTCAGCCTTTGAGAGCTTCGAGCAGCTTGACCGCCGCCATCATGTCGCGCTTGCGGGCCGCCCGGCGCGCGACGGCCTCGGCATCATGGCCCCATTGCTCGGCCTGCCAGTCCTCGTCGACGTGACCGGCAGCCCAGGCCGCCTCGCCGTCGAGCTCGCCGAAGTCGACGGCCAGCGCCAGCAGCGCCGATCCGGTCAGCGACGTCATGACGTGGATGGCGGCAAGACGCAGCGGATCGGCACGTTGGGCAAGATGCTGGCCAAGCAGCGCGATACTCTCGCGCGGCTGTTCGACATGGATCACGCCTTCGGCGAGATGGAACCGGGCGCCGAGCGCGCTGCGCGCCCAGTCGATGACCGGATCCCAATGCTCGTTCTGCCGGTCGACTAGCCCTTGGGGCGCATCGGCGCGGTAGCAGAGCAGATCGGATGAGGCGAAGCGCAGGATGTCCTCCAGCACCGCCTGGGGATCACTGGCGACGCCATCGATTGCCGTATTGACCAGACGCATCACCGGCATCGTCACCGGGTCGATGGTCTCCTGCTGTGCGGCGAATTCCTCGGCGACGAGAGCAGCCGCTTTTTCGGTCGGCAGCGCCAGCAGCGCCTTGGCCGGCGTGCGGACGGGCTTGCCATCGAGACGGACGGCAAAACCGTCCTCGACCTGTGCTACCGCGACGGTCTTGTAGAAACGCTTCGGCAGCGGCGTCTTCATCTGGATCTGGGCGCGACGCACCGGATCCGGATCAGAGAGCTGCTTTCCAGCTTCGAGGTCGTTCAATATATCGCGCATGCTCATCCGGGGCTTTGTTTTCGGGCCGGCCGGTTGACGATGATGAGTCCGGCGGCGATCAGGGCGAGTGCCAGGAAGATACGAACGGTCAGCGGCTCGTTCAAGAACACGGCGCCGCACAGCACACCAAACACCGGCGACAGGAAGGTGAAGCTCGACAGTCCAGATGCAGGGTAGCGCCGCAGCAGCCAGAACCACAGCACATAGGTGAAGGCGACAACGTAGACGGCCTGGAATAGCAGCGCCAAGGTCGGCAGAACGGTAAAGCTGCGGACCGGCGGCCCGGCAAAAGGCATCACCAAAATGCCGACGACAGCGGCCCCGGCCAGCTGATAGAGCAGCAGCTTTTCGGCGCTGGCCTCCATCAGCTTCGACCGCTTGATGACGATATTGGTCACGGCCCACAGAATGCCGGCGCCGAGACTGAGCAAATCGCCGCTCAATGTTGCGCCGCCATTGGCGCTCAGTTTGTCGGAAAACACCGCGACCAGTCCGGCGAAAGCGAGCAGCAGGCCAATAAGCTTGCGTGCCGTGATGCTTTCGCTAAGCAGGAAATGGCCGCCGACCAGCATCCAGAACGGCATGGTGTTGACCAGCAAGGTGTTGCGCACGACTGTGGTGTGCTCGAGCCCGACATAGAGAAACAGGAACTCGAGACCGAAAAGCGCGCCCGCCACAATGCCGGCGACGAGGGTCTTGTCGGGCGTGAACAGCGCAATGCCGCGCCAGCGGCACCAGCCGAAAACACACAGGCCGCCGATCACCGAGCGGGCGATGGACAGGAAAACAGGGTCGTATCCGGCATACGAG
>NZ_JBVVQI010000004.1:329532-334980 GCF_055811495.1 Mesorhizobium sp. WSM4830 | reverse complement strand
CCGCAAGTATTGGCTTTATCGTCGGGGAGGGTCGCGGCGGCTATTCTCACCGACGGGGCGCTCCCCTTTCTCGGCCGCGGCGAACCCAACGGGGTTACCTGGGGCGGAATGATCGCCTATGGCCGCGCCGTGCTGCGCACGGCGCCGTTCCTGTCGATCATTCCGGGCGCAGCACTCGTGCTGACCGTGCTCGGTGTGTATCTCACCGGCGAAGGCGTCGTCGAGACGACGGCGGTGAGGAGGAGCCTGTCGTGACGGCGCTTGCTTCGATTTGCAATCTGACGGTGACCTATCGCCGCGACGGCGCCGAGGTGGCGGCGCTGAAGAATGTCGGCTTCGACATCACCGCCGGCGAGCGCTTTGCCATCATCGGTGAAAGCGGTTCGGGCAAGAGCACCTTGGCGCTAGCCATTGCCGGGCTGCTGCCGGGATTTTCCAAGATTGGAGGCTCGATCGAGTGGAAGTTACCGAACCTTCAATCGCCTCATTCCTTCGCGCCCCCCTCTGTCCTGCCGGACATCTCCCCCACAAGGGGGGAGATCGGCAGTTTCGCCGCAAACTCTTCTGCTGCAACGCTGGAGATTGGCGAAGGCGGAGATGAGGGCGCAATCTCCCCCCAAGTGGGGGAGATGTCCGGTAGGACAGAGGGGGGCGCGACAGAGCGCCGACCATCCGCCATTGCGACAAGCCACACTCCCCTCGGCGGCCGTGACATCGGCTTCATCTTCCAGGATCCATCCGCCAGCCTCGACCCGGTGATGCCAATCGGCATGCAGATCGCTGAGGTCGCCTACACCCATCTCGGCCTTACTTGGTCGCAATCCTACGCCAGGGCAAAAACCCTGCTAGAACGCGTCCGTCTGCCCGACCCCAATGCCGCCCTGAGGGCCTACCCACATCAGCTCTCCGGCGGCCAGAAGCAGCGCGTGGCGATCGCCGCCGCGATTGCGGCCGGGCCGAAGCTGCTGATCGCCGACGAGGCGACCAGCGCGCTGGACACCATCGTGCAGGCCGAGATCGTCGGGCTGATCCGGCGACTAGTGTCCGAGGACGGCATGACGCTGCTGTTCGTCAGCCACGACATCGCGCTGGCCGCCGGGCTTGCAGAGCGCATCGCGGTGTTCCGGTACGGCGAGTTGCTCGAGCTGGGTTCGACGGCCCAAATCGTCAATGCGCCGCGTCACCCATACACTCGTGTGCTGCTTGACGCTCATCTCGGCCTCGACGCCGAGCCGCTTTTGCGGCGAACATGACCAATCCGCTGCTCGCCGTTTCCGGACTGACCAAACGATACGGTCGCGGTGGCAAGATCATCGCCGCGGTCGACGACGTTTCCTTCCACATCGAACCCGGCGAGACGCTGGCGCTGGCCGGACCTTCCGGCAGCGGCAAGTCGACGATAGCTCGGCTCATACTGCGGCTCATCGAAGCCGACGCTGGCCAGGTCGAATTTGAGGGCAGCGATTTCCTGTCGCTGAACGGCGCTGCCTTGCGCGACCGGCGCGCTCGTCTGCAGATGGTGTTTCAGGATCCGCTCGCCGCCTTGAACCCGCGCGCCACGGTGGCGCGTGTGCTCGACGACCCCTTGCGCATTCATCACGTCGCCTCTCGTGCCGAGCGCCCGCGCCGTATTGCCGCTCTGCTGGAACGCGTCGGCCTCAGCCCCGGTCTCGCCGGCCGCGCCATTCACGAAATCTCCGGCGGTCAGCGCCAGCGCGTTGCAATCGCCCGCGCCATCGCCACGAAACCGTCGCTGGTCGTGCTCGACGAGGCTGTGTCGGCGCTCGACGTTTCGGTGCGCGCGCAGCTCCTGCGGCTGCTGCTCGACCTTCAACGCGAGGAGCGCATCGCCTATCTGTTCATTTCGCACGATCTCGGCGTCATCCGTGCCATCGCCCACCGCATCGCCATTCTGGACGCCGGGCGGATTGCCGAGAGCGGCGATGCCCGCACCGTCATCGACGCGCCGCAATCCGCGATCGGCAAGGCGCTGGTGGCGGCAGCGCCGAGACTGTCAAGGATCGAACAGGACGCATCATGACCGACGCCGAAGCCCGAGCCGAAAAACTGTCGCGCGAACTCGATTCCGCCTTCCGCAATCGCGCCGATCTCTATCGTCTGTTGCTCGACGAGCTGACCGCGGAAGTGGGCGCGGAAAAAGCCGAGGCGATCATGATCCGCACCATCGAACGGCGCGGCGGGGAAGTTGCGGCGGCGGCCTTCGCCGATTTCGGCCCGAACGACGCACCGGCAATCGGCGAGGCGTTCCTGGCCGTCAGCCCGGATGGTGGCCGAATGTATCCGGCCGACGTCGAACGCAGCCAAGATCGCATCGCCTTCAAGGTCAGGCGCTGTCCGCTGAAGGACGCCTGGGTCGAGGCCGGCGTCGGCGACGAGAAGCTCGCCACGCTCTGCCGCATCGCCGGCGCCTTCGACCGTGGTCTGTTCGAGGCCACCGGAGTGCGCTTCGACAACGTCACCTGGACGCCGGGCCATGGTTCCGGCTGCTGCCACATCGCCTTGGCCAACCGGGATGCCGGTTAGAGCTGCAGCTCGAGCCATGTCGGCGAAGACGTAGAGTTCC
Source organism: Mesorhizobium sp. WSM4830 (assembly GCF_055811495.1). NCBI lineage: Bacteria > Pseudomonadati > Pseudomonadota > Alphaproteobacteria > Hyphomicrobiales > Phyllobacteriaceae > Mesorhizobium > Mesorhizobium sp. WSM4830. The sequence continues at coordinate 332,396 of NZ_JBVVQI010000004.1, read as the reverse complement.
GTTCCGTTGGGCAGCGCGGAGTCAAAAAACCCAGCACCACAAGGCAAGCGGGTGTTTTGATGTGTGCATCGCAAGGAATTGGTGCCGGCCTTTAGGTTCATGGCTGTCGCCTCGAGCCACGGCAATCAAATCAATCCGAGATTTTGTCGGATTGCGGCATTCTTGTTCGTCTTCTGTAGGGGAGTTCCTGGAGGTGAATTATGAGCGAATTGCCGGTGGTCAAAACGCGACGCAAAGGCAAAACCCTTACGCAGAGCATGCTGATCCCAACCGAGAAAATGGTCGCTGACGAGCTGCGGGCTGCGCGACCTGGCCACTTGTCGGACCTTGCAGAGTTACGACGTAAGCTCGCGGCAAAATACGGAGCAGACGCCTGCTGCCCAGTGACTGTGCGGCGGCACTTGGTGCAAATCAGTCAAGACGGCAGCGCGCCCTTTTGGCGCGTCGTAAATCCCGATCGGCCATTCGCCCGACGTATGAGAGGTGGATCGGAACACATACGCGAAAAATTGGCCGCGGAATGCTAAGTCTCCTGTTGCCGTACTTCAGCGCATTCGAAAACGGCCCGCACAAGGCGGGCCGTTTTCGAATTTGGTTGCGGGGACAGGATTTGAACCTGTGACCTTCAGGTTATGAGCCTGACGAGCTACCGGGCTGCTCCACCCCGCGTCAACCCTAAAGGTAAGCCTTGGCTCACCGAATTCAAGCTTCCGCCAAATGAAAGGGCCGCTTGCGCGGCCCGGAGTCCCGTTGGCGGGCCTGTTCGTAAGGAGAAGATTAAACAACGTGCGCTTGGCAGACCTGGCAGCGACCTACTCTCCCGCGTCTTGAGACGAAGTACCATCAGCGCTGGAGCGTTTCACGGCCGAGTTCGGAATGGGATCGGGTGCAGCCGCTCCGCCATAACCACCAGGTCGGCAAAACGCACGTTGCTCGAGAAGCTGTTTTCTGTGCCATCCATCGTGTTCACGATGGGCATTAGGAATGAGAACGATCAAGCCGATCGAACTATTAGTACCGGTAAGCTTCAAGCGTTGCCGCTCTTCCACACCCGGCCTATCAACGTGGTCGTCTTCCACGGTTCTCAGGGAATACTCGTTTTAAGGTGGGTTTCCCGCTTAGATGCCTTCAGCGGTTATCCCGTCCGGATATAGCTACCCTGCTATGCGGCTGGCGCCACAACAGGTCCACCAGAGATCCGTCCATCCCGGTCCTCTCGTACTAGGGACAGATCCTTTCAATATTCCTACACCCACGGCAGATAGGGACCGAACTGTCTCACGACGTTCTGAACCCAACTCACGTACCGCTTTAAATGGCGAACAGCCATACCCTTGGGACCTGCTCCAGCCCCAGGATGCGATGAGTCGACATCGAGGTGCCAAACAACCCCGTCGATATGGACTCTTGGGGGTCATCAGCCTGTTATCCCCGGCGTACCTTTTATCCGTTGAGCGATGGCCCTTCCACGCGGGACCACCGGATCACTATGACCGACTTTCGTCTCTGCTCGACTTGTCAGTCTCGCAGTCAGGCAGGCTTATGCCATTGCACTCAGCGAACGATTTCCGACCGTTCTGAGCCCACCATCGCGCGCCTCCGTTACTCTTTAGGAGGCGACCGCCCCAGTCAAACTACCCACCATACATTGTCCCGGACCCGGATAACGGGCCGCGGTTAGACATCCATAGTGATAAGGGTGGTATTTCAAGGGTGGCTCCACCTGAGCTGGCGCCCAGGTTTCAAAGCCTACCACCTATCCTACACATGCCACTACGAATGCCAATGTAAAGCTATAGTAAAGGTGCACGGGGTCTTTCCGTCTAACCGCAGGAACCCCGCATCTTCACGGGGAATTCAATTTCACTGAGTCTATGCTGGAGACAGCGGGGAAGTCGTTACGCCATTCGTGCAGGTCGGAACTTACCCGACAAGGAATTTCGCTACCTTAGGACCGTTATAGTTACGGCCGCCGTTTACTGGGGCTTCGATTCAGAGCTTGCACCCCTCCTCTTAACCTTCCAGCACCGGGCAGGCGTCAGACCCTATACGTCGTCTTGCGACTTCGCAGAGCCCTGTGTTTTTGATAAACAGTCGCTACCCCCTGGTCTGTGCCACCCTCCCATGCTTGCGCATGAAAGGGTCACGCTTCTTCCGAAGTTACGCGTGCAATTTGCCGAGTTCCTTCAGCATAGTTCTCTCAAGCGCCTTGGTATACTCTACCAGTCCACCAGTGTCGGTTTCGGGTACGGTCTATAAGGAGGAGCTATTTCCTGGAACCACGCAGCAGCCCTTTCAATCCGATAAGATTGGACTACCTCAATGATCCGTCACTTCCTCCAGGCCCACGAATATTAACGTGGTTCCCATCGTCTACGCATTTCTGCCTCGACTTAGGGGCCGGCTAACCCTGCTCAGATTAGCTTTAAGCAGGAACCCTTGGACTTTCGGCGGGGGAGTCTCTCACTCCCCTTACGTTACTCATGTCAGCATTCGCACTTCTGATACCTCCACCACCCCTCACGGGTATGGCTTCATCAGCTTACAGAACGCTCCGCTACCGCTTGCATTGCTGCAAACCCTAAGCTTCGGTGTATGGCTTTAGCCCCGTTACATTTTCGGCGCAAAGACCCTTATTTAGACCAGTGAGCTGTTACGCTTTCTTTAAATGATGGCTGCTTCTAAGCCAACATCCTGGTTGTTTTGGGATCCTCACATCCTTTCCCACTTAGCCATAACTTGGGGACCTTAGCTGTAGGTCAGGGTTGTTTCCCTTTTCACGACGGACGTTAGCACCCGCCGTGTGTCTGCCGACTATTACTCCCAGGTATTCGGAGTTTGGTTAGGTTTGGTAATCCGGTGAG
>NZ_JBVVQI010000004.1:214532-324532 GCF_055811495.1 Mesorhizobium sp. WSM4830 | reverse complement strand
AATTGCTGACGGCGTTCGACGATTCGCCTGCGCCCATAGTGCGCGGCAATCTGCCGAACATCTATGACGGCATCTACCGCACCGCCTATTCCTACGGCATGTCCAAGGCGATGACGCAACGGCTGATCAAGTTGCTGGCATCCAGTGTCGACTTTCAGTCGCGCCTCAATCCCACGGACCGCATCGAGGTGCTGTTCTCGCAGCCCGATGGCGACGACCAGGCGTCCGACGAATCCGAGCTGCTTTACGTCTCCGCGACTTTCGGCGGCACGACAAGAAATTTCTACCGTTTCCAGATGCAGGACGGCAGCACCGACTACTTCGACGAAAATGGCAGCAGCGCCGAGCAGTTTCTGCTGCGCAATCCCTTGCCCAATGGCCGATTTACGTCCGGGTTCGGTGCCAGGCGCCACCCCATTTTGGGGTATGTGAAAATGCATACCGGCACCGACTGGGCAGCTCCCGTGGGATCGCCGATCATCGCCGCAGGCAATGGCGTCGTCGAAAAGGCCGGCTGGGCCGGTGGCTATGGCAAACAGATCATCTTGCGTCACGCCAATGGCTACGAGACGTCCTACAATCACCAGAGCGCCTTTGCCAAAGGCATCGAGCCGGGTGTTCGCGTTCGCCAGGGTCAGGTTATCGGCTATCTCGGCTCAACCGGCCTCTCCACCGGTCCGCATCTTCATTACGAACTGATCGTCAACGGCACCAAGGTCGATTCGATGCGCGTCCGCCTGCCGGTCGGCAAGACGCTGAAGGGCGACGACCTCGTCGCCTTCAAGCGCGAGCGCGAACGCATCGACGACCTGCTCAAGCAGGAAGACAGCAATCAGTTGAAGGTCGCGAGCGCCAAGATCGAAGGCTGAGCCGACGTTTTTCGTCGTCAGCCCTGCTGATTCGCCGTGTCGCGCGCCCATGGCAGGCGCTCGCCCGAAACCGTCGTCCACGCAGTGATTGCCGAAAGCAGGCAAAGCAGCGCGGTCACCGCGGCAACGGCGGCGAATGCCGCGTCGCTGGCGGCAAGTCGTGCCGCATCGAGGCCGGGCGCCAGGCCGGCTGGCGGCGGTTCGCCGAAACCCGGAATGCCGGAGCCGGCACCGGTGCCGAGCACGCCAGCATAAACCCAGGCCGCCAGCGATCCCATCGCCGCCACGGCAATCAGGCCGCCGATGCGCGAGACGGCGTTGTTGATGCCCGAGGCCGCACCCGTATCCTTGTCCTCGACCGCCGTCATGATGGCGGTCGACAGCGGCGATACCACCAGCGCCATGCCGAGCCCCATCAACGCCATCAGCGGGAATACTCCCAGCCAGAAATTGTGGATGCCCCAATAGGCCAGCAAGGCAAGTCCGGCAAAGGCAAGAGCCACAACCAGACTGCCGCTGGCGATCGGAAAGCGAGGCCCGATGCGGTCGGACCACTGGCCGACCGGTCCGGACAACAGTGCGATCAGTGCCGACAGCGGCAGGAATATGAAGCCGACCTCGGCGGCACTCAGCCCCCATCCGGCGATCATGAGCATCGGCAGATAGAACAGATTGGCCGACAGCGCGAAATAAAGGAAGAAGGTCGCCACATTGGCGCCCGCGAACGCGCCGATCCGAAACAGCGACAGATCGATCATCGGCTCGCGCCGCCGGCGCTCGAAGACGATGAATACGACGAGCAAAACCGCACCGGCGGCAATGCTCGGGCCGGACATCAGCCCCTCCCCGTCGCCGCTCATCGAGGTCAGGCCGTAAGCGAGAGCTCCGAACGCCAATATGGCGAGTGCAGCGCCGCCGAGATCGAGGCTGCGCTTTTCCGCCGGCGCGTCGGCAGGGACCTTGGCCAGCAGAAGATAGATCGAGACAAGACCGAGCGGCAGATTGATGGCGAAGATCGCCCGCCAGATGCCATCGCCGAACGCCGACAGCACGAAACCGCCCAGCACCGGGCCGAGCGCCGTCGTCAGTGCCGATGCGGCGGCCCAGATGCCGATCGCCCGGCCGCGCTCCTTTTTCGGATAGGCTTTGGCGATAATGGCCAGGCTGCCCGGCACCATGATGGCCGCTCCGACACCCTGGATAGCCCGAAATGCAATAAGCATCGCCGGGTTAGGCGCCAGCGCGCAGGCAAGCGAGGCGGCAATGAACAGCACGATGCCGGCGACGAAAGAGTGGCGCAGGCCGAAGCGATCGCCAGCGGCGCCGCCGACGAGAATGAGGGCTGAAAGCGTCAATGCATAGGCATTGGAAATCCATTGCGCCTCGGCAAGGCTGGCGCCGAGATCGACGCGGATCGCCGGCGTCGCAATGGCCAGGACCGACCCGTCGATGAAGCCGAGCGCGGAAGCCAGGATCGCGGCGATCAGCACGAACCGCCGCTGCGCCTGCGGACAGAACGTATCAGCGGGAAGCGAGCCGGTCAGGGGAACGGCACCGGTACCGACTTTGGTTGGCATGTGCATGCCGCCTTACCTAGATCGCCGGCGCGCCGGCGACAACCGGCCAGCACGGTGTTCTCCTTGAAACCAGGCCCCACCTGGCCACACAGGCAGGATCACGGCGCTCCGGGTGCAAACGACAGATGCCGTGCTAAGCTTCTCGCAGCGCTACGGACAAGGGGGAAATACCGCATGAAACGACCGCTCGAACCCTCGGCGGAAGGGCGCGGGCGCGTCGTCGGCATCACCGACGGCGTGTTCGCCATCGCGCTCACCCTGATCGTTCTCGAGATCAGGGTGCCGGCGCATGAAACGGTGCATTCCGAAAGCGAGTTGATCACCGCGATCACGGCACTGGCACCGCGCTTCCTGACCTATGCGCTCAGCTTCCTGACGCTGACCATCTTCTGGTTCGGCCAGCAGGCGCAACACGGGCTGATTGCAAAATCCGACCGGCGGCTTGCCACGCTGAACCTCTGCTTCCTCGGCTTCATCGCCTTGCTGCCGTTCTCGACCGACCTTCTCGCCGACTTCCTCGAATTCAGGACTGCGGTGATCGTCTACTGGCTCAATCTTTTGATGCTCGGCCTGACGCTGCTCGCCAGTTGGCGCTATGCGGACAAGAACGGATTTCTAGCCGAAGGTGTCGACGCGGAGACCACCCGAACGGTCTATCTGCGCATCGTCAAGGCACAGATCCTGTGGGCCGTCGGCGCTGCACTCTGTCTGATCAGCCCGTTGCTCAGCGTCGGCTTCATCCTGGTGGTGCAGCTGATCTATGCCGCGGCACTGCGCGCGCCACTGCTGCGCAAGGTCATCGGGTGAATGGAGCGACGCCTGTCCGCTTTAGGGTGTGTTGAGATTCAGGTCAGGCCGAGCCGAAAATGGTGGCTTCCGAGAACCGGAGCGGAGCGTACTTTTGGGTACGTGAGCACCGGAAGCGCAGGAAGCCGCCGTTTGCAGGCCGGCATCACCTGAATATCAACATACCCTACTCGACGAACTCCACCGTCACGCCGGGCGTCACGATCTTGGCCAGCTCGCGCGCATCCCAATTGGTCAGCCGCACGCAGCCATGGCTCTCAGTCTTGCCGATCTTTGACGGATCCGGCGTGCCGTGAATGCCGTAGGTCGGCTTGTCCAGCGCAATCCAGACCGAGCCGACCGGGCCGTTCGGCCCCGGCGGGATGGTCAGGATCCTGTCGTTTTCGCCCTGCTTGAAATTGATGTTCGGGTTGTAAGTGTAGTTCGGGTCCAGCGCGACACGCGACACCGTATGCGTGCCGGACGGCGACGGCGTGTCCGATGAGCCGATAGTCGCCGGATAGGCTGCGACCAGCTTGCCCGCCGCATCATAGGCGCGGACCTGCTTGTTGGCCTTGTCGGCGATGATGCGCGCCACCGGCGTCGCCACCAGCCTCCCGAAATTGGCGACCTTGATGATGGTGCCTGGACGATTGAAATTGGCCTCCGGATTGAGCGATTTCAGATAGGCCTCGTCCATGTGGAAGCGCTCGGCCAGCGCTTCGGGCACCGACGTGTAGCCCATGCGATCGAGCTGGGCCTTTTGGCTGTAGTCCTCCGGTATCGATGCGACATAGGGACCGGCCGCATCCTCGGGCGTGATCGCATAGGGGGCGAAGGCATCGCCGCCGGATTGCGCCAGGGCGGCCTGGATGCCGATCGCGTCGGTCGACTTCAGATTGCTGCCGGTGATCTCATTATAGGCGGCGAGCGCCTTGTCGACATTCGAGCCGAACCGTCCGTCGATGACGCCGGGCGACGCACCGGCACGGTCGAGCAGCACCTGCAGCGCCGCCACGTCCTCGCGGGCGCCGAGCGCAAGCGACGGGTCGACCGCCGTCTTGCCGCCAGTGTTTGGCGGCGGGGCTGTGTCTGGCGGCAAGGCCGCCTGCTCGTTCGGCACTGTCGGCTCGACCGGCTCGATCGAGGCCTCGTTGAGCGGCTGGCGCTCGATGGTGCGCGGCTTCACCGGCTGCGCCGCCTCCGGATAATCGTTGCCGTAGCCGTCATCCCGTGGCGCTTCGGGGAACGCTTCCACCGAATTGTCGCCATTAAGATCGTAGTCGTCGGCCGGCGGCACGATGATCCTGCCCTCGTCTTCCAATTGCCTGCGGCGGTAGCGCGCCATGTCCTGCGGGTCGTCGAGATAATAGCGGTCGTCCTCGACCGGCCCGAGATTGCGCAAGCGCTCACGGCGCAAAGCACGGCGGTCGAGCCTGGTCTGCGGCGGCTGGATGGCGATAACCTTGCCGGTCTCCGCATCGACGATGACGCGGTTTCCCCTGGCGTCGTAGTAGATATCGAGATTGCCGTTCTGGGCGATCAGAACGCCGCCCGTATCGGCAGCGCGAACAACCCCCGGTACGGTGTCCGCCAGCGGTGAGGCCATCGCATTAGACGCCAGCAGCCCGGCAGCAAGCGCTGAAAGGGTGAAGATGGTGCGCAACATGGTGGCCAAGATTCTCCGGTCCGTAAATGCCGCCGTCGGCGTTGTCCCCTCAGAGCCGCGCGTCCTTTCGGACGCGCAAAGGTCGCTCCAACACCTGTATCTCCGCATCGTGCTTTCCGAACATCGAATTCGATCTTCGGGCCGATGCGGCAGGCGAACCCCTTCGACGGCAAATCAGTTGTCAACCATAAGGTTCCAATATGAACCGGGCATGAAGATGGCGGATTTCTGGCCGATCAACCGACAGTGAGCCCCAATTCCTTGCGTGCCTGCTTCGTCAGCTTCAGCGCGACAAGACGGTGGCTTTCGCGCAAATAGTCCTTCAGCGCCTCATCATCCATGCTTTCGCTTGTCCGGCGCTGGATCCATTTCATGCCGCGCGAGGCGAGATACGGCGCCGGCCGAAGGCCGGGCTGTTGCCTCAGCACGTCATAGGCGATATCGGAGCATTTGAAGGTGACGAACGGCTCCTTGCCTTCACTCCAGCCGCCGATCGCAAACACCTTGCTGCCGACTTTCCAGACATGCGCGCCGCCCCACTGCACGACGTGGGTCGTCGAAGGCAGCGAGGCGCAGAAACTGTTGTAGTCGTCCAACGTCATCTGCGCCCCGCCAGTGGTGTTAGACCTTGAACCGAAGGTCGGCCGATTTTTCGGAAAAGATCATGGTCAAAATTGAAGATAGGAGTTCCATCCCGATTCGATCGGGATGGAACAGGCTCTTGGCTTGAAGTCAGGCGGCCGCCTCGGTTGCCACGACTGCCGGCTTCGAGCGGAAGTTCAAGCGGTCGGAGCCGGCCGTGACCTTGACGGTCGAGCCGTCGAGGATCTCGCCGAGCAGGATCTTTTCCGCCAGCGGGTCCTGCAATTCCTTCTGTATCACCCGCTTCAGCGGCCGCGCGCCATAGGCCGGGTCGTAACCCTTGGCCGCCAGCCAGTCGATCGCCTCCTGATCGAGCGAAAGCGATATCTTGCGGTCGACAAGCAGGTTTTCCAGCCGCTTGAGCTGGATTTGGACGATCTGGCCCATATCCTGGCGGCGCAGCCGGTGGAACAGGATCACCTCGTCGATGCGATTGAGGAATTCCGGCCGGAACGAAGCCCTGACGACGTTCATCACCTCGTCGCGCACGACGTCGACATCTTGGTCCTCGCTAAGATTGACGAGATATTCGGCGCCGAGATTGGACGTCATGATGATCAGCGTATTGCGGAAGTCGACGGTGCGGCCCTGCCCGTCGGTCAGCCGGCCGTCGTCGAGCACCTGCAGCAGCACGTTGAAGACGTCCGGATGCGCCTTCTCGATCTCATCGAACAGCACGACCTGATAGGGCCGGCGCCGTACCGCTTCGGTCAGCGCGCCGCCTTCCTCATAGCCGACATAGCCGGGAGGCGCCCCGATCAGCCGGGCGACCGAGTGCTTCTCCATGAACTCCGACATGTCGATACGCACCATGGCGCTCTCGTCGTCGAACAGGAAGCTGGCCAGCGCCTTGGTCAATTCGGTCTTGCCGACGCCCGTCGGCCCGAGGAACATGAACGAGCCGAGCGGCCGGTTCGGGTCCTGTAGGCCGGCGCGCGCGCGGCGAACCGCTTTGGACACCGCCTGTACCGCCTCACCTTGGCCGACGACGCGCTTGCCGACCTCGTCTTCCATGCGCAACAGCTTGTCGCGCTCGCCTTCCAGCATCTTGTCGACCGGGATCCCCGTCCAGCGCGAGACGATATGGGCGACGTGATCGGGGCCGACCACTTCCTCGACCATGCCGGCCTTGCCATCCCTGGCTTCGGCCTGCTGCAGCTGCTTTTCGAGTTCCGGGATTTTGCCATAGGCAAGTTCGCCGGCGCGCTGGAATTCACCCTTGCGCTGGGCAATGGCAAGTTCGTTGCGCGCCTCGTCGAGCTGCTTCTTGAGGTCGGCGGCAAGCCCGAGCTTCTGCTTCTCGGCCTGCCATTTCGAGGTCAGCTCGGTCGATTCCTCCTCCAGGTTCGAGAGTTCCTTCTCGAGGCGGGCGAGCCGGTCCTTCGAGGCATCGTCCTTCTCGACCTTCAGCGCCTCGCGCTCGATCTTGAGCTGCATGATGCGGCGGTCGATCTCGTCCAGCGCCTCGGGCTTCGAATCGACCTGCATGCGGAGCCGCGACGCGGCCTCGTCGACCAGGTCGATCGCCTTGTCCGGCAGGAAGCGGTCAGCGATGTAGCGGTTGGACAGGGTTGCGGCCGCGACCAGTGCCGAATCCGAGATGCGCACCTTGTGGTGCTGCTCGTATTTCTCTTTCAGGCCGCGCAGGATCGAGACGGTGTCTTCGACCGTCGGCTCGTTGACGAAGACCGGCTGGAAGCGGCGGGCAAGGGCCGCATCCTTCTCGACATGCTTGCGGTATTCGTCGAGCGTGGTGGCGCCGACGCAGTGCAGTTCGCCGCGGGCCAGCGCCGGCTTCAGCAGGTTCGACGCATCCATGGCGCCATCCGCCTTGCCGGCGCCCACCAGCGTATGCATCTCGTCGATGAACAGGATGATGCCGCCGGCGGCAGACGTGACTTCGGAAAGCACCGCCTTCAGCCGCTCCTCGAACTCGCCGCGGTATTTGGCGCCGGCGATCAGCGAGCCCATGTCGAGCGCCATCAGCTGCTTGTCCTTGAGCGATTCCGGCACATCGCCATTGACGATGCGCAGCGCCAGCCCTTCGGCGATCGCCGTCTTGCCGACACCGGGTTCGCCGATCAGCACCGGGTTGTTCTTGGTGCGACGCGACAGCACCTGGATGGTGCGGCGGATTTCGTCATCACGGCCGATGACCGGATCGAGCTTGCCCGCGCGGGCGTCCGCCGTCAGGTCGCGCGCGTATTTCTTCAGCGCGTCGTAGCCCTGCTCGGCGCTCGCCGAATCGGCGGTGCGACCTTTGCGTACGTCGTTGATGACTTGGTTCAGCGCCTGCGGCGTGACACCCGCCTTGGACAGGATGTCGGCGGGCTTGGCCGATTTTTCCATGGCCAGCGCCTGCAATAGCCGTTCGACGGTGACGAAGCTGTCACCGGCCTTCTTGGCCAGTTCCTCGGCAGTCGAAAACACCTTTGCCAGCGGCTGCGCCAGATAAAGCTGGCCATTGCCGCCCTCGACCTTGGGCATTGCCTCCAGTGCCGTTTCGACGCCGAGCTTGACGTCGCGGACATTGCCGCCGGCGCGCTCGATCAGCGACGCAGCCAGGCCCTCGTCGTCATCGACAAGGACCTTGAGGATATGTTCGGGGGTGAATTGCTGGTGATTTCGGGAAAGCGCCATGGTTTGCGCGGACTGGATAAAGCCGCGCACACGCTCGGAATATTTTTCAAGATTCATGCCTGTCTCCTTCCGTCACCGGCCCGCTTCGCGGCACCGGATCAGATTGCGGTGACGGACCCGCCCGTTCGAGCCGGATCCTGTTCACGCAAGATATGGGACGCAAACCACGGACCCTCAAGACGCCTCGACACTGGCGGACGCATAATATCGCGAGCGCACAAAACAAAACGGCGGAGATTTCTCTCCGCCGTCCAGGGTAAAGGATGCGCTAAGGTCGGCTGAACGTTTTTCGATCAATTCTCGACGTCTGCGATCACAGCTTGACCGCCGGGGCCTTCAGCCGGCGCTGCATCGACATTGCCAGCGTCGGTATTGCCAGTCTCGGTATTGCCCGTCTCGGCATTGCCCGTCTCGGCATTGCCCGTCTTGGCATTGCTTGTTTCGGCACTCTCAGGGCCGGCGTTGTCGTTGCCGCCATTTGCCTGTTCGACATCGAGGCGCGGGCGACGCGGACGCCTGGGGCGGCGGGCCGGGCTGTTTTCGGCAGCGGCTTCGTTGAGCTCGGCCTGGGCGGCGAGACCCGCCGGCGAGAAATTGTCGAATTGCGGTGCGGGCTCACCCACAAAGACCGGCTCAGCGGCCGGCACGGGCTCCGCCTGCGCCGGCGTCTCGTCGCGCCGTGGCTGTTCGACGCGCTGGCCACCCTGCTCGCCGCGCGAGCCATACTCGCCGCGCTGGCCGTTCTGGCCGTAACCGCCATTGGGGCGACGGTCGCGATGGCGTCCGCCATTGTTGTCGCGGCCGTCACGGTTATCGCGACCGCCGCGATTGTCGCGGCTGTTCTCCTGGTTCAGCGCCAGCTCGGCCGGTGTGCCATCGATAACCGGCTGCGGGCCGGCCCCGTGATTGACGGTCGAGCCCGACGTCTCGTTGGCATTGTTGTTGCCGGCATTGTCGAACTCGTCGCGATCCTCGTCGCCATCATCGTCGAAATCGTCGCGATTCTGCTGGGCGTTCTGGATCGGCATCTGCGCCTGAGCGGCTGCGATGATGCGGTTATAGTGCTCTGCATGCTGAAGATAGTTTTCCGCCATCACCCGGTCGCCGGAGCTTTGCGCGTCACGGGCAAGGGTTGCGTACTTCTCGGCAATCTGCTGAGCCGATCCGCGGATCTTCACGTCCGGGCCGTTGCTCTCGTAGTTGCGCGTCAGGGGATTCGGCCCCTTACGGTTGTTGTTGTTATTGTTGTTGCCGCCGCCGCCATTGTTGTTGCGACCGCGCATGCGCCTGTTTTGCTGTTGTGGCCTCATTAGACTCTCTTCACTTTGAAATTTTCGAAAAACTCTTCACGAACGGAGGCGCTCATGCGGCCAGCCGTTTCGTTCCTTCACCGGCGTTCGCCCGCATCAATTGCGTTGGCGCCACGTGCCATCCTGTTCCGGTTACTTCACTTGCCGGACGATTCCCGCACGAAGCTTGGGCGTCGTTTGCGCAAGAAGGCAGCTATTTCCAAGGAAAACCGAATCGCTAAGAGCACTGCCTGCTTCGTCTCATCCGGTTAGGGCGACCCTAGCCGCATTCCCCGGTATTGCCAAGCGCTTTTTTCGCACTGCATCACGGCTTCCACCGTTCGAACACAAGAACTCTGTCGTTTCCGCCGAGATCACGAAACGCCCCGACCGAACGGTACCCGGCCGCGGAGAATATCTCCGTAACCTGTTGGTGCTGCGTATGGCCGATCTCGACCGCAATCCTGCCTTGGAGTTCCAAATACGCTGCCGCTCCTGCGGCGATCTTCCTGTAGGGGCTCAGACCGTCCACGCCGCCATCGAGGGCCTGGCGTGGATCGAAACCGCGGACCTCGTCCTGCAGATTTCCAATGTCGTCTGACGGTATATAGGGAGGGTTTGCGACAATTACATGGTACCGGCCAGAAACTTTTTCAAACCAGTCGGATTCGAGCGCCGTGAACCGGCCGGCGAGGCCCAATTCCCCGGCATTACGCATGGCTGTGGCCAGCGCCTCCTGCGAAATGTCGACGCCGGTGGCGGTCGCGGCCGGAACAGCGCTGAGCAGCGCCAGCGCAATGGCACCGGTGCCGGTCCCGAGATCGAGGATGCGGCAACCACCTTCGCGTGCCGCCATCGCCTTGACGAAGGGCAGTATAGCCTCGACCAGCGTTTCGGTATCCGGCCGCGGCTCCAGCGTTTGCGGCGAAAGCGAAAGGCGCAAGCCGTAGAATTCGCGGTAGCCAAGGATCCGGTGTACCGGCTCGCCGGCGATGCGCCGTCGCAAGGCGGCTTCGATTGCCGCCGTCACGTCCGCATCGACCGCGTGCCCGGGCTCGGCGATGGCCTGCGTGCGACTGGTGCCGGAAAAATGCTCGACGATCAGCCTGGCATCGAGCGCCGGATCCCCAACCCCGGCTGCGGTGAGCCGGTTTCGCGCCTCCCGCAGCAGCGGCGCCAGCGTGGCGGGCAGGCTGTCAGCCATCAATGCCGATGTCGGCGAGCAGCTTCGACTGGTGATCGGCGATCAGCGCGTCGATGATCTCGTCGAGCTCGCCCATCATCACCCGGTCAAGCTTGTAGAGCGTCAGGTTGATGCGATGATCGGTGACGCGACCCTGCGGAAAATTATAGGTGCGGATGCGTTCCGAGCGGTCGCCCGAGCCGACCTGCGACTTGCGCGATTCGGAACGTTCCTCGTCCGCCTTGCTGCGCTCAAGATCATAGAGCCTGGCGCGCAGGATCTGCATGGCCTTCGCCCGGTTCTGGTGCTGCGACTTTTCCGCCTGCACCACCATGATGCCGGTCGGCAGATGGGTGATGCGCACCGCCGAATCGGTGGTGTTGACGTGCTGGCCGCCTGAACCCGAGGCGCGCATCGTGTCGATGCGGATGTCTTCGGCCCTGATGTCGATGTCGACCTCTTCGGCTTCCGGCAGCACAGCGACCGTCGCCGCCGAGGTATGAATGCGTCCGCCCGCCTCGGTCGTCGGCACGCGCTGCACCCGGTGCACGCCGGATTCAAACTTCAGATGGGCAAAGACGCCCTTGCCCGAAACGGTGGCGATGATTTCCTTGTAGCCGCCGACCTCACCCTCGCTGGCCGACACCGTCTCGAAACGCCAGCCATGCGCCGCCGCATAGCGCTCGTACATGCGAAACAGGTCGCCGGCGAAAAGCGCCGCCTCGTCACCGCCGGTGCCGGCGCGGATTTCGAGGATGGCGTTCTTGTCGTCGGCGGCATCCCTTGGCAACAGGAGGATTTGGATGTCCTTCTGCAGCGCCTCGATGCGATCCTTGAGCTCCGGCAGGTCGGCCTCGGCCAAGGCGCGCATCTCGGCGTCGGTGCCCTTGTCGGCGAGCATCGCCTCCAGATCGGCCTGTTCGCGCTCCGCGGCGCGCAATGCCCTGATCTTTGCCACCATCTCCTGGATGTCGGCATATTCGGAGGCCATCCTGACATAGGCGTCCGGCGCCGGCCCGGCCGACATCTGCGCTTCGAGCATGTCGAAACGCTTGACGACTTGATCCATACGGTCGCGGGGCAGGTTGATCATGGCGAAGTCTATAGCGGTATAGAGCGGTCGTCGGCAAAGGCGTGCAGCAGCGCCCGCATCGGCAGGCCATGCGCCGGCGCCATCAGATTGTCGTCGAAGAACGCTTCCAGCTCGCTGAGCGGCAGTTCCGTCAGCATCGCCTTGACCGGGCCGATCGATGCCGGCGACATCGAGATCGAGCGGTAGCCAAGGCCGATCAGCGCCATCGCCGAAATCGGCTTGCCGGCAAGTTCGCCGCACAGGGTCACCGGCGTATGGTTGCGCGCCCCGGCGTCGGCAATCTGCTTCAGGACGCGCAGGAACGGCGTCGAGAGCGGGTCGAAGCGGTCGGACAATTGGGTGTTGCCGCGATCCACCGCCATGACGAACTGGAACAGGTCGTTCGAGCCGACCGAGACGAAATCGACCGCCTTCATCAGCTCGTCAAGCTGGAACAGCAGCGACGGCACCTCCAGCATCGCCCCGAGCTTGAGGCTGGTCGGCAAATGATGGGCAAAGCGCGACAGATGCCGCACCTCGCGATCGATGATCTCGCGCGCCTGCGCGATCTCGCCGAGTTCGGTCACCATTGGCAGCATCAGCTTCAGTTCGCGCCCGCCGCACGCCTTGAGCAGCGCGCGGATCTGGGTGCGCAGCAATCCGGGCCGGTCGAGCGTCAGGCGGATGGCGCGCCAGCCGAGCGCCGGGTTCTCTTCCTGGATCGAGCCCTTGAAATAGGGCAGCACCTTGTCGCCGCCGATATCGATGGTGCGGAACGTTACCGGCTTGCCGCGCGCCGCTTCGAGCACGTCACGATAGAGCCGCTCCTGCGCTTCGGCGCGCGGAAAGGTCGAGGCGACCATGAACTGCAGCTCGGTGCGGAACAGGCCGATGCCGGCCGCGCCCGCTTCGGCCAGTTGCGGCAGATCGACCGCCAGCCCGGCATTCATCAGAAGATCGACCTGGACACCGTCCTTGGTCACCGACGGCTTCTTGCGCAGTTCGCGGTAGACCTCCTGCCGCCGCGCCCTGAAGCGCACTTTCTCAGCATAGGCCGCCTCGAGGTCGGGCTGCGGGCGCAGATGGATCGCGCCTTCCTCGCCGTCGACGATGATGGCATCGCCGTTTTCCGCCATGGAAACGGCGCCCTTCATCTGGCCGGCGACGGGTATGCCCATGGCCCGCGCCACGATGACGACATGACTGGTCGCGGCGCCGTCCTCCAGCACCAGCCCGCGCAGCTTGTCCCTGGGATAATCGAGCAGCTCGGCAGCCCCCATCGAGCGGGCGACGATGATGGCGTCCTTGGGCAGCGAGGCCGCGACGTCCTCCGGACCGCGCCCCATCAGCTGCCGCAACAACCGATTGGCGAGATCGTCGAAATCGCTCATCCGTTCGCGCAGGTATGGATCGGTCATGTGCAGCATGCGGGCACGCATGTCGCTCTGCACCTTTTCGACCGCCGCTTCGGCCGTCAGGCCGTTGCGGATCGCCTCCTCGAGCCGGCGCACCCAGCCGCGGTCGTTGGCGAACATGCGATAGGCTTCGAGCACCTGGCGATGCTCGCCCTCGAAGGCGACGTCGCGGCGCTCCAGCATGTCGTCGATGGAGAGCCTGAGCGAGCCGAGGGACGCGTCGAGCCGCCTGACCTCTTCCTCGCTGTCCTCGTTGAACAGATTGGTGACGACGATGCGCGGCTCGTGCAGCACCACATGGCCGAGCCCGACGCCTTCGTTGAAGGACAGGCCGGTAAAGCTTACCGGGCGGCGCAGATCGAGCTCGAGGCCGGGCCTTGTCAGCCGCTCCAGATCGCCGGTGGCGATCATCTCGGCGATCACCATCGCCGTCGTTTCCAGCGCCTCGACCTCGTCGTCGCGATAATGGCGCATGGTCTTGTTCTGCACGACCAGGACGCCGAGTGTCCGCCCTGCCCGCAGCACCGGCACGCCGAGGAAGGAATTGTATATCTCTTCCCCAGTCTCCGGCAGGTAGGCGAAGGCCGGATGCTCCTGCGCGTTGGAGAGGTTGAGCGGCCGCGCCGAGGCCGCGATCGTGCCGACCAGGCCCTGGCCCAGCCTGAGCTGCGCCAGGTGGACGGCGTTCGGGTTCAGGCCTTCAGTGGCGTAGAGTTCGAGCACCGAATCGGCACGCAGCACATAGAGCGAGCAGACCTCGGCCACCATGTTGGAGGCGATGTCGCGCACGATTCGGTCAAGCCGCTCCTGCGGCTCCAGCGGCTCTTGCATGAGCTCGCGGAGCCGTTTCAGCAAAACGCGCGGGCCACTGGCCGAATCACGCATCGCGGCTTCTTCTCCAATAGCGTTTCAACCGGTGCAGGTTGCCCTGCACAGCGGCACAAACGCAACAACTCAATTAGAGCGCCATCGTCCAATTTGGACGCATAAAGGCCGCTCCAAGACTTTCGATCCGCTGCATCCTGCCTTCCGAAAATCGATTCCCGATTTTCGGGCCGATGCAGTCTGCTACTGCTTATCCAGACCGTACACGGAATGCAAAGTGCGAACTGCTAGTTCCGTATAGGGACCGTCGATCAGGATCGAAATCTTGATTTCGGACGTTGTGATGGCGCGGATGTTGATCGCGCGGTCGGCCAGCGCCTTGAAGGCGGTGGCGGCGACGCCGGCGTGGCTGCGCATGCCGATGCCGATGACCGAGACCTTCGACATGCCGGCTTCCGACTGCACCACATCGTAGCCGATCGTCGCCTTCAGCCGCTCGAGCACGGCCAGCGCCTTTTCGACGTCGCCGGATGGCACGGTGAAGGTCATGTCGGTGAACTTGCCGTCCTCGGAAATGTTCTGGACGATCATGTCGACGTTGATGTTGGCCTCGGCCAGCGGCCCGAAAATGCCGGCGGCGACGCCCGGCCGGTCGCCGACGCGGCGCAGCGATATCTGCGCCTCGTCCTTGGCATAGGCAATTCCGGTGACGACCTGCTGTTCCACGATCTCTTCCTCGTCGCAAATAAGCGTTCCCGGCGGATTGAGCAAATCCCCCATTCCGGGTGCATCGGGATCGTCGAAGGACGACCGCACAAAGGTACGCACCCTGTGCACCATGGCAAGCTCGACCGAGCGCACCTGCAGGACCTTGGCCCCGAGCGACGCCATTTCGAGCATTTCCTCGAAGGAAATCTTGGCCAGCCGCCGCGCCTTCGGCTCGATGCGCGGATCGGTGGTGTAGACCCCGTCGACATCGGTGTAGATATCGCAGCGGTCGGCCTTGACCGCTGCCGCGATGGCGACAGCGCTGGTATCGGAACCGCCGCGGCCGAGCGTGGCGATCCGGTTGTCCGGCCCGATGCCCTGGAAACCGGCGACCACCGCCACCTGGCCTTCGCCGAAGCGCTTGATCAGGAACGCACCGTCGATATCGAGAATGCGCGCCGCGCCATGCGCGTTGTCGGTCTTGATCGGGATCTGCCAGCCTTGCCAGGAGCGGGCATGCACGCCGATATTCTGCAGCGCGATCGCCAGCAAGCCGGCGGTGACCTGCTCGCCGGACGCGACGACGGCGTCATATTCACGCGCATCGTGCATCGGCGACGCCTCGCGCGTCCATTGCACGAGTTCGTTGGTCTTGCCGGCCATCGCCGAGACCACGACGGCGACCTCATGGCCGGCATCGACCTCGCGTTTGACATGGCGCGCCACATTGCGGATGCGGGCGATGTCGGCGACGGAGGTCCCGCCGAATTTCATCACGATGCGCGCCATGGAAGCGAAATGCCTTTGACTGGATGCCGGACCGAAGGCCGAAAAGCGGAAAAATGCGCCAAGCTGTGGCCGGGCGCTCAATGCGCGGCCTCCTTAGCCAAATGACAGTCGTTTCGCAAGGCGTGCCGCCGCTGCCGGCCGGGCGACACACCAGCGCAGCATGGCGCCCGCATACTTTTTCCCAAAATGGTGCGCGCTTCAGCCCAGCTGTGCCGTGGCTCTCCACAGGCGCGGATAGTCGAGGACGAAACCGAGCGGCGAGACCTCTAGCGTCTCGTGGTAGCCGAACATCGGGGCGGCATAGGCGTAGTGTGCAGCATCGACGCGCTGATAGGTTTGCTCGAGGCGAACGAGCCTGAGTTCGGGAAATGTCAGATAGGCTGCCGGGGCGGGCGTCGCCATGCCGACATCGAGGGCAAAACGGCGAAGCGCCAAAAGGTTTGTGGCGGGCGTGAAGCCGAGATCGATATCGATGAGACCGTCGACTTCCGCTTGATGCTCGCCGTTCAGCGTCCATTGGCGCTCGGTCAGCCGGTCGATCCCATAATGCAGCTCTTGCGTGCCGAGAAAGCCGTCGGCGCGCGCCGAGCGTGTATGCCAGTCGGCATCGCAGTCCACCTCGTAGGCGATGCCGCACGGCTTGCCATCCTGGACCAAAAGCGCGTGTCCCCTGAGGTTCCACCCGGAACTCGCTTCCGACAGCAGGCAAGCGTCGTGGCCTTCCTGGTCAAGCCGGCGCCAAAGAATGGAAGCAACCGCTCGCATCATGCGCACTCCTCCGGTCCCGATGTCTCTGCTTCGTCCGCCAAAGCATTGGTGTTTCCTTCCGGCACACCATCAACTGACACGTGCTGACACAAATGCAGCAGGCGAAAGGCGCCGCCGGCAGGCATCACGCCCGTCGCGCCGCCGGCGGTGAATTTCGCGCCTTGACATTCGCAGCCTCGCGCCCGACTTCCTAGCGTCCGAGGAGACCACACCATGCCAGAGCCCCGACGATCGACGATCGATGCCGGAGAGGTGGAACGCTTTTCCGCCCTTGCCGCCGAATGGTGGAACCCGAACGGCAAGTTCCGCCCGCTGCACAAGTTCAACCCGATCCGGCTTGCCTATATCCGCGACCAGGTGGCGACCCGCTTCGGCCGCGATCCGCGTGCGGCACGGCCGTTCGAAGGCCTGCGCTTCCTCGACATAGGCTGCGGCGGCGGGCTGTTGTGCGAGCCGATGGCGCGGCTTGGCGCCGAAGTGGTCGGCGCCGATGCCTCAGTCACCAACATCGAAGTGGCCAAGCTGCATGCGGCGGAAGTCGGCGTGAGCGTTGATTACCGCGCCACGACCGCGGAAGACCTGGCCGACGCCGGCGAAAAATTCGACGTCATCCTCAACATGGAAGTGGTCGAGCATGTCGCCGATGTCGATCTGTTCCTGGCCAAATGCGGCGAAATGGTCAAGCCTGGCGGCATTATGTTCGTCGCCACCATCAACCGCACGCTGAAGGCCCTGGGCCTGGCCATCATCGGCGCCGAATACGTGCTGCGCTGGCTGCCCCGCGGCACCCACCAGTTCGGCAAGCTGGTGCGCCCCGAGGAACTCGAAAAGGCGCTTGCCGGCGCCGGCCTGAGCGTCATCGACCGCACCGGGGTCACCTACAGCCCGCTCGCCGACCGCTGGCAGCGCTCGAAGGACATGGACGTCAACTACATGGTGCTGGCGGAGAAGGCATCCGTCTGAACCTTACGCCTTCTGGCCCCTATGTCTTCTGGCCCCTATGTCTTCTGGCTTTGCGCCTTGGTGGTGATGAACACGCCGGCGGTGATGATGACGGCACCGGCCCAGGTCAGCAATTGATAGCGCTCGTCGAGGAAGAGGGTCCCGGCAAACAGCCCGACCGCCGCCGCGACATAGCCGATCTGGCTGAGATAGACCGGGCCGCCGACCGCTTGCAGCCGGAAGAAGAATGCGAACATCGCCGAGGCTGATGCCACCTGTGCCGCAGCGACCAGCGGCACGCCGCCGAGCGAGCCGAATGCATTGCCGCCCAGCAGGACCAGAATGCCGGAAAACAGCATCAAGGCTGCTGCCAGATGACTGCCGACGGCAAGCTCGATCGGGCCGGTGCCTTCGGGCCAGTCGACGGTGCGGTAAATATTGCCGGCGGCGAGGCTGACCGGGATGAGCAGGCCCATCGCAACCCAGAAAAATTCGGCCGGCTGGCCCGCTTCGCCGCGCGTCACGGCCACCATGACTGCGCCGACGAAACCGACGACTATGCCGACGATGCCCAGCATGGTCGGGCGCCTGACGCCGAGCAGCATCGAGAACACCAGCGTGACGACCGGCGACAGCGTGAACATGATGCCGCTGTAGCCGGCGCCCAGATGCGGAATGGCTGAAAACATCAGCAGATTGGGGATTGCATAGGAGACGGCCGCGGTGACGAAGAAATAGCGCAGTCTGTGCGGCGTAAGCCGCATGCGCTTCCCGTTGAGCAGCAACGCGCACAAAAGCACGCCGCCGGCACCAAGCGAGATGACGAAGGCCCAGACCATGGCGGGCACGCCGGCCGCCGTCGCGATCTTGCCGAACGGCAGAGTCAGGCCGAGCAGTCCACCGGTGACAACCAGAAGGCCAAGCGCCGAGTCCCAGAGAAATTTCATCGCCGTCCCATCGCCTGTTCGCGGCACTTGGCCAATACTAAAAGCTGAGGTAAGATAAGGTAAAGATTCTTCACGTCAAGATACATAGCGGTGAGAGACATGGATCGCGCAGCAAAAGCGATCGAGCAATGGAAAAACGAACGGCCGGATCTCGATGTCTCGCCGATGGCCGTGCTCGGACGGTTGAGCGAGGCCGCCTCGCTGATCGCACGAGAGCGGCTGGCGCCGCTGTTTGCAAGTTACGGGCTGCAATCCGGAGAATTCGATGTGCTGGCGACGCTGCGTCGTTCCGGGCCGCCATACGCGCTGACACCGACGGCGCTCTATGAGGCAACGATGGTGACGTCGGGCGCGATGACCAACCGCCTCGATCGGCTCGAGAAATCCGGCCTGATCAAGCGCGGGCCGCATCCCGACGATCGCCGCGGGATTGTCGTTCAGCTGACCGAGAAGGGCCTCGCTCTAATCGACGAGGCGGTTACCGCTCACGTCGCCAACGAGCACCAGATACTTTCTGGGTTAGCACGCCCGGAGCAGATCATGCTCGCCCGCCTGCTCGAAAAACTCATAGCGAGCCTGAGCTAGCCCAAACGGCAACCACTCTGCGATCATTGCATTGGGAGTCGTAACTGCCAGGGGAGTTTGCGGATGACAGAACATGCAGTCGTGATTGCTGGAGGAGGTCCGACGGGCCTAACCCTGGCAGGCGAGTTGGCGTTGGCAGGCATCGACGTAGCCATTGTCGAACGCCGCCCGAACCAAGAGCTTGCCGGTTCGCGTGCTGGCGGTCTGAGCTCACGCACTCTCGAAGTTTTCGATCAGCGCGGCATCGCGGACCGGTTCCTCGCCGAAGGACAAAAAGCCCAAGTCACGGGATTCGCGGCGATGCGTTTAGACATCAGCGATTTTCCGACCCGCCACAACTACGGGCTGGCGCTGAGGCAGAAACACATTGAGCGCATTCTAGCTGGATGGGTCAGCGAGCTGGCAGTGCCGATCTATCGCGGCCGTGAATTGACGTGTTTCGTGCAGGACGACGCCGGCGTCACCATCGAACTGTCCGATGGTGCCTCGCTGCGGGCAAGCTATCTCGTCGGGTGTGATGGAGGCCGCAGTCTGGTCCGCAAAGCTGCTGGCATTGAGTTTCGAGGATGGGATGCGACGACCAGCAGCATCCTCGCCCAGGCCGAGATGGCGGAGGAGCCGCCACTGGGCATTCATCGCACGGCACTTGGCATCCATGCCTTCGGCAGGGAAGAGCACGAAATTCGTGACGGCAAGGTCGTCTTTGCCGATAAAGGTCCCATAGGCGTCATGGTCACTGAAAAGAATGTCGGCGCCACGACCGAGCCCACGCTGCGCGATCTCCGCGAAGCACTCGTCGCCGCATGCGGAACAGATTACGGAATCCATAGCCCAACCTGGATTTCCAGGTTCACGGACATGTCGCGGCAGGCGGCGGCTTACCGCAAGGGCCGGGTTCTCTTGGCGGGCGATGCCGCCCATGTGCATTCCCCGGTGGGCGGACAAGGCCTCAATACCGGTGTGCAGGATGCGGTGAACCTCGGTTGGAAGTTGGCCCAAGTGGTGAAAGGAACATCGCCTGAAGGCTTGCTCGACACTTATCACATCGAGCGGCATCCGATTGCGGCCCGCGTGTTGCGCACGACAATGGCACAGGTCGCATTGCAACGTACTGATGATCGCACTGAAGCCTTGCGTGAAATCGTATCAGAGCTCCTTGGGATGGAGGAGCCTCGCAAACGGATCGCTGCCGAAATGTCCGGACTTGGTATCCATTACGACCTCGGCCAGGGGCATCCGCTGGTCGGCCGCCGCATGCCTGACCTCGACCTGGCCACGCCCGATGGTCCTATGCGCGTATTTGCGCTCCTCCAAAATGCACGGCCAGTGCTCTTGAATCTCGGCGCGCCGGGCAGCTTCGACATCAAGCCGTGGTCAGACCGCATTAAGTTGGTTTACGCCAAATGTGACGATCCATGGGAGTTGCCTGCGCTAGGCTTGGTCTCCGCTCCGATCGCAGTTTTAATCCGACCCGATGGATATGTTGCTTGGGTAGGCGACGGGACGCAGGATGGTCTTCAACACGCGATGAACACCTGGTTCGGACCACCGGGCTAAAAACCGCAAAAACCAGTTAGCTCTTGATCTGGTTGAATGGTCCCGAAATCAAACGACCACGGACGGCAAAAGCTCAGATCCTGGCCGCCGAGCCACGTTTGGGGCGGCGAACAGCTCTGATCTTGCCGCTGTTTCCGCCGCCACAGAAAAACTGGTCGCCGCCATCGGATTCGAGCCCCGACACGCCTGTTCCCGGCGGCATATCGAGCTTCTCCAGGACCTTTCCCGTTTCAGGATCGATCCGCCGGACATCGCTCTCCTCACCCTCCCAGGTGCCATGCCACAGCTCGCCGTCGACCCAGCTGACCCCGGTGACGACGCGGTTGGAAACGATGGTGCGAAGGATTGCTCCTGTCTCGGGATCGACCTGATGAATCTTTCGGCCCCGGTGCTGCCCGACCCAGAGCGTTCCTTCGGCCCAAGCGAGTCCGGAATCACCGCCGTTGCCAGGAGCCGGTATCGACGCCAGCACCTGGCCATTCTTAGGATCGATCTTCTGGATGCGATCCTCCGCGATCTGATAGAGGTACTGGCCGTCGAAAGCCGTTCCGGCGTGTGCCGCTACATCGATCGAGCGCACCACTTTGCCGCTCGCCGGATCGAAGGCGTTCAATCTGTCGCCTGAGGCAAACCAGACATGCTCACCATCGAAGGTAACGCCGTCCACATGGTCGACACCCGGAAAGGGTCCATATTCTCGAAGGATTTCGGCTGCGGATCGTTCCATGATTCCATCCTAGTAGCCCGGCAGTGGGCCGGGGAGTAACAAGATTGTCGGGAAACCCGTCAGCGGCGGGGTCATCCAGCGACGTGCCCGTCCGCGGCCGAACGACTGCACCTTACCGGCCTGGGCGAGCTGCTCGAGCGCCCGCTGCACGGTACGCGAACTGGCCCCAAGCGCAATCGCCAGGGCCGAACTCGACCACGACTCGCCGTCGGCGAGGAAGGCGAGCACCGCGGCATGCTCTTCTTCGACGGGCGGCGCCAGCACGACGACCTCGCCGGCGCGGCGTGGCGCCAGCGCAAAGCCCCGCTTCGTCGCGCTCACATCGGCCAAGCTCCGAAGCTCCGCGCGAAGCCGCCCGGCTTCGACCCGTAACCGTGCGCGATGTGATTCGTCCGCGTCCTTTCCCCGGAAAGCGCGCGCAATAAGCGTCGATCTTGCCACGTCCCCCGGCCAGGCTTCGGCCAGCGCACGGGCCAGCGCGAACAGCACCGGGCGGGTCGCCAGCGAGACGACGGTATCTGCGACCCGCACGACATTGCGGCATGCGTCCACCACAAGCCCTCCCGACGCCAGGAGGGCTTCGACTTCGTCGAGCAGGAGGGGCCGTTCCTCGCCACGCGCGACAAGGCGTGCGGCCGGCGTGTCCAGCACCAGCGATGCGCTCTCCACCTCCGCGATCAGCGCGGGGATGCCGGACGCGCGCGCCGCTCGCGCCGCCAGGCCGAGGGCGGCGCGCGCAGGGCCGGTCCGCAAGCGGCGGATGGCGATGCCGGCGACAGCCAGCTCGTGGGCGGCCCGCGATGCCGGCGGCAGCGGCGAGGGATCGAAGCCGTCCAGCCTGCGCTCGGCTTCGTCGAGATGGCCGATCAGCAGCAGGCGCCGGACGTCGAGGTTGCGCGCATGCGCGGCGTTGACGCGGTCGCCATGCTTTTCAAGCGTTGCCCGCGCGGCGTCGAGTGCCTTGGCCGGCCAGGTAAGGTCGCGCGAGACGAGCGCGATCTCGGCCTCGGCGACGACACACCGCGCGCGGGCCACGGCCTCCCTCGGGCTGAATGCGTGCGCCGCCCTCTTGAGGAGAACCTTCGCCCGAACCAGGTCCCCAAGCTGCGCCATCGCGATACCGCGCAACGCCAGTGCCGGCGCATCGTCGCGCAGCGCAACCCGCTTCAAGGCGCCGAGCGGATCGCCCGCCGCAAGCGCATGCGCCGCGGCCGTGATCAGCGAGTCCATCGGAATCCCGTCACACTTGTCACTCCCCCGGCTTCGACATCCGGCGCTAAGTCCATCTCACCAACCAGTCGTATCGGCAACGGCGACTGTAGCCAACCTGAGTTGCGGGCGCGATTCTGCACTAGGCTCGAACGCAACGATAAGCACTAGGAGAGACACTATGATGATCCAAGGTACAACCATCCTGGTGACTGGAGCCAATCGGGGCATCGGTCGGGCACTGGTCGAGGAAGCCCTGGGCAGAGGCGTGAAGCGCGTCTTCGCCGCAACCCGCCAACCGATGGCCCATCCTGACCGGCGTGTGACGTCCCTGACCATGGATGTGACCAACGCTGCGCAGATCCGGGAGGCCGTCGAGAAGATCGATACTCTCGATATCCTCATCAACAACGCCGGCGTATCGCCCTTCGATGACCTCAGCGACCGTCGTGTGCTCGAACAACAGCTCGCCGTAAACCTCTTCGGCTCGTATGACGTTACCCAGGCTCTGCTGCCGTTGCTGGCCCGGTCGCGGGGAGCCATCGTCAACATTCTGTCGCTGGCCTCGATTGCCGCCGTGCCGTTTAGTCCGGCTTACTCGATCTCGAAGGCGGCCGCGTTCTCTCTGTCACAGTCGTTGCGCGTCCTCCTGGCCGGACGGGGTGTCAGCGTCCACAGGGTGCTTCCCGGCCCGGTGGATACGGACATGACCCAGGGGCTGGACATCGCGAAGGCCTCTGTGGAGTCTGTCGCGCGGGCAATCCTGGACGGAGTGGAGAACGGCGAGGAGGAAATCTTCCCCGATCCCATGTCGGAATCCCTGGCGGAGGGCTGGCGCAGCAGTGCGGTCAAGGCGCTTGAACGCCAGTTTGCAGCCTATGCGGAAGCAAGCCCGTCCAGTGAAGCAAGCCCGTCAGGCAGTGGGCATGAAAGAAGCAGCGAAACGATTACCCGCGAGCCCCATCCTTGCTGCTCGGCCTGAAACTGTAGACGCCTGTGCGGGGGTGGCGGCATCGCCGCCCCTCGGCGCCGCCCCCGACCTTCACGGCGCTGCCTGGCGAAGAGATGCCTCGCTGGGGCTGGAGCAGGTTGACGGATCAGTTGCGGTCGTCGGGAAAACTTGGAATAGGCAAGAACTCGACGCCGTCATCGGCGAGACTCTTGGCCTCCTCGAGCGTTGCCTCGCCATAGATGCCGCGCGGATCGCTCTCGCCAAAATGGATCTTGCGCGCTTCCTCTGCGAACTTGTCGCCGACATAATCGGCGTTCTCGCGCACCTTCTCGGCCAGCGCCTTGAGCTGCGCCAGCGCCTGCTTTTGCGCCTCGCCCATGGCCAGCGCGATGCTTTCGCGCTTGCGCCCGGTGGAGACCGCAGGCGCCATCAGCGCCTTCTCGACCTTGTGCGAGCCGCAGGCCGGGCAATCGACGAAGCCGCGCTTCTTCTGTGTGTCGAAATCGTCGTTGCTGCGGAACCAGGCCTCGAATTCGTGCTCGTGCTCGCAGATCAGGGAAAAGCGGATCAAGAGGCAGCACCCCTGAGCGGCATGGCCTCCGCCGAACCGGCGTTTACGGCAAAATCGCGTGCGTTTTTGAGATTCGGTATTTTCTTGCGCGCAGCGACTGACTGCGCCGCGTCGATCTCGGCGACGATCACCGCCGGCTCGTCATGCGCAGCCTCGGAGACGATGCGGCCCCAGGGATCGACGATCAGCGAGTGGCCATAGGTTTCGCGGCCGTCCTCGTGCACTCCGCCTTGCGCGGCGGCAACCACATAGGCGCCGTTCTCGATGGCGCGCGCCCTGAGCAGCACATGCCAGTGCGCTTCGCCGGTCTGGCGGGTGAAGGCGGCGGGCACCGAAAGCAGATCGGCGCCGGCCAGCGCCTCGGCACGGAACAGCTGCGGAAAGCGCAGATCGTAGCAGACGGCAAAGCCGAGCTTCGCGCCATCGATTTCGGCGACGACGGCTTCAGTGCCCGGCTCATAGGCGGCGGATTCGCGCCAGCTCTCGCCATTGTCGAGATCGACGTCGAACATGTGGATTTTGTCGTAGGTGGCAATCGTGGCGCCGTCCGGCCCGAACAGAAGGGCGCGGTTGGCAAGCTTGCCGTCGGCGCGCAGAATGGCGGTCGAGCCGATATGCAGGAAGATGCCTAGCTCCTTGGCCAGCCTCCGCGACGTCGAGACGACGATGTCCTTGTCTTCGGAGGTGAAGGAAGCGGCCCGCGCTTGGCTGTCGCGGATCAGCGCGCCGGTCATTTCCGGCGTCTGGACATAGGTCGCGCCAAGGCCTGCCGCCTCGCGCACCAGCCGTTCCAGATCGACCGCATTGCGCTCCGGGCTGGTTCCCGAACGCATCTGGATCGCCGCCGCCTTGAAAGCATCCCCCGACTTGATGGCACCCATCGTCATGTCCTTATCTGGTCGAGCCGTTGGCGAGCAATCTGTCCAGCCGTCCTTCCGCCTCCAATTCATGGAGATCGTCGGAGCCGCCGACATGCGTGTCGCCGATGAATATCTGCGGAAAGGTGGAACGGCCATGGGCCCGGGAGATCATTTCCTGGCGCAGTTCCGGCGAGAAGGAGGCGTCATGCTCGGTATAGGCGACACCCTTCCTGTCGAGCAGCCGCTTGGCCGCGGTGCAATAACCGCACATCATCCGCGTGTAGATCGTCACATCGACCATCGGTCAGCAACCCTGCCTCGTTCCGCTGTCATGTAGGCTATATAGGCGCCGATTCGTCGGCCCGAAAGTCCCCCGGCAGCACGCGCGCGAAGGTCAGTACGTCGACCGCGCCGGCACCGCCCTTCTTCAATGCCCTGGCGACCGCGCGGACGGTGGCCCCGGTGGTGTAGACATCGTCGATCAACAGCACCCGCCGGCCGGCGATTTCGATCTCCGCCTCGTCAGGCACTTTGAATGCGGCGCGAACATTTTCCTCGCGTTCCCGCCGCTCCAGCCCGACTTGCTGGCGCGTGAGTTTGACGCGCTTGATGGCTGATGGCGCGAAAGGCCGCTCCCCGAGCTGCGCCACCGCCCGCGCCAGTTCCGCCGACTGGTTGAACTGCCGCCGGAAGAATCGCCGCCAGTGCAGCGGCACCGGCACGACCACGTCGGCCTCGGCGATGAGCTCGGCGCCGGCGCGAACCATCCAGCGCGCCATCCACGGCGCCAGATCGGTGCGGTCCTGGTATTTCAGCCCTTGCACCATCTGGCGGGCAACGCCGGAATAGGCAACCGCCGCCCGCGCGCGCTCGAACGGCGGCGGGTCGGCTATCGCCTCCGCCGACAGGAACCCGTCACCCATATTGTGGGTGAACGGCGTGCCCATCACCGGGCACCATGGCCGTTCCAGCAACCTGAGTTTCGGCCAGCACGCACCGCACAACACGCCGGGCTGCGAGACATGGCGGCGGCAGCCGGCGCAGACCGACGGGAACAAGAGGCGCGCTGGCCAGCCCAATGCCTTGCTGGCAATGCGCTTGATCGCAATACGCTTGATCTCTGGCATGGGATCGGCCACGTGGTTGGTCCTCCGCATCACTA
The DNA here is from genome assembly GCF_055811495.1 of Mesorhizobium sp. WSM4830. Lineage (NCBI taxonomy): Bacteria > Pseudomonadati > Pseudomonadota > Alphaproteobacteria > Hyphomicrobiales > Phyllobacteriaceae > Mesorhizobium > Mesorhizobium sp. WSM4830. The sequence goes on along the minus strand of NZ_JBVVQI010000004.1, from coordinate 298,788 downwards.
TATCAGAGAGCGAAGCACAAGGACCTGCCCATTGCAGCCTGTAATCGACACCTCGCTCTGGCTGGCGCGCAAGCGCCGGGCACTGACTCGTCCCATCGCCGGCGCGGATTTCCTCATGCGGCGGGCAGCCGAGGATCTTGCTGACCGGCTCGGCGCCGTCGAACGCAGCTTCGGCAAAGCGGCCTCGTTGTTTTGCCAGACGCCGGCAGCAACAGAGGTGCTCGCCGAAAGCGGCAAGGTGACGGAAAACGTGCGCGTCGAGGCCGACGCCGCTTTCCTGGGCGGCCAGCCAGGACTGTTGGCGCCGTTGGAAACCGTGCCATTCGAGCCGGAAAGCCTCGACCTCGCAGTGTCGCTGCTGTCGCTGCAGGCGATGAACGATATTCCCGGCATGCTGGTGCAGATCCGCCGGGCACTGAAGCCGGACGGGCTTTTCCTCGGCGCCTTCGCCGGCACAGGCACGCTCTCCGAACTGCGCGAAAGCCTGCTTGCCGCCGAGACCGAGCTCTATGGCGGCGCCAGCCCGCGTGTGATCCCGTTCACCGACGTCCGCGACGCCGGCGCGCTGCTGCAGCGCGCCGGCCTGGCGCTGCCGGTTGCCGACGTCGAGACGATCACGGTGCGCTACGATTCGCTATTTGGCCTGGTCGCCGACCTGCGCGCCATGGGCGAGACCAGCGCGCTTGTCGACCGCAGCAGGCGGCCGGGCACGCGAGCGCTGTTCGCTCGCGCCGCCGAAATCTATGCGGAGCGGTTTTCGGATGCCGATGGCCGCGTCAGGGCGAGTTTCTCGGTGGTCTGGATGTCAGGCTGGGCCCCCGATGCCTCTCAGCAAAAGCCGCTGAAGCCGGGCTCCGCAAAAATATCGCTGAAGACAATCCTGGAAAATCCCGGCGGCACCTGAGCGGAATCCCTGCGCAAAAGCTAAGCTATCCCACGCAAAAACTAAGCGGGTCACTGTCCAAAAGCGTTGGCAAGCTTGCTGCTGTTGTCGCTGAACAACCACTGGATGGCGCCGGCAGCCTGGCCAATACCAGCGACAATGGCAAGCGACAGCACGGCAACGATCAAACCATATTCGATAGCCGTCGCACCCCTCTCGTCTTCTAAAAATCGTTGCAGCAAGATTTTCATGGGCGCCCATCCCTCTTGCCCGAACCTAGCGCCGACCCGTTAAGAAAGGTTAACGCGACAGGCTTAACGGGCAGTGAAACAGCTGCATCCTAGAGATCTGTTGAGGAGTCAGCAGTCGCCGCTGCTTCTGCCATCGGCCCGTATGACGCAGACCGAACTGGGCAGCGGCTGCAGCACGCTCTTGCGCAGCGTATAGCTGTCGCGCTGGCCGATCGAGCCGGTGCTCATCGTATCAAGGCCGTCGCGGGCAAACTGCGACCGGGTCCGGCTGTCGAGGTAGGGTGTCGCGATCAAGGCCAGAGCCACTGCGGCCGAGCCGAACAGGAGGGCGATGCGCAATATTCCCATGCCGGCATTGGCGGCGCCGGGAAGGCGGTCGGACCAAGGCGAGTCCCAGTCCTTGTCGAGGCTCATGCAAATCGCTCCCCAGCGGTGGAATCGGCGTAACCGCCTAGCGTCAATTTTTCACGGCCAGATAAATCTTTCATTAACGCTGCGGATATCGCGTTGCGGCGCTGCCCGGTTTACGGACGTCGGCCGTTACAGCAGGTCGATGAGGAACTGGATCAGCGGGGCGTCGGCCGGCGGCATTGGAAAATCGCGCATCTGGCGCGGCCTCACCCATTTCAGCACCTGGCCTTCCCTGGGCTGGGCAATGCCGCGGAAGCGACGGCAGACGAACAGCGGCATCAGCAGGTGAAAATCATCGTAGGAATGACTGGCGAAGGTGAGTGGCGCCAGGCAAGGGATGTCGGTTTCGATGCCGATCTCCTCGTACAATTCGCGGATCAGGCATTGTTCCGGCGTCTCACCGGGCTCGACCTTGCCGCCCGGAAACTCCCACAGGCCGGCGAGCTGCTTGCCTTCGGGCCGCTGCGCCAACAGCACGCGCCCGTCGGCATCGACCAGCGCGCAGGCCGCGACCAGGAGCAGGCGCTTGCCGACAGTATCCAAGCCGCTCATGCGCCTTGTGGCCGGCGATAGTGATAGCGATAGACTTCATCGAATCCGAGCGAACGGTAGAGCGCCAGCGCCGGCGCGTTGTCCGCCTCGACCTGCAGCCAGGCTTCCCGCGCCCCGCGCAGCCGCGCCCATTTCAGCGCCGAGCAGATGAGATGGCGGCCATGGCCCGGGTTGCGCACCGATCTGTCGGTGGCAATCTCGAACAGTCCGGCAAGATCGCCGTCATGTACGCAGATCAACGTTGCCAGCGGCTCGCTGCCGGCCTCCAGCGCAAACAGCCCGGCCTCCGGCTGAATGGCGCCGATGATCTCCGACAGGCCCGGCCGCAGCGACACATCCGAACCGCTCACCTTGAGTGCGGCACCGATGAAACGGCTGATGTCCTTCAACGGAATCTGGTCCATGGCGTCGTCGAGCGCGGCGTCCGCCAGCGGCAGCCGCATGACCAGCGATTCGGCGAATATGCTCCAGCCCTCGGTATCGAGGTATTTTGAAAGATCCGGCCCCGACAGCGGCGAGATGCGAAAGGTCAGCGGCCTGCCATAGGCGTCGAAGCGGCGGCTGGCGCGGCCGATGCGCTCGGCAATGTGCTGGATGTCGCCCGGATCGAGCGGATTGACCGAATTCAGCCGCTTGGCCGGGTGGCCGGCCGTCAGCCGCACCACCCAGGTGCCGTCATAATGGACGGCGGCCGCCGGCCAAGCGCGAAAGCCGGCCGCCTCATAGCGGCGCACGATCGCCAACACGCTTGCCGGATGTCTGGAAGCCAACGCCATCAGCTCCGATAATCGCCATTGATGGCGACATATTCCTTGGTGAGATCGCAGGTCCACACCGTCGCCTTGCCGCGGCCGATGCCGATATCGGCGCGGATGCGGATCTCGTCGCGCTTCATATACGCCGAAGTCGCCGCCTCGGAATAGGCGGCGTCGCGCTCGCCCTGATACGCCAGGCGGTTGTCGCCGAACCAGATCGACAGAAGGTCGCGGTCGGCCGGTTCGCCGGCCTTGCCGACGGCCATGACGACGCGGCCCCAATTGGCGTCCTCGCCGGCGACTGCCGTCTTGACCAGCGGCGAATTGGCGATCGACAGCGCGATGCGCTTGGCCGAGCGGGCCGATTTGGCCCCGGTGACGGTGACCTCGACCTGCTTGCGGGCGCCCTCGCCGTCGCGCACCACCTGCAGCGCCAGCGATTTCAGCACCTTGCCCAGGGCACGGCGGAAGGCGCCGAGACGCGCATCCTTGGGGTCGGAAATTGCCGGCGCGCCGCGCCTGGCGGCAGCACCCGTGGCGAACATCAGCAGCGTGTCGCTGGTCGAGGTGTCGCTGTCGACGGTAACCGCGTTGAAGGTCTTGGCCGTGCCGCGCGACAAGAGATCTTGCAGCACGGGTGCTGCGATCGGCGCATCGGTGGCGATGAAGGAAAGCATCGTCGCCATGTCGGGCGCGATCATGCCGGCGCCCTTGGCGATACCGTTGATGGTGACGTCGGCATCGCCGAGCTTGACCGTCGCGGTCGCCAGTTTGGGATAGGTGTCGGTGGTCATGATCGCCTTGGCGGCTTCGGTCCACAATTCCGGCCTGCCGTCCTTGACCAGCCCGGCCAGCAGATGGCTGAACTTGCCGGTGTCGAGCGGCTCGCCGATCACGCCGGTCGAGGCCAGGAACACCTCGCCCGCCGTGCAGCCGGCCGCCTTCGCCGCCACCTGGCCCGTGAGTGCTGTCGAGGCGCGGCCCTTCTGGCCGGTAAAGGCATTGGCATTGCCGGAATTGACCACCAGCACGCGTGCCTTGCCGGCCACGAGGTTCTGCCGGCAGAAATCAACCGGCGCCGACGGGCATTTCGACCTGGTGAACACCCCGGCGACGGTGGTGCCGGCGTCGAACACTATGGCCAGCAAGTCGGTGCGGTTCTTGTATTTTATGCCGGCCTCGGCGGTGGCGATGCGCACGCCCTCGATCACCGGCATCTTGGGATATTTCTTCGGCGCGAGCGGCGAAACCTGTGTGGACATGGAAGACCCCGGGCGGGAAAAATCGCGAAAGGAACGCCGGTTTGCCCGATAGCACGCGCCGGCGCAAGGCGTTTTCACAGCCGTTACGGGTGCCGGACGCCTGACGCCTGCCGCGGCAGCAAGCAGGCTGTTGCAAATTTGTTGGTGTCGCTGCGACCGATAGCGCTATGATCCTGCCCGATGGGCAGGCTTGTGGTCTTGGCACTGGCGTTTCTGGGCTTTCTGCTGCTGCGCGCCGATGCGCAGACGGCGCGGCGCGTAGCGCTTGTGGTCGGCAATGGCAGCTACGCCGAAGCCGGTACGCTGGCCAATCCCGTCAACGATGCGCTCGACATCGCCGACAAGCTGCGCGCCATCGGCTTCGAGGTGATCGAAGGCAACGATCTCGGCAAGCGCGAGCTCGAACGCAAGATCGGCGAATTCTCCGATGCGCTGCAAGGCGCCGGTGTCGGGCTGTTCTACTATGCCGGCCATGGCCTGCAGGTCGACGGGCACAATTTCATCGTGCCGGTCGACGCCAGGCTGGATATGCCGGTCAAGCTGCAGCTCGAGGCGGTGCCGATCGACGAGGTTCTCGACATCATGGAGCAGCAGACCAAGGTCAGCCTGGTCTTCCTCGATGCCTGCCGCAACAACCCGTTTGCCCGAAGTCTCAGCCGCAGCGCCACGACACGCTCGGCGACGGCTCTCGCCGGCCTTGCCCAGTTCGAGTCGACACGCGGCTCGTTCATCGCCTTCTCGACGGCGCCCGGCGCCGTCGCAATGGACGGGACGGGGCGAAACTCGCCCTTTGCGGCGGCGCTTTTGCGGCACATGGCTGAGCCCGGACAGAGCATCAACGACATGATGATCGCGGTGCGCCGCGACGTCGTTTCCGCAACGCGCGAGGCGCAGCGTCCCTGGGAGCAGGGATCGCTGCTCGAGCGCTTCGAATTCGTTCCGGGCGGAGACACTGCCCAGCAACCGAAACCGGCCGTTAGCCCGGCGCCCGCGTCCGAGGTGGCCGCGCTCGAGCGCTCCGTCGGCGACAAGGGCGCCATCGAGCAGTTTCTGCGCCAGGACTATCTGGCGCCTGATGCCAGGAGAATGCGCGAAACCGTCAAGCGGCTTTATGGTTCGTCGGCCACCATCTACGGCACGCGTTACGACAGCGAGGCCATCGTCAAAGTCAAGACCGACTGGTTCGCGCAATGGGCGTCGTGGTCGTTCGGTCTCGAGCCCGGCAGCCTCGAGGTGACGCCGAACGGCAAGGATCGTGCCGACGTGGTTTTCGCCATGAGCTACGATTATGTGCCCAAGGACAAATCGGCGCAGCGCCTGACCGGCAAGGCGCAGGTGACGCTGGAACTCGTGCTGGCCGACGGCGCATGGCGGGTTGCGTCGGAAGCGTCGCAAGCGCTGGAATGAACATCAGCGGACCGCAGGGTTGATGAACCCGCGAAACACCCGCTGCACGCCCGGAATCAGCCCCCAGATCATGATCGAGACCATAAGCGGCGCGATGACCAGCGTACGCTGCCAGATTTGCCATTCCTGCGTCAGCGGAAAAACCACGTACAAAATGGCAGTGATCAGCGGGTAGACGCCGAGCAGCACCAGCAAAGCGAAGCGCAAGCGCGAAAAGCGGGTGGCGGCGGTCCAGGTCATTGTTTTTCTCTCTATCGTTACGGAACGTTTCGTTACATATAAAACGGATCGTTCCGTTTCGTCAAGAGTTGTATATGATGGCTGCAGAAATCGCGGGTAAGGAAGAAGAAATGGGCGAAACCACCGATCCCGGGCGCAAATCAGCCGGCGCACGGCGCAGCCCCGAAAGCGCCGATGCCATTCTTGATGCCGCCGAGGCGGTACTGGTCGAGGCCGGCTATTCCGGCTTCTCGATCGAGGCTGTGGCGCGCCGCGCACGCGCCGGAAAGCCGACGATCTATCGCTGGTGGCCAAGCAAGGCCGCCTTGCTGCTCGACGTTTACCAGCGGCAAAAGCGCGTCGACAATCCCGATACCGGGAACCTGGAGCAGGATCTCGTCGGCTTCCTGAAGAGCTTGTTCGCGCACTGGCGCGACACATCGTCGGGCAGCGTGTTCAGATCGCTGATTGCCGAGGCGCAGTCGGACGAAAAAGCCGCCGCCGCCCTTGCCGAATACGCGCGAGGGCGTCGCGTCCACACCGGCCAGATGGTCGAACGCGCCAAGGCAAGGGGAGAGGTGGCAGCCGATGTCGATGCCACGGTCGTCGCCGACCTGATCGCCTCGTTTGCCTGGGCGCACCTTCTGACAGACCGCCTGGACGAGGACGAAGCGATCTTACGCAGGGCGGTCGGCTATATCTTGAAAGGCATAGTCGCTGGCGATGCCGGCGACGCCACGGCGGTCCGGCGGCGGCGTCGACGCATCATCGCTCGCCCTACCAAATAGAAGCGACAGGGCGGCAGCGCGCCCTGTCGTAGCTCAATCTGGCCTACTTCGCGCTTTCCAGTGCGTCGACCGTCTTCTTCAGGTTGGCATCGGGGATGTCGACCTTGGCGTTGGCGCGCAGCGACTTGACCAGCGCGAAATACTTGTCGCGGATGACCGCCTGGCGCGCCTGGTCCTTGACCTGGTCGAAGGCCGGCGGCTGCTTGGTGCGCTTGTCCTCGACCTTGATGACGTGCCAGCCGAACTGCGACTGCACCGGCTGCTCGGTGTATTTGCCGACCGCCAGCGCAAACACCGCCTTGTCGAACTCCGGCACCATCTGGCCAGGCCCGAACCAGCCGAGATCGCCGCCGCTGGTCTTGCCGCTCGGATCGCTGGTGTGCTCGTTGGCGAGTTTCTGGAAGTCGGCGCCGCCGTCGAGCTGCTTGATGATGGCGTCTGCCTCTTCCTTCGTCTTCACGAGGATGTGACGGGCGTGCACCTCATTGCTGGGCGGCGTGTTGGCGATTTCCTGGTCGTAGCGGGCGCGGACCTCGGCATCGGTAACCTTGTCGACGACGCCCTTCTCGACCATTTCGCCATGCAGAGCGCGCTGCTGCAGGAAGGCCATGCGGCGCTGGAAGTCGGGATCCTTGTCGAGGCCGGTGGTCACCGCCTGAGCCGCCATGACGCGGATTTCGATCGCCGCCGACAGCGCCGCGGCGCGGCGCTGCTCGGGCGGAAGCTGCGCGAACTGCTGCGACAGCTCGCCCTCGGCAAGCCCAAGGTCTGCCTCGGTCAGCGTCTGGCCGTTGATGGTGGCGACCACGGCGTTCGGATCGACCGGCTTGGCCGCCGGGGCGGGTGCTGCCGGCTGGGCAGGGGCGGCTTCCTGCGCCATCAGCGGCGACAGCGAGAGGGCCGACAGCCCGAATGCCAGACCAAGGCTGGCGAGCGACGCGCGGCGGAACAATATAGACATTACGATTATCTCCAAAGCGGGGTAGCTAGAGCGGAATGGCTTCCAGACCAGCAGGATTGTGGCGGAATTTGGCGCGGTCGACAGGGCGAGCGCGGCGTTGACATCGAATGAGCCCCCTCTTATCTGTCCAACGACTTTGCGTCCAGAACCGTTTTCCGGGCGCTTTTTGCGTTTGTCCGCGTTCACGTGGAGTTGATGGGGCCGGCCGGCGCCCGTCGCAATGACTTGGAATGCTATCGAAAGGGCCATTGGATGGTCAGTCTCGGCGGTCTCGCCCGTAAGGTTTTCGGCTCCTCCAACGATCGTCGGGTCAAATCGACCCGGCCACGGGTCGAGGCGATCAACGCCATGGAAAACGAGATGCGGGCGCTTTCCGACGCCGAGCTTCAGGCCCGCACGGACAAATTCCGCCAGGACATCGCCAACGGCGCCAGCCTCGACGACCTGCTGGTGCCGGCCTTCGCCACCGTGCGCGAGGCCGCCCGCCGCGTGCTCGGCATGCGCCCGTTCGACGTGCAGCTGATCGGCGGCATGGTGCTGCACAATGGCGGCATTGCCGAGATGCGGACCGGCGAAGGCAAGACGCTGGTGGCGACGCTGCCGGTCTACCTCAACGCGCTCGCCGGCAATGGCGTGCATGTCGTCACCGTCAACGATTATCTGGCCACGCGCGACTCCGAATGGATGGGCCGCGTCTACAAATTCCTCGGCCTCAAGGTCGGCGTCATTGTCCATGGCTTGTCCGACGAAGAGCGCCGCGTCGCCTACGCCGCCGACGTCACCTACGCCACAAACAACGAGCTCGGCTTCGACTATCTGCGCGACAACATGAAATACGAGCGCGCCCAGATGGTGCAGCGCGGCCATAGCTACGCGATTGTCGACGAAGTCGATTCCATCCTGGTCGACGAAGCCCGCACGCCGCTGATCATTTCCGGTCCGCTTGAGGACCGTTCGGAAATGTACAACACCATCGATACCTTCATCATCCAGCTGCAGCCGCAGGACTACGAGATCGACGAGAAGCAGAAGACCTCGATCTTCACCGAGGAAGGCACCGAGAAGCTGGAGAACATGCTGCGCGATGCCGGCCTGCTCAAGGGCGAGTCGCTCTACGACGTCGAGAATGTCGCCATCGTCCACCACGTCAACAACGCGCTGAAGGCGCACCGGCTGTTCCAGCGGGACAAGGACTACATCGTCCGCAACGGCGAGATCGTCATCATCGACGAGTTCACCGGCCGCATGATGCCCGGCCGCCGCTATTCGGAAGGCCTGCACCAGGCGCTTGAAGCCAAGGAGCACGTCGCGATCCAGCCGGAGAACCAGACGCTCGCCTCGGTCACCTTCCAGAACTATTTCCGCCTCTACAAGAAGCTCGCAGGCATGACCGGCACGGCGCTGACCGAGGCCGAAGAATTCGCCAACATCTACAATCTCGACGTCACCGAGATCCCGACCAACCTGCCGGTCATCCGCATTGACGAAGACGACGAGGTCTACCGGACGGTCGAGGAGAAATACAAGGCGATCGTCAAGGAGATCAAGGAAGCCCGCGCCAAGGGCCAGCCGACGCTGGTCGGCACGACCTCGATCGAAAAGTCCGAACAACTGGCCGAACGCCTGCGCAAGGAAGGTTTCAAGGATTTCGAGGTGCTGAACGCCCGCCATCACGAGCGCGAGGCGGCGATCGTCGCCCAGGCCGGCAAACCCGGCGCCATCACCATTGCCACCAACATGGCCGGCCGCGGCACCGACATCCAGCTCGGCGGCAATGCCGACATGCGCATCGCCGAGGAGCTTGGCGACATGCCGGCCGGCCCCGAGCGCGAGACCAGGGAAAAGGAAATCCGCGACGACATCGCCCGCCTAAAGGAAAAGGCGCTCGCCGCCGGCGGCCTCTACGTGCTCGCCACGGAACGCCACGAATCGCGCCGCATCGACAACCAGCTTAGAGGTCGTTCAGGAAGACAAGGCGATCCCGGCCGCTCGAAATTCTTCCTGTCGCTGCAGGACGACCTGATGCGCATCTTCGGTTCCGAGCGCATGGACGGCATGCTGCAGAAGCTCGGCCTCAAGGAAGACGAGGCGATCATCCATCCGTGGATCAACAAGGCGCTGGAGAAGGCGCAGAAGAAGGTCGAGGCGCGCAACTTCGACATCCGCAAGAACCTCTTGAAATATGACGACGTCTCCAACGACCAGCGCAAGGTGGTGTTCGAACAGCGCCTCGAGCTGATGGACGGCGAAGGCCTGTCCGAGACCATCACCGAGATGCGCGAAGGCGTCATCGAGGAGATCGTCGCCAAGAACATCCCCGAAAACGCTTATGCCGAGCAGTGGAACGTCGCCGGGCTCAAGGCCGAGATCGCCGAATTCCTCAACCTCGATCTGCCGGTCGAGGACTGGGTCAAGGAAGAAGGCATTGCCGAGGACGACATCCGCGAGCGCATCAGCCAGGCCGCCGAAGCCGCCGCCAAGGATCGCGCCGAGCGATTCGGCCCCGACGTGATGAGCTATGTCGAGCGCTCCGTGGTGCTGCAGACGCTCGACCATCTGTGGCGCGAGCACATCGTCAACCTCGACCATCTGCGCTCGGTCGTCGGCTTCCGCGGCTATGCCCAGCGCGATCCGCTGCAGGAGTACAAGGGCGAGGCGTTCGAGCTGTTCCAGGCGATGCTGGGCAATCTGCGCCAGGCCGTCACCGCGCAATTGATGCGCGTCGAACTGGTCCGCCAGGCAGCGGAAGCGCCGCCGCCCGAAGCCCCCGACATGTTCGGCAGCCATATCGACGGCAGCACCGGCGAAGACGATTTCGAAGGCGGCGAGACGGCCGTGCTGGTCCGCCAGGAGACCAATGCCATCGTTGCCCCCGAAGACCGCGACCCGAAGAACCCGGCCACCTGGGGCAAGGTCGGCCGCAACGAAGCCTGCCCGTGCGGTTCGGGCAAGAAGTATAAGCATTGTCATGGGGCGTTTGCTTAAGCGATTTTTTTCGTAGGTCGGCGGGCCCCTCTCTGTCCCGCCGGCCCTTGCCTGTTCAGAAGCTCAAATCAGCCCTGAATCGCGTGCCGCGGCCGTTGCCTCACCCCGCGAAACCGCGTCCAGTTTCCCCAGAACCGCCGAAACGTGGTGATCGACCGTCTTCGGCGAAATCGTCAGCTGCTCGGCAATCCGCTTGTTGGAGAAGCCGCGCTCAATCAGTTGCAGCACCTCCATCTGGCGCTGGGTCAGGCCGGCACGATTGGCACGCGTCGTATGCCGCGGCCCCCTTGCAATGTTGCTGACGCCGTTGCGGCGCATGATATCGCGCAGGTGAACGGCGACGGGCCTGGCGCCGAGGCTCTCGAAAATCTCCAGCGCCGAGCGCTGCGCGGTCTCGTCGCCCTCTGCCAACGCCAGCCCGCGTTCGTAGGGCGCGTTCATCTCAGCCCATAGTCCTGCCGCCGTCTGCCAATCGCCGGCGAGCAGCAGCCGGTAGGGCGCGGCCATCCCGGCGGTGTCGCCGGGATCCATGTCCGGCGCCAGCTTCTGCCGCCACATCGCCAGCTCGCCGAAGACCGCCCGCGTCGTCGACAGGCTCTCGGCCAGCGCGATCAGGCCGAGCGCCTCGTCCCGATCGCCCTGGCCAAGCCATGCCCGCTCGGCCATCAATGCCGCATAGGGCGCCAGCCGCTGCAATTCCGATCCCTTTTCGAGGAACCGCGCCATTTCGGCAAGCAGCGGCTCGGCGGAAGGATCGCTGCGCCGTACGCGCAGCTTTGCCAGCGCCACCACAGCGGGATGGCGGACCAGCATCGTCGCCTGCTCGTTGGCGATCACCTCGAGTGCCTCGGCCGCAGCCTCTTCCCATTGCCCCTGGCGCAGCAGCAGCTGCGCCAGCACGCCGCGCATATAGTCGCGCCAGGTGACAAGGTCGTTTTCGACGCAATAGTTGATGCCGCGATCGAGGAACGAGCGCGCCTCATCAAAACCGAGCTGGTTCATCTCGCTGCAGGCGCTGTTGGTGAAGGCGCGCGCCGCATGTTCCTGGAAGTTCTGCTCCAGCGCGATCTCCAGGCTGCGGGCAAGGTGCAGCCGTCCGCTCGCCAGATCCAGCCATTGCTCGGCGCTGCCGACATTGTTGAGCGCGTGGCAGACGATGTCGGGCCGGTTCAGTTGTTCGGCGAGCGCAATCGCCTTGTTGCCGAGCCGCAGCGTGTCGTCGAGTCTTTCGGCCAGCATCGCTAGTTGCGAGAGGTTGGAATAGGCCATGGCGAGTTCCGGCCCGGCCGGCGCGGTCTCCAGCAGCTGAACCGCCTGCTCGCCAAGAACGTCGGCTGCCTGGCGGTCGCCAAGCAGGTAGGCGAAGCGCGACAGCCATCTGAGGCAATCCCCTTCCTTCGCCGCATTCCCCTGGGCCTGATGCAGCCGCCGCGCTTGGTCCTGCGCGGCGACAGCCTCGTCGATCTTGCCGATCAGATGGCACTCGAAGGCATATGTCTCATAGAGCGCCGTGCGCTCCTCCAACGGCAGGCTGTCGGCCTGCTGCAGCACGGCTTCGTAGAAGCCGGCGGCATCGCGATGGGCGCCGACCCGAGAGGCCTCGCGCGCCGCAACCGGCGCCAGTTCACGCACCGCCTGCAGATTGTGCGCCTCGACCGCGTGGTGCACCAGGCGGCCGGTGGAGACCTCGCTGTTTTCAAGCAAGGCGGTCAGGGCGCGCTGATTGAACTGCCGCCGGTGGCTCGTCGTCAGCATCGCCTCGATGGCACGGCGGGCAATCTCGTGGCGGAAGGCATAACCATTGCCCAGATCCTCCAGCAGGCCGTTGGCGACGCATTCAGCAAGCTGGCCGGCGCTGGCGACGCCGCAGAGGCCCTGCAACGCCCAGGCATCGGCCCGCCGGGGGAAAACAGACACCGCGTCGAGCATCGCACGGGCACCGGCTGACAGGCGCTCGGCGCGCGACAGAACCGCGTCGCGCACGCTTGCCGGCAGCGCCGTTTTTTCCTCGCATCCGCTGCACAACAGCTCGGTGACGAAAAAGGCGTTGCCCGCCGTCGCCCGGTAGATGGCATCGCCATTGCGGCCGGCCGCCTCGGCCAGCGACAGCACCGCCGCCTCGCTGAGCAACGGAACGTCGATGCGCGCGACGCTGCCTGCCGGGATTTCGCCGAGCGCGCGGCGTACCCGCACCTGGCCCTCGCTGCGGTCGGTGCACGCCGTCAGCAGCAGCAGGAGATGGGTGTTGGCGATGCGCCTGCCGAGAAAGCGGACGAAATCGAGCGTCGCATCGTCGGCCCAGTGCAAGTCCTCGATGACCAGCAAGGTCGGCTGCGCCTTCGTCTCGAAAATATCGAGCGCATCCGAAAATAGCGGCAGCCTTTGCCCTTGCCGATGATCGATCGCCTGCGGCAGCACCCATTGCGCGTCCCGCGCCAGATCGTAAAGCGGCCCGAGCGGATCGGGTATCGACAGATCCTCGCAGGCGCTGCGCAAGATGCGAGTGCTCTGCACCATGCGATCGACAAAGGCCTCGACAAGCGCGGTCTTGCCAGCTCCCGCCTCGCCGGCAAGCACCGCGACGCAACCACGGCCGCGCCCGGCCTCCGTCAGCAGCCCATCGAGTCGCTCAAGCTGTATCTGCCGTTCCAGAAGCATCATTCGCTCACGGAGATCGAGTTCATCGAAAAAGCGGACCCGCGATGGACCCGCCAACATATCCCCCGCCCTTAACGCTGCCAACATAGGGAATCGTCCCGCCAAAAATGGGGAAAGGTTCCGATGTGCGCTCTTGCCGGGCGTGATCAATGTCGAGCCGCGCTCAGATCGGGCGCGACCGCTGGAGAAAGGAAGGCTTCGATGCCTCGCTATTTGATAGAACGCACATTCCCGGATGGCCTCAACGTGCCGATGAACGAGGCCGGCGCCGACGCGCTGGGCGGCGTCGTCATGCGCAATGCCGAAAAGGGTGTCACCTGGCTGCAGTCCTACGTGTCGCCGGACAAGAAGCGCAGCTTCTGCATCTACGACGCGCCCTCGCCCGAAGCGATCCGCAGCACCGCCCAGAAGAATTCGCTGCCCGTCGACAAGATCACGGAGGTGCGGGTTCTTGACCCCTACTTTTATCGCTGACCGCTGGCAGGCCTCCCATGGCGGAGACGAGGATGAGTATCAGACTGCCCTTCGCGGCAATGGCGACATGCCTGATGGCATGCCGGTCGGCGAACCGGCGCCTGTCGTGGGAAACCCCGGCGGCTCCCTGCTTGGCCGTCTATGGCGGATCGCGGCGGCGCTGCCTTCGCATCTGCTGGGCAGGCGGCGCCGGCTGCCCCCGCAAGACGACTATCTGAGGCAGGACATGGGCCTTCCCGACCGCGAGCAGCGGCACGAATATTGGGAATATTATTGGTGGGACCATTAAGGCGCCGCGCCGTTTTGACGGGCTGAAAACAAGCCGCGGAAACGGCCGCACCATTGCGGCCGACATGAAAACAGGACGAACGACCTGTTTCGCAAAATTCCAACGGACGCCGCAGCGTTGAGCAGACCCGCGCGGCCTCAAACAACCGGAGAGAAACACATGAACATCAATCCTTGCACCGGGCGCCTCGCCGCCCTGGCCATCCTGTCGATCGCCGCCACCGCGGCCCAGGCGAAGGACGGCAATCCGCTGGCCGACAAGGTGCGCGCCGCCAACAGCCGCTTCGAGAATGTGGCGGCGGCGACCGCCGAGGGCTATGCGCCCCTTCCTTGCGCCAGCGGCATCACCGGCGGCGCCATGGGCATCCACTACGTCAATCCCGGCTACCTCAAGGACGACGCTGTCGATGTCGCCAAGCCCGAAGCGGTGATGTACGAGCCGATGGCCGACGGCACGCTGAAACTGATCGCGGTCGAATACATCACGTCGAAAGGCCCGGCATCGCTCGATGGGCATCTGTTCAACTTCAACAGCGCGCCCAACCGCTATGGTCTCGGCCCGTTTTACGAGCTGCATGTCTGGGCCTGGAAGGGCAACCCGACCGGCGCGTTCGCCGATATGAACCCGAAGGTGTCGTGCGAACCGGTGAAGGGTATGTAGGCGGCCAACGCCCGCCCCGCCCCTCATCCGCCTGCCGGCACCTTCTCCCCGTATAGAGACGGGGCGAAGGTGCCACCCAACCGTTTCTTAATGTGTTTTCGTTAGACGCATAGCCAGAAAGAGGCGGAAAACGGAGTGTGATCGGGGTGCGTTTTTCCGCGGCGACGACAGCCGGGCGGTTCCTGCCGCAGCGCCTTGCGCTGCGCATAAGACCGCTGCTTGGCCTGATCGATGCCTTGCTGTTCAGCGCCGGCGCGCGCGGCGAGGCCGGCCGCATGTCGCTGATCGCCTTTTCGGTCCGCATCGTCAGCGCCGTCATCGCCTTCGTCAGCCAGGTCCTGATGGCGCGCTGGATGGGCTCGTTCGAATACGGCATTTTCGTTCTCGTCTGGGTGACGATGGTCATCGTCGGCAATCTCGCCTGCCTCGGTTTCCACACCTCGATCATCCGCTTCATCCCCGAATATCGCGAGCGCGGCATGCTGGCCGAATTGCGCGGTATCGTGCGGGCCAGCCGGCTGTTCGTGCTGATTGCCTCGACGGTGATCGCCGGCATCGGCGCGCTCGGCGTCTGGCTGCTGTCGGCCTATATCGAAGACTACTACGTCGTGCCGTTCATCCTCGGCATCATCTGCCTGCCGATGATCGCCATGTCCGACCTTTTGCAAGGGCTGGCGCGAGCCAATTCCTGGGCGCTGTTTGCGCTGTCGCCGACCTTTCTGGTGCGGCCAGTGCTGATCCTGGCGTTCATGGCGCTGATGCTGCTGGCGGGCTACGCGCCGGACGCGAAAACGGCGATCTTCGCCGCCATCGCCGCCACCTATGCCACCACGCTCGGTCAGCTCATCGGCGTCACCTCGCGCATCGACAAAAGGATCCCGGCCGGGCCGATGAAGCTGCATTTCGGCCAATGGTTCATCGTCTCGCTGCCGATCTTCCTGGTCGAGAGCTTCTTCTTCCTGCTCACCAATGCCGACGTGCTGATGGTCGGCGCCTATCTCGATCCCAACGACGTCGCCGTCTATTTCGCCACGGTCAAGACGCTGGCGCTGGTGCATTTCGTCTATTTCGCCGTCAAGGCCGGTGTCGCCCAGCGCTATGCGCAATTCACCCATGGCGAGCCGCACAAGCTCGCCGCCTTCGCCCGCGAAACCGTGTCGTGGACCTTCTGGCCGTCGCTGGCGATGGCGCTGCTGGTGTTGGCGCTGGGCGAGCCGATGCTGACCCTGTTCGGCCCGGAATTTTCCGCCGGCTATCCGCTGCTGTTCCTGCTGGTGTTCGGCGTCGTCGCCCGGGCCGCCGTCGGCCCTTGCGAAAGCCTGCTCACCATGAGCGGCAACCAGAATATCTGTGCCGCCGTCTATGCCATGACGCTGGCCTTCAACATCGCGCTCAGCGTCGTCCTGATCCCGCTCTTCGGCCTGTGGGGCGCGGCGATGGCCACCGTCTTCGCCATGATCTTCGAGGCCGGCGCGCTGTCCTTTACGGTCTGGCGCAAGCTCGGCATCGCCATGGCCATTTTCGTGCCCGCCAAAGGAGCCGCCTGATGGCTGCCGTCCCCTTGCTCGAGGAAACCAGCGGCGGCCCGGCCGGCACCATGGTGTCCGGCCTTGCCGGGCTTGCCCGCGAAGCCGATCCCGCCCATGTCGAAATCCCCGCCAACAACCGGCCCGAGCGCAGGCTTGCCATCTATCCGGCCTCCGCCGGCTTCGACCTGGTCGAGGAACTCGACTATCTCTGCACCCGCACGATCGAGCCCAACGTCTTCTTCAATCCGCGCTTCCTGGCGCCGGCCATGCCGAGGCTCGAGGACCGCGAGGTGCGGCTGGCGGTCATCCGCGACGGCGACCAGTATCGCAATCGGCTGCGCCTGCTGGTGCCGTTCTCGGTCGAGCGGCCGATGGTGCCGCTCGGGGTTCCCGTCATGCGCACCTGGTCGAGCCCGTTCGGCCCGATCGGCACGCCGCTGGTCGACCGCGACGATCCGATCGGCGTGATCGAAGATTTCTTTTCGATGCTGTCGAGGCCGCATCTCAAACTGCCGAAGGTCTTCGTGCTGCCCGACATAAGGCTGGACGGCCCGGTGGCGAGCCTGCTCGCCAGCGTCGCCGAGACACGCGGCCTGACGCTGGTCACCACCGGCAAGGCCGACCGCCCGGTGCTCGAAAGCGAGCTCGACGGCGAGGAGTATCTGAAAGCTTCGCTGCGCGCCCACCATTATCGCGAGTTCCGCCGCCTGAAGCGCCGCCTCGCCGACCTCGGCCGGCTGGAGCATGTCGTGGCGCGCGGGCCGGACGAGATCCGCCACGCCATCGAAAATTTTCTGACGCTGGAGGCTGCCGGCTGGAAGGGCCGCGAGCGCACCGCCATGGCCATCGACCGCTACCGCGCCGCCTTCGCCCGCGAAGCGGTGCACCGGCTGGCCGAGCAGGATCTCTGCCGTATCCATTCGCTGACGCTCGACGGCCGCACCATCGCCTGCCTGGTCGTCTTCGTCGAGGCCGGCGTCGCCTACACCTGGAAGACCGCCTATGACGAGACGCTCGCCGCCTATTCGCCGGGCACGCTGCTGATGATCGAGGTGACCAGGCAGCATCTCGACGACCCCAACATCATGATGACCGATTCCTGCGCGGTGCCCGACCATCCGGTGATGAGCCGGCTGTGGAGCGAACGCAAGCCGATGGGCACGCTGGTGATCGGGCTGACGCCGGATGCCGACCGCCTCGCCCGCCAGGCGGCCTCGCAGCTTCACCTCTACCGCGAGACCCGCAACATGGCGCGCCTGCTGCGCAACCGGATGAGAAGCCTGCTGCGCCGGCGCTAGTGCATCGGGTCCTAGGGATGCGACCGGATCGGCTGTTGGTCAGGTCCGCACCATGGGCTATTGCACATGGAGTCCCCCTCATCCGGCCGCTTCGCGGCCACCTTCTCCCCGCTGGGGAGAACAGGCGGACGCCCGCGCTGTTCCCCTGCTCGTCTCCGGTCGGGGTGTGGTGGTCTTGCCCTCTATTCCCCTTAGCATTTGTGTTGGCAATCCGGGTGAGGGGGCACTTTCCCCTGAGCGACTGCCCGCGTCTCCGAACCATCGGCCCGCTCGGGCCTAGCTCGTCAGGGTTAATTCTCCCGATCAACGGAAAGGATTAGCATCGACGCAGTCCCAACCGGGATGAGGCGATCAATTACGGCCGCGCGTCCAGCATCATTGCCGCCTCGGTCCTGCACGGCCAGAAGAAAAATCTGGGAGGAATGCATGACGAAAACAACTCACCTCAGGCGTCTCGGTATCCTCACATTGGCAGGTCTCGTTGGCGCGTGTCTGAATGCCGCCGCGCCTCGGGCCGCCGAACCCGACAAGGCCGAGATCGATGCCCTGCGTAAATCGCTGTCCAGGTATGAAGACTACAAGGTTGCCGTTCGCGAGCTTTATTTATCGACGGTTGGATGCGTCTTCTACAGCGGAGAAAAGGTGGAAGGGGCGATGGACTACCCGAAGGGCGCGATGGGCATCCATTTCGTCAATGTCACGACTGTCGGCCCGACCGCGGATCCGACGCGCCCCAATGTGCTGATCTATGAGCCGGTCGGCGGCGAATTGCGCCTGGTCGGTGTGGAATGGCTCGTGCCCTTGACGCCGGACACCAAGGAGCCGCCGAAGCTTTTCGGCCAGACATTCATGGGGCCGATGGAGGGGCATTATCCGCTCATCCCGAAGGAGTTCCACCACTACGACCTTCACGCCTGGCTGTTCAAGGAAAACCCGCTCGGAATGTTCAGCCCGACGAACCCGGACGTGAAATGCGACAATTATGCGTTTCCGATGCCGGAGCAGCCGACCAAGATGGTGCCGGGGCCGATGTGATAGCTCAGGCTACGATCCGAGCTTGCCAGGGCTGCCGGATCTCAGACGTTATCCCAGAGGACGCTCCCGGGATAACGTCCAACCAAACTCCGTGCCCGGACTTCGGACTCGTTTTGCCGTTTGGCAATCACGACTCGACCCCGACGCGAAGTGACATCGGGAACCTTTCGCAGGGGACATGGTTCCGAATGGGCGGCGAAAGCGTGCTGCTCCTCATCCTGCTGTCGCCAAGGAGATTCGACCATGAAACTTCGCGAGTTGTTGGATCAAGTAAAGGACCTGCCGCCTGACACCTTGGTTTGTGCCGCCGAAATCGATGAAGCCTTCGCAGTCAACGTTGTTGGCGTTGAAGCTGTCGGGAGCGCCAGAATCCAAAGCCGCAAGCCGGATGGCACCGAAGCTGTCGAACTCGCCAACGGGACCGAGAAAGTCATCGTGATCCGCTGGTGAAAACCGGGAAGTTTCGTTCAACAGCAGCGGTGTTGCTCACCACTGGCGCTGAATTGCAAATCCTGGCAGCGCACTGATGGCGGTCGCCCTATGGCTTGGCGGGCATGGCTTGGACGAAAGCCGCCATCTGGCGTTCGAGCGCCTTGAACGCGCTGCCGCGCCAGCTCTCGGCCATTGATGCCGATTTTGGATCCGGGAAAATTTCCTCCTCCCCTCGCGCCATACCGTCCAGAATACCTTTCGCGACGCTCTCCGCGGAGCTCTTCGGTATGTCGGCGTCTCTGCTCATGTCGGTGTCTATGGGACCGGACAGGACCGCATGAACGCTCACGCCACGAGCCCCGGCGAGAGCACGTAACGACTGAGTCATGGAGAACGCGGCGGCCTTCGACAGCGAGTAGGACGGAATAATCGGGAAGGGAACGAGGGCCGCTTCCGACAGGATGTTGACCACGGCGCCGCGCGAACGCGTGAGCAGCGGCAGCAATGCGTGGGTTACGCCATGCACGCCGAGCAGGTTGACGGCGAGGTGTCGCTCGAGCGCAGCACGATCGCCAAGGTCGTCATAGAGCCCGATGCCAGCGTTGTTGATGAGGATGTCGAGAGACCCGATCCGCTCGACAGCCGCCTCAATCTGCGCCGTATCGGTCACGTCCAGGATCAGCGGCGTGACACGCCGATCCGCGTGGGCGAGCGGTTTGCGCGCGCCGGCATAGACGCGCTTGGCACCCCGCCTCAATATTTCCTCGACCAGCGCCTTGCCGAGGCCGCGGTTGGCCCCGGTCACCAGAACGGCCTTGTCTGTGACTTCCATCGATTTCAGCACGGCGATCTCTCCTCCTACTTGCATGAGTGCAGGCGATTTATTCTTGCATCATGCAAGTCGGTTATAATTTTCTGTTCCATGCTTGGATGCCGTCCCCCTTTGCATTGCTCCAGGGCAGCCGGCGTCGGGCGAACCCTTGCAATTAAGACCTGACTTCCAATGTCGTGTAGGAGATCGGCGACGGCCGCTCCAGGAAGGCACCGGTTATGGCCGAAACGAAATTCTTCGCGTCCGCCGAGCCCAGGAAAGCGTCGCGCTCCTGCTTCGATGCCCAGCGCTCGACGCAGATGGTAACGTTGGGCTCTGCCTGCGAGCGAAAGACGCTGTAGTCGATGCATCCGCTTTGCTTGCGGGCCGCCCCCGCTACGTCCCGCAAGGCATCCCGCACCTTGCTCTCGATGCCGGGCTTGGCCGCTGCCGTCGTCATGACGATCATCTCGGCGCCATCGCCCGCCGCTTTGCGCTCGAGACCGATGTTCTCGTTTTGCGGCACGACCGTTGGATTGGCGTTCTCCTCGCCTTTGTTGGGCTGCCCCTTGCCCGTCGAAATCAGGTCGCGAAGGCTTGCGACATAGAAACGCCAGGAATCATGGCAGACATCGTAGCATTCTTCACTCGGCTTCAGCCCGACATGGGTGAAACGCAGCTCGGTCCCTTTGTCGGTTGGCGCGATCTCGAAGACCACGTCCGTGCCGGTCCACTCGGTCGCATCCTTGACGAAGTTGAAGTAGTTCTGAACGACGTGCCAGACGACCTTCCTGCCGGGCACAAGCTCGGTGACCTTGAAGGTGCCGCGGTGGATATCCTTGAAGTGATAGTAGAATATCGCATCGAGTCTATCGGTATCGCCATCGATGTCTTCGGACCACCAGGCGCGCGGATTGACAACCGCCGCAAAAACCTCTTGCGGGCTTTGCTCAACGACAAATGACGTCGTGTAATCTTCTTGCTTTTTCATGACATATCTCCCGTCTGGATCTGATTGGTGGACACCCGAAATCTCGGGCGATGACGTGAGCGACCTCTTTCGCTTGCATCATGCAAGCACAATGCATACTTGCATGATGCAAGTCAACAGGGTATGTTCACACCATGCTTGGTCGTCTCTATGAAAAACAGAACTGCTCGGCCTCACGCGCCCTGGAACTGGTCGGCGAGCGCTGGAGCCTGTTGATCCTGCGCGACGCGATATTCGGCGGCTACACGCGCTTTTCGCAATTCCAGAAGAGCCTGGGGATCGCCACCAACATCCTGGCCAAGCGACTCGAGGATTTTGTCGAGGCCGGTCTGATGGACCGTCGCCCGGGCACCGCCGGCGAGCAGTCCGAATACGTCCTGACCCGGAAGGGCCTGGAATTCAAAACGGTCATTATCGCGCTGACCGAGTGGGGCGACAAATGGGTGCGGCCCGGACCCATCTTCTACTGCGACCAATCCGACGGTAAGCCCGTCGAGGTGCAATTGCGCCGCGCTGGCAATGGCAAGCAGGCCGACCTCGCCGACGTCGTGGCGGCCCTCCGCTAGGCATGGCGGCGGGGCTGGCGAGGTGCAATCATTTCAGTGGGTTGGACGATCCCACCCACGCCATTGGCTTTAATAAGAAGTGGCGTGGGGATTTTGGGAAGTGGTGCCCCTAGCCGGGATCGAACCAGCACTCCTTGCGGAACTCGATTTTGAGTCGAGCGCGTCTACCAATTCCGCCATAGGGGCTCAGGCCGGGCGGCCTGGATGGGCGCGGACTATACGGTTGGAGGCCTGTTCGTCAACTGGCCAATTCCCGGGAACCTATCTAGCCCAAGCCCAGGCTTTCGATTTCGTCCTCGAAGGCTTCGGTCCATAGTGGGCATCTCAGCCCGTTTGAACCCTTCTACCGCAACAGCGGCCACAGAATGCCGATGAATACCGACGCCCCATCCATGAGCCAATGCGCCGTCGCCAACGGCAGGATGCGGCGCACCCGCAGGTACACGAGGGTGATGAATGTCGAATGTGCGATTGGCGCCAAGAGCCGGTAGAGCATGAAGTGTGGGTCGAACGTCAGCGGCATCACCGCATGCTGAAACGACCAGGAAAACGCTACGACGGCGACGGCAAATCCCGTGCTTCCCGACAAGACTTGGAAACGCGGCAGAAGATAGCCGTTATAGGTGGTCTGCTCCGTAATGCCCCAGACCAACGGAAAGATCAGCACCCCGTAGAGCGCAGGCAAGAGCGGCAAAGGTCCGTATATTTGCGGTGCGTCAGCGTTGCCATAGACCAACAAGCTGCTGGTGGTGATCCCACCGTAGATGAAAACGAGGCTCGGGAGGATGAGCGCAACGCCCAGCAACAGATCGCGCCCAAGCGTTTGCGATCGAAGCCGATCAAATCGAGCAAGGTGATGCCCTCGCGCCGCGCAAGCCACCAAAGGAGGCCAAGGCAGCCCGCGTCGATCAAGCTGCCGTATACCGGCAGCCAAGCCCCTGCGTCGCGCCAGGGCGTCGCCGAACCGTGCGCAGCGTACATGGCCGCAACGAAGCCCTGCGCGGCAACAGCGAAAGCCGACCGTGCGAACAACATCAGGGCGGGGCCGGACCATGTCAGCGCGCCGCCAGATTGCCGCTCGAGAATGGCGGCACGGGAGTTCGGGATTGTGGCTTCGCTCATGATCGGATGGAGTGGGATCGGCGTCCGAACGCTACGGCGGAAACGAGTTCAGCCGATTCCGGTTTCCGGAGTGAAAGCAGAATGTATCGAGCCGGCCATCAGCAAACCATCATCACCGAGGGCGGCTCACATCTCCTCGAGGGCGTCGGCAATATAGCCGCCGGTCTGAAGCTTCCACAGTCGGGCATAGAGCCCGTCGCGCTCCAGCAGCGCCGATGGTTTTCCCTCCTCGACGATGCGGCCTTTGTCGAGGACGACGATCCGGTCCATCCTGGCAATGGTCGACAGGCGATGGGCGATGGCGATCACGGTTTTGCCTTCCATCAGAAGAGCGAGCTTGTCCTGGACCGCCGCCTCGGCTTCGCTGTCCAATGCGGACGTCGCCTCATCGAGAACCAGGATTGGCGCGTCCTTGAGCAGCACCCGGGCGATCGCGACGCGCTGGCGCTGGCCGCCGGAAAGCTTCACCCCGCGGTCGCCGACGAAAGCGTCGTAGCCGATGCGGCCTTCACCATCTCTGAAATCGGCGATGAAGCCGTCGGCCTCGGCCAGCATCGCGGCGTGCTCCACCTCCTCCGGCGGGGCATCGGGCCGGCCATAACGGATGTTGTCGCCGACGGAGCGATGCAGCAGCGAGACGTCCTGGGTGACGACGCCGATGCTCTCCCGAAGGCTGGCCTGGGTCACGCTGCGGAGATCCTGCCGATCGATCAGGATCGCGCCGCCCTTCAGCTCGAAGAACCTTAGGAGCAGGCTGACAAGGGTCGACTTGCCGGCGCCGGAGAGGCCAACGAGCCCGACCTTCTCGCCTGCGCGCACGGTGAGCGACAGGTCTTCGATCACCCGTTGCCCCTCGCGGTATTCGAACTGGATATTCTTGAACTCGACTTCGCCGGCAGTGACGTCGAGCGGCTTGGCGTTCGGCACGTCTTTTATGGTCGGCGGCGTCGTCACGACCGGCATTGCGTCACGGATGGTGCCCACCGCCTGGAAAATCTGCTGGCCCATCTGCAGGAAGGCACGGGAGTTGGCATTGAGCCGCTGCACGATGGCGATCGAAGCGGCGAACTGGCCAACCGTGACGAAGCCGGCGACAAATCCCCAGAGCCCTATAGCAACGTTGGTGAGAAAGAGGGCAACGTTGAGCAGGACGACGCCCATGTCGGTCGTCAGATAGATGCGCCTTTCGCGCTGCTGGGTCTCGATGGCGTTTTCCATGACGGTCCGCATCGCGCCCGCCTCGCTGTCTTCCGCCGCAAACAGCTTGACCATCTGGATGTTGCTGTAGAGGTCGGTCATGGCGCCGACCACGAGGCTTCGCCCCCGCGCCGAGCGGCGCGACCGCTCGGAATATTGGGGTACCGCCACCACCGCAATGGCGATGTTGGCGGAGATCCAGACGAAAACCGGAAGCGCCAGCGGCCAGGACAACGCGCCAAGCAGAACGAGCGAACCGACGAGTTGCACCAGGAACAGCGGTATTCTGTAGAAGGCCACGACGATCTGCTGCTGCACGGCGGATGCGACTTGCGAAATGCGCGACGCCACCTGACCTGCAAAGAGGTCGTGGAAGAAGGCAAGGTCCTGGCGTTCCACCGCCTTGTGGCCCTGCCACTGCATCGCCGCCGGCATGCATACGGCCACCGTCTGCGAGTTCAGCGCGTTGCCCACGAAGATGAGCAACGGCAGCACGGGCAGAACCAGCACGCCGAGCACGGCCAGCGTCGGCCAGTCCTCCTGCAGGAACACCGCCGCGCCCTTCGCGCTCACCCCGTCGACGACGAACGAGGCACCCCAGATCGTCGCAAGGTTGATCCCCTCGACCGCCATCATCAGGATGGTAATGGCCGCAAGGGTGCTGCGGAACATCCGCGCAAAATGCAGGAGCAGTGCAAACGGCCCGCTCGCAGGCAGCGGCGCGGGTGGAATATCCAGCGGACGGATGAGCGTCTCAAAGGGGCGATAAATGAAATCAGACAACGACATGGCGGCGCAAAGGGCGAAGCAGGGAGAGAGGATGCGACAGGAATCACCGGTATTTAAACACGGATCGTGTTCGACCGGAAAACGCGGCAACGTATTAGAACTCGCCTTGACGCATTTCAGGCACAAAAGTTCGATGCTCTTGCCTGTTCGTCAACTGGCCAATTCCCGAGATCCGGTCTCGCTCAAGCCTCAGCCTTTCGATTTCGTGAAGCAGCTGCCATTGTGCAGCGCGGAAAATCTTTCTAGACAGGCGGCGCATGTCATTGAAGCGCACCCTGTCCGACGAGGTTGATGCGGGGCGCTTCCAAGTCTTGTTTGTGCCATGTCGTGATCCCAAGACCGCTACTGGTTTGGGCGTGCATTAGGAGTGCCGATGCTTCGCGGACTTTACGACTGGACCTTGTCGCTGGCGGCGAGCAAATCCGCCGAATGGTGGCTGGCCTTCATCGCCTTCGTCGAGAGCTCAGTGTTCCTGGTGCCGGCCGACGTGCTCTATCTGCCGATGGCGCTGTCGCGGCCGGATCGCGCCTATCGTTACGCGCTGGTCGCGACCGTCGCCTCGGTGCTGGGCGGCATCGCCGGCTGGTTCATCGGCCATTATGCCTATGATGCGGTGGCGCGGCCGATCCTCGAATTTTATGGCAAATACGACGAGTTCGAGGCGATGCGCGTCTCGTCGGGTGTCGGCTTCATCATCCTGATGCTGGTCACCTCCGGCCTCGCCCATCTGCCGCCGATCAAGGTGGTGACGATCCTGTCCGGCGTCATCGGCGTTCCTTTGCTGCTGTTCATCGTGCTGGCAATTGTTGCGCGCGGCGCCCGCTTCCTGTTTCTCGCCTGGCTGTTGCGCCGCTATGGCGAGCCGATCCGCCACTTCATCGAAAAGCGCCTTGGCCAGATTGCCGGCGCCGCCGCCGCTGCCCTGATTTTGCTCTATATCGTCGTCAAATACGCCGTCTGAACGGCATCGAACCGAATGGACTGAGTCCGATGACAGCGACCGTGAATCCCGATACCGGACGCCAGCGGCTGCGCACCGCCCTGTTTCTCGCTGTCGCCATGGCCGCCACGGTCGGCTCGGCGCTGGCCTTCCAGTATCTCGGCGGCTACATCCCCTGCAAGCTCTGCCTCGAGCAGCGCACGCCTTACTACGTCGGCGTGCCCTTGATGCTGCTGGCGGTGCTTGCGTCGGCCCTCAAGGCGCCAGCCTGGATAAGCCGTGGCCTGCTGGCCATTGGCGGCCTGCTGATGCTCTACGGCGTCTATCTCGGCGTTTATCACTCCGGGGTCGAATGGGCGTGGTGGCCGGGCCCGACCGATTGCACCGCAGCCGCCGGACCGGTGGACACCGGCGGCAAGGGCGTGCTCGACGCTCTCGACAAATTCGTCCCGCCCTCCTGCGACAAGGCGGCGCTCCGCATCCTCGGCCTATCCTTGGCCGGCTGGAACGCCATCGCCAGCTTTGTCCTGGCAGCCGTAGCCTTCCGCAGCGCCTTCGCCCGCGATTGAGCAAACAGATTAGGGCTGCTCAGACCTGCTCGACGCTAAGGATGTGCATCGCTCCGTGCTCACCGAGATACGCGGCCAGACAGTCCCAGAATTCATCGAGCAGGGCCTTTCCGTCGGCGTCAAAGTTATTTCGTGCGATTAGCAGAAGTCTCCCATCGGCATAGGTGCAGCTAGGCCGCTCGTGCCAAGTCCGATGGGTGCGAAACTCTTGCTCTATCTCGATGGCCGCTTGCGCACCTGACCGCGGCGCGACGTCGAGGCACTCGATCGTGATCTTGTACATGCGTCGGCCAAACAGCCCCGATGTTGAAGCCGGCCCTACGGCTCGAGTTCGACATCCCAGTACAGATAATCCATCCAGCTTTCGTGCAGATGGTTGGGCGGGAACAGCCGGCCGTTATTATGCAAATCATGCACCGTCGGCTGATAGGGCTTCTGCAGCGGCCACATCTTGGCGTGGGCCGGCATCATGCCCCCCTTCCTCAGATTGCAGGGCGAGCAGGCAGCGACGACGTTCTCCCAGGTCGTGGCGCCGCCGCGATGGCGCGGAATGACATGGTCGAACGTCAGATCGTCCGGCGTGCCGCAATATTGGCACTGGAAACGGTCGCGCAGGAAGACGTTGAAACGGGTAAACGCCGGATGCCTCGACGGCTTCACGTAAGCCTTCAGGCTGACGACGCTCGGCAGCTTCATCGAAAAGGTCGGTGAAGAGACGGCGTGTTCGTATTCGGCGACGATGTTCACCCTCTCGAGGAACACCGCCTTGATGGCATCCTGCCAGGACCAGAGCGACAGGGGGTAATAGCTGAGCGGACGGTAATCCGCATTCAGCACCAGCGCTGGAAGCCCATCCGGAGATACGGCAACCGTCACGTCGTTGACCTCCTTCACCCTAGAACCGGTCGACGCGGATACTGTAAGCCCGACATGACAGGGATGTGAAGCGGATTGTCGATCATGCCGGGTCTCAAAAACGCATGATTTCAATGCTTTTTTGCGGATTCAGGCCGGAGGCGCGGCATCCCTGCCCTTCAATTCGCGATAATAAGCCCAGAAAAGCCGCGATGCGACACCGCGCCACGGGCTCCATGATTCGGCAAGCCGGATCAGCATTTTCTCCGGCGGACGCGGGTCGATGCCGAGCGCATGGCCGACCGCGCTCTGCAATGCGACGTCGCGCGCCGGAAAGATATCTGGGTGTCCGGCGGCAAACAAAAGATAGACTTCAGCCGTCCACGAGCCGATGCCCGGCACCTTGGTCATGGCCGCGATCGCCTCGCTTGCATCGAGCCGGCACAGGTGATCGAGGTCGAGCCCGTCGGCCACCGCCCGGGCGACGGCAATCAGACCGCTCTGCTTGGGCCGCGACAGCCCGGCCTCGCGAAAGATCGCCTCGTCGGCGGCAAGGATCGCCTGCGGCGTCAGCGGATCGAGCAGTTTCGTCAGCCGGCCGAAGATGGCATCGGCGCTCGCGCGGGACACTTGTTGCGAAACAACGATCGAGGCAAGGCTCCTGAACCCCGGCTCCGACAACCTGAGCGGCACTTCGCCGGCCATGCCGCGCACTTGTTCCAGGCGTGGGTCGAGTAAGCATAGCCTATCCAGCCCTTGCGCAATGTCGTCGAGACTGGCGATGCGTTGCATGTCTGCTTGTTCCAAAATCAAAAGTGCCGCACGCTTCGTCACGTGTTCCTCTCGACGCACGACGCCACCGGCGCAAAGTAGCAATTGGCGAAAGCGCCGCACAACCCGATTGCCGCCGGACAATGACACTGCTGACATTCCGCTTCGCGCCGAGCCCGAACGGCGAACTGCATCTCGGCCATGCCTATTCGGCCCTGCTCAATCAGAAATTGGCAAAGGCGGCGGGTGGACGCCTGCTGCTGCGCATCGAGGATATCGATACGACGCGCTGCACGCCGGAATTCGAGGCAGGCATTTTTCGCGACCTGAAATGGCTGGGGCTTGGCTGGGAAGAACCGGTGCGCCGCCAGTCCGAGCATTTTGCCGAATATCGGGCGACGCTCGAGCGGCTGATCGAAGCGGAGCTTGTCTATCCGGCCTTCATGAGCAGAAGTGAGATCCGCGCCTTCATCGCCGACAGTGAAAAGCGCGGCCGCGACTGGCCGCGCGACCCGGACGGCGTGCCGCTCTATCCCGCCGCCGACAAGGCGTTGCCGGCGAGCGAGCGCAAGCGGCGCATCGCCGAAAATGTGCCATTTGCCTGGCGGCTGAACGTCGATGCGGCAATGGCGCGCGCCGGCAAGGACCTGTCATGGGCCGAATACACGGACGAGACGCTCTCCGCGACGCGTCGTGTCGAAGCCCGTCCGCAGGATTGGGGCGACGTGATCGTGGCGCGCCGCGAAATCCCGACCAGCTATCATCTCGCCGTCATCATGGACGACGCGCTGCAGGGGGTCAGCCATGTCGTGCGCGGCCAGGACCTTTATTCCGCGACCAGCGTGCAGCGGCTGCTTCAGCAACTGCTTGGCCTGCCGCAGCCGGCCTATTTTCACCATCGCCTGATCCTCGGCCCGGACGGACGAAAGCTGTCGAAGAGTTTTGGTGATACCGGCCTTGCCGCCCAGCGTAAGGCGGGCGCATCGCCGGCCGATGTCAAACGGCTGGTCGGTCTCTAGACTGGACCGGTGAGCTGACGGCCATCAACGGCGCTCCTTCAATTCCAATAATTCTATGGATCAACCGTTTGGTTTTGCCTGCCGCTCCGAACCGCATTAAGCAGTCGCGACAGTCGATCCCTCATCCGAATTCACCGCGGCCTCCGGAAATGCACAGCCTCAAGCGGTTCGTCCCCGCCACTTTTGTCGTCCTGTGGGCGACCGGCTTCATCGGCGCGCGCTATGCCATGCCGTGGGCGGAGCCTTTTACTTTCCTGGCCGCGCGCTTTGTCCTGGCTGCAATCCTGCTTGTCGCTTTGATGGCCGCACTTGGTTCGAGCCGCGCTACCCGCGACGAGGCGCTGCACGCGACCGGTGCCGGCATCCTGATGCATGGCATCTATCTCGGCGGCGTGTTCTGGGCAATCCACAGGGGCATGCCCGCCGGGCTTTCAGCCTTGATCGTCGGCCTGCAGCCGCTGATCACGGCAGTGCTCGCCGGCCGGCTTCTGGGCGAGGCCATCCTGCCGCGCCACTGGACCGGTCTCGGCCTCGGGTTGATCGGCGTGGTGATCGTGCTCTGGCCGAAGCTCGGCGCGCTCGGCGGCGGCGTGACGGCCGAAACACTGGGCGCCTCGCTGGTCTCCGTACTCGGCATGAGCGCCGGTACGATCTGGCAGAAGCGTTTCGCCTCCGGCGGAGATCTGGTGGCTGCCACGTTCTGGCAATATGTCGGCGGCGCATCGGTGATGGCCTTGGCCTCGCTCGCCTTCGAGACCCGAACGGTGATCGTCAACGGCGAACTGATCTTCGCCATGGCCTGGCTCGTGCTGGTGCTGTCGATCGGCGCCATCTTCCTGTTGATGGTGATGATCCGCGACGGCGAGATGTCGAAGGTCGCCTCGCTGTTTTACCTCGTGCCGGCCGTCACCGCGGTCATCGCCTGGGCATTGTTCGGTGAGCAATTGAGCCCGCTCCAGATCGCCGGCATGGCGATCGCGACGCTCGGCGTCGGGCTGGCGACGGCTCAGCCGCCGACTCTCGCACGTGCCTCTAAATAGCGGCTGATCGCGGCGTTGAGCTCGCCACCGAGGATGAAGATCGCCGAGACGATATACAGGAATACGACCGCGATCATGATCGAGGCGAGGCCGGCATAGGTCGTCACATAGGACGAGAAATGATCGAGATAGGCGGCGAAGATGGTCGACCCGATGAGCCAGCCTACCAGCGTGAAGATGATGCCCGGCACGATCGAAACCAAGCGGCGCTTGCCGGCCGGCAGCCAGAAATGCACGGCGAACAGACCGCCGATGATGACGACCGAGGCGATGACGTAACGCCACAGCGTGATCGTGCCCATATAGGGTTTTATCCATTCGAAATGCGACTCGGCCAGCCGTGCCAGCAATGGCGCGAAGACCAGCAGCACGCTGATCGCCAAAAACCCGGCCGTCGCGATCAGCACGAAGATGATGCTCTGCACCCGCCGGTAGATGATGCCGCGCGTTTCCGAGACACGATAGGCCCGGTTGAGCGAGGTGCGCAGCGCCTCGATGCCGTTCGAGGCGAAGTATCCGGCAAGCACGATACCGTAGGTCAACAGGTCGCTGCGCCGGACGGTAAGCACGTTGAGCACTTCGCGCGCGATCGGTTTGGCGATCTGCTCGGGCCATGTGTCGAACACAAGGTGCACGGCGGTGTCGGCGAAAGCCTGCGCGCCGAAAAAACTCGCCAGCGTCGTGGCAAAGATCAGGAAAGGAAAAAGCGCCATCAGCGCGGTGATTGCCAGATGGCTGGCCATTGCCCAGCCGTCGTCGGTGTTGAAATGGCCGAGCGCGTCGTAGAGGACGCGTTTGAGGGCTACGATCTTCCGCAACAAGAACCGCGTTCCCTTCGATTGTCCCGACGCCGCGAATATGGGAAGGGTTTGCGGTAAATGACAACCCTAGGTCAAACCACCATTCCTTCCGGAGAAGAGTTGCGCACCATCATTGTCACAGGTGCCTCTTCCGGTATAGGCGCCTATTGCGCCCATGCTCTTAAGAAGGAAGGCTGGCGGGTGTTCGCAACGGCCCGAAAGCCCGAGGATATCGCCGCGCTCGAGGCCGACGGCATCGAGGCCTTTTATCTGGACTACACCGAGCCCGGATCGATCGAGGCGGTGCTGGCGTCGGTGCTGGAACGGACCGGCGGTCGGCTCGATGCGCTCTTCAACAACGGCGCCTATGGACAGCCCGGCGCCGTCGAGGACCTGCCGGTCGAGGCGTTGCGGCAGCAGTTCGAGGCCAATGTCTTTGGCTGGCATGATCTAACTCGCCGCGTCGTACCGGTGATGCGCCGCCAGGGCCATGGCCGTCTCGTTCATTGCTCATCGATCCTCGGCCTTGCGCCGGTGCCTTTCCGCGGCGCCTACTCGGCATCGAAGCACGCTATCGAAGGGCTGATGCTGTCGCTCTATCAAGAACTCCTCGGCAGCGGCATCAATGTTTCGCTGATCGAGCCGGGGCCGGTGAAATCGAAGATCGCCAGCAACAGCCTCGCATGGTTCCTGGCGAATATCGATCACGAGAATTCGGTTCATCGCGTCGCCTATGCGGCGCAACTCAAACGGCTGCGGGCCGGCGGCAGCACGTCGCGGCTGAAGCCCGGGCCGGAGGTGGTTTATGCCGCCTTGCGCCATGCGCTTCTGTCGCGGCGCCCGCGCCCGCATTATGTGGTAACGGTGCCTGCCAGGATCGGCGCGATCCTTAAACGCATCCTGCCGTCATCGGTACTCTATCGTCTGCTCGCCAAACGCGCCTGAACGCAATCCAACCTGGAACACACCATGGCAACCGTCTTCAACATCCTCGCCGTTCTCGTCATGGTCGCCGTGGTGATCGTGCTGATCCGCGGCCTCATCAACATGATGCGCGGCGGCTCCAGCATGACCTCCAACAAGCTGATGCAGACGCGCGTGCTCTTGCAGTTCGTGGCCTTGGTGCTGATCATGCTGGCGGTGTATTTCACCCGTAAGTGACGCAGCAGCCACCAGCCGGGAGGTAACCCGTGGTCAAGCTCAACAAGATCTACACCCGCACTGGCGACGATGGCACCACCGGCCTCGGCTCTGGTGAGCGGCGGCTGAAATCCGACCTTCGCATCGACGCCTACGGCACCGTCGACGAGGCCAATGCCTGCATCGGCATGGCCCGCGTCCATACAGCGGCAGTAAATCCGGCGATCGATGCGATGCTTGGCCGCATCCAGAACGATCTTTTCGACCTCGGCGCCGATCTGGCAGTCCCCGACAATGGCAAGCCGCTCGACTACGAGCCGCTGCGCATCATCGCCTCGCAGACCGACCGCGTCGAACAGGACATCGACCTCCTCAACAAGGACCTTGAGCCGCTCAAATCTTTCGTGCTCAACGGCGGTACGCCGGCAGCGGCTGCCCTTCACCTCGCCCGCACGGTGGCCCGCCGCGCCGAGCGCATCATGGTGGCACTGTCGCAAGCTCCAGACGAGCACGTCAACCGCGAGGCGATAAGATACATCAACCGTGTCTCGGACTTTCTGTTCGTCGCCGCACGCGCGGTCAATGACAATGGAAATGCCGACGTGCTATGGGTTCCCGGCAAGAACCGCTGAATCCGCCGGAAGCGGGAGAGGTCCGATGTTCATCCCGCTTTACGACACCAACCGGCTGCGGCACATCAAGCTGCAATATGTGACGATCAGCCTGATCGCGCTAAACGTGTTGATCTACTTTGTCACAACGCTTGGCGGGGAGGACTTCGCCAACGCCGCGGTACTGGGCCTCGGCTTCATCCCGTCTGTTGTGCATGACAGCGTCGAGCTCGCTCCGCAATTTGTCGTCATTCCGGAGAGCCTGAGCTATCTGACCTATTCCTTCCTGCACGCGGATATCTTCCACCTCGGCGGCAACATGCTGTTCCTGTGGGTGTTCGGCGACAATGTCGAGGATGCACTCGGCCATGTCCGCTATCTCGTCTTCTACCTGCTTTGCGCCATCGCCGGCGCTTTCTTCCAGGGTCTGGTGGCCTGGGATTCGCAAGTGCCGCTGATCGGCGCGTCGGGCGCCATCGCCGGTGTGGTCGCCGCCTATCTGATCCTTTATCCGCGGGTGAAGGTATGGGTACTGGTCTTCGCCCGCATCCCGTTGCGCATCCCGGCCTTCATCCCGCTCATCCTGTGGATCCTGTTCCAAATCTTCATGTTCGCGCAGGGTGGCGAGGACCAGGTTTCCTGGGCCTGCCATATCGGCGGCATCATCGCCGGAGCCGTGCTGGTGCTTATCTTGCGCAGCCGCGGCGTACCGTTGCTCGCCGCTGCGGATGAAGAGGCTGTGGTGGTCGCCGGCCAGGTGCCTGCTGCCGCAGAGCCGGCGCCAAGCGAACCACAACCTGCGCAGCCGGCGCCGCGCTGGGGCCGGGGAAGCGTTTCCGGTCCGGACTGAACCGATTTGAGTGCTTCGCCGAGGATCCGAGTGCGCCCGGATATTGACGCGCGGGGTCGCCGCAACTACGGAAGCGCCACCCTAGTGGCGTGGCGAAGACCAGAATTCCGTCCGGAAT
The DNA here is from genome assembly GCF_055811495.1 of Mesorhizobium sp. WSM4830. Classification (NCBI taxonomy): domain Bacteria; kingdom Pseudomonadati; phylum Pseudomonadota; class Alphaproteobacteria; order Hyphomicrobiales; family Phyllobacteriaceae; genus Mesorhizobium; species Mesorhizobium sp. WSM4830. The sequence continues at coordinate 265,750 of NZ_JBVVQI010000004.1, read as the reverse complement.
GTCGGCTTTCGACAACTCTGAAGAGGTGCACGCTGCTATAGCGCGCCCGACGAGCGTGAAGAGACTATCGTGAAAGAGGTGACAGGCAAATGAAGATCCTTGTGCCCGTGAAGCGGGTTGTGGATGCGAACGTCAAGGTCCGGGTGAAGGCGGACGGTTCGGCGGTGGAACTCGCCAACGTCAAGATGGCGATGAACCCGTTCGACGAGATCGCGGTGGAAGAGGCGATCCGGCTGAAGGAAGCTGGCAAGGCCGAAGAGATCATCGTCGTGTCGATCGGGCCGCAGCAGGCACAGGAGACCTTGCGCACGGCGCTCGCCATGGGCGCAGACCGCGCCATCCTGGTCAAGACCGACGAGCAGACCGAGCCGCTCGGCGTCGCCAAGGTGCTGAAGGGCGTCGTAGAGGCAGAACAGCCCGGCCTGGTCATTCTCGGCAAGCAGGCGATCGACGACGATTCCAACCAGACTGGCCAGATGCTGGCCGCACTTCTCGGCTGGGCTCAGGGCACCTTCGCCTCCAAGATCGTGCTCGACGGTGACAAGGCCACGGTGACGCGCGAGGTCGATGGCGGCCTGCAGACGCTGGAACTGAAGATGCCGGCAATCGTCACGGCCGATTTGCGGCTGAACCAGCCACGCTACGCGTCGCTGCCCAACATTATGAAGGCCAAGAAGAAGCCGCTCGATGAGAAGAGCCCTGCCGACTACGGCGCCGACGTCAAGCCACGGCTGAAGGTGATCAAGACCGAGGAGCCGGGCGGCCGCAAGGCGGGCGTCAAGGTCAAGAGCGTCGCCGAACTGGTCGACAAGCTGAAAAACGAAGCCGGCGTGCTGTAGGAATTCATGTGATGCCGGCCTGCAAACGGCAGGGTTCTCCGCTTCCGGTGCTCACGTACTGAAGTACGCTCCGCTCCGGTTCTCGAACCCAACCGTTTTCGACTCGGCCTGACATGAATTCGAACGTCGCCACTGAAGTGGATCAAGGAATAAAGAGATGACAATTCTTCTGATTGCCGAACACGACAACGCTGCGCTTTCCGACCAGACTGCCAAGGCACTTTCGGCGGCGCTGCAGATCGGTTCGGACGTGCATGTGCTGGTTGCCGGCAAAGCTGCCAAGCCGGCAGCGGACGCCGCCGCCAAGCTCAAGGGCGTCACCAAGGTGCTGCTCGCCGACGCTGACGAACTGACCGAGCGTCTCGCCGAACCGCTGGCGGCACTCGTCGTTTCGCTTGCTGAGCCATACGAGACGATCATCGCGCCGGCGACCTCGTCGGGCAAGAACGTCGCGCCCCGCGTGGCGGCGCTGCTCGATGTCGCTCAGATATCGGAAATCATCGAAGTCGTGTCGCCCGACACCTTCAAGCGGCCGATCTATGCCGGCAACGCCATCCAGACGGTGCAGTCGAGTGACGCCAAGAAGGTCATCACGGTGCGCACTGCTTCCTTCCAGGCAGCACCCGAGGGCGGTTCCGCGCCGGTCGAGACGGTTCAGGCGGCGGCCAATCCCGGCCTGTCGAGCTTTGTCGAGAACAAGCTCTCCGAGACCGACCGTCCAGAGCTGACCTCGGCCAGGATCATCATCTCGGGCGGCCGTGCGCTGGGCTCCTCCGAGAAGTTCCAGGAGGTCATCCTGCCGGTCGCCGACAAGCTCGGTGCGGCGGTTGGCGCATCTCGCGCCGCCGTCGATGCCGGCTATGCGCCGAACGACTGGCAGGTCGGCCAGACCGGCAAGGTGGTAGCGCCCGACCTTTATATTGCCGTCGGCATCTCCGGTGCCATCCAGCACCTTGCCGGCATGAAGGATTCGAAGGTGATCGTTGCCATCAACAAGGACGAGGAAGCGCCGATCTTCCAGGTCGCCGACTACGGTCTCGTCGGCGATCTCTTCGTCATTCTGCCGGAACTGCAAAAGGCGCTTTGACGCCTTCTGCCAAAGCGTATTAAATTCTGAGGGGTGGGGTAGACGAAGTCGCCCCGCCCTTTTAGTTTGCACTGCACAAAAAACGGGCCGCAAAGGCCTCGACGGGATCGGGTAATGAGTAAGATCGAGACGATCGGCATCATCGGCGCGGGCCAGATGGGTGGCGGCATCGCCCATGTGTCGGCGCTGGCGGGCTATAAGGTGCTGGTTTACGATATTTCGCCCGACCGCATCGAAAAGGGCATCGCTACGATCAGCGGCAACATGGCCCGTCAGGTCGGTTCCGGCAAACTCGAGGAAAAGCTGCGCAATGAGGCGATGGCGCGCATTTCGGCGGCACCGGCCATGGCCGACCTTGCTGGCGCCGATCTGGTGATCGAAGCAGCGACAGAGGACGAGACGGTCAAGCGCAAGATCTATGCCCAGCTCTGCCCGCAGCTCAACCCCGAGGCTATCCTGGCGACGAACACGTCATCGATTTCGATCACGCGGCTGGCTTCGCAGACCGACCGCCCTGAACGCTTCATCGGCATACATTTCATGAATCCGGTTCCTGTGATGAAGCTGGTCGAACTGGTGCGCGGCATCGCCACCGAGGACCAGACCTTCGAAGCGGCAAAAACATATGTGAAGCAACTCGACAAGACGATCACCGTCTCGGAGGATTTCCCGGCCTTCATCGTCAACCGCATCCTGCTGCCGATGATCAACGAAGCGATCTACACGCTCTATGAAGGTGTCGGCTCGGTCGACGCCATCGACACCGCCATGAAGCTCGGCGCCAACCATCCGATGGGGCCGCTGCAGCTTGCCGATTTCATCGGGCTCGATACTTGCCTGTCGATCATGCAGGTGCTGCATGACGGGCTGTCGGATTCGAAATACCGCCCTTGCCCGCTGCTGGTCAAATATGTCGAGGCCGGCTGGCTCGGCCGCAAGACCGGGCGCGGCTTCTACGACTATCGCGGCGAGCACCCCGTTCCGACGCGTTGATCGGCGTCACTACCAGCGCACGAAAAGTCGTCCGCCGACCGCCCCGAGCACGGCAAGGCCGGCGCTCGCGATCGTATACCAGGTGCCGACAAAAAGCGGCGAATCGTCGAAGCAATGCGCTGCATAGAAGGTCGCCGCCAGCCCGCCGGCAAGCAGGCCTGCCGCCGCACCGGCAAGCACCGGCCGTGTCGGCGCGCCATGACGCAGCACCGCGAGAAAGACGGCAAGCGGGCCGATGCCGATCAACGGAATAAAGGTCAGGCAGATGACCATGTTCGTCCCGACCAGGCGTGTGCCCCAGTCGGACGCAGGCACGGCGAAGAGTTCGAGAATCACGGCCACAATCACCAGCAGCGGCGCGGCGACCATCCAGCTCGCCACCCGGCCGGTCGATGCACCAGGCATCGACAGCGCACGCACCAGGGCAAAGGCGCTGGCGGCAAGAGCGATCGTGAAGACGAATTTGGACAGGAACCGCATCGTGTGCATGGCGATCGCAATGTCGGGGCGCGGGCCGATCGTCGACCAGAAAACCGCGGCCGCGATCACGATGGCCGCGCCGGCGGCAAGCCACCAGGCGGCGCCCAGCGGCAGCGCCTCGCTGCGGGCATCGGCGTCGAGCGCCTTGATGAGATCTTCGGTCCTCATGTTATTCCCGCCCCGCCCTGAACCGTTTGGCAATGGCGGCAAGGCCGCGGTGCAGTGACACCCGCACAGCCGTCTCGCTGATGCCGAATTTGGCCGCGGTCTCACCGATTGACCGGCCTTCGACCGATACGGCCGAGACGACGGAACGTTGTGCCGGCGACAGGCTGTCGAGCGCCCGGTTGACGTCGCGCTCGCTCACCGTCTCTGATTCCGGCTCGGCAAAGGTCTCGGCGATTTCGTCGATCTCGACCTCGATCCGCCGGCCGCGCCGCCGGAACGCATCGATCAGCTTGAAACGGGCTATTGCATAGACCCAAGGCAGCACCGGCGCATCACGGCGCCAGGTGTGTCGTTTCACATGAATGGCCAGCAAGGTTTCCTGCACGACATCCTCGGGATCCACCCCGCCCTGCACGATCTTACGCCGGGCAAAGCCACGAACGAGCGCGGCGATCCGGTGCAGAAAGTCGGCATAGGCCCTTTCGTCTCCGGCGATCGCGGCCCGCAGCAGCCGTGAAAGCTCGGCCTCGTCCTTGCCGCTCACAAGAGTTCACTCCCCGATATTCGCGTCTCGGCGCTGATTTGTTACGGGGCCGGCGAAATAATGTCCAAGGCAAATTAGCTGAGCATCACGAAAGTTTGCTCCTTTTGAGCAATTGAGTGGGCCAGCAATGTTGACTGCGCTAGTCATGTATTGATAGGTGCAGCGTGCCAAGCCAAAGACCATCGAAATCGAGGACGACGCCATGAAGTATGCTCTTTCCGCCCTTGCCGGTGCGACAGCACTTGCAATCAGCCTGATCGCCGGCCCGGCAATAGCAGAGGACGAGGGCATCGTCGTCTACAACGCCCAGCACGAAAACCTGACCAAGGCCTGGGCGGAGGGATTCACCAAGGAAACCGGCATCAAGGTTACCGTCCGCAATGGCGGCGACAGCGATTTCTCCAATCAGATCGTTGCGGAAGGCGCCGCTTCGCCCGCCGATGTATTCCTGACTGAGAATTCGCCGGCCATGGCATTAGTCGAGGCGGCCGGCCTGTTCGCACCGGTCGACGCCGGGACGCTGGCCCAGGTTCCACAGGAGTACCAGCCGGCGAGCGGCAAATGGGTCGGCGTCGCCGCGCGCAGCACCGTCTTTGCCTACAACAAGACCAAGCTGACCGGCGACCAGCTGCCCAAATCGCTGCTCGATCTCGCCGATCCGAGCTGGAAGGGCCGTTGGGCCGCTTCGCCCTCCGGCGCCGATTTCCAGGCGATCGTCAGCGCGCTTCTGCAGCTAAAGGGTGAGGCAGCGACGGCCGACTGGCTGAAGGCGATGAAGGAGAATTTTACCGCCTATAAGGGCAACAGCACAGTGATGAAAGCGGTCAATGCCGGCGAGGTCGAAGGCGGCGTGATCTATCACTATTATTACTACGGTGATCAGGCCAAGACCGGCGAGAACAGCAAGAACATCGAGTTGCACTATTTCAAGCACCAGGACCCCGGCGCTTTCGTCTCAGTTTCCGGCGGTGGCGTGCTCGCCTCGAGCAAGCACCCGAAGGAAGCGCGGGCTTTCCTGAAATGGGTCACCGGCAAGGGCGGCCAGGACGTGCTGAAAACAGGCGATTCGTTCGAATACGCCGTCGGCAAGGGCGCCGAGTCCAATCCGAAGCTGGTGCCGCTGGCCGATTTGCAGGCGCCGAAAGTCGACGCGACGGCACTGAACTCGAAAAAGGTGACTGACCTGATGACGGCGGCCGGCTTGCTTTAGCCGGCGTTCGTCCTAAAAGGGCAACCGACTGCGCTCCTGTGGGAATTCGCTTTCCGCGGGAGCGCTCTGCTTTCAAGATGGCATCTGTCCATGACCGCAAGCTGCTCGCCGCATTGGCCGACGATCGTTTCCGCCTCCGGGCGGAAACGGCACAACGTCTGATCTGATGCAGTCGGCGATCGATCTCGCGCCTTCAGGCTTGCCGGCCGATACCACGGCCGTGCGGGCACGTCGTTGGTCGGTCTCATGGATTTCGCTGGCCGCCGTCTTTGTCTCGCTGTTCGCGCTGCTGCCGCTTGCCTTCATCGTCTGGGTGGCGGTGCAGACCGGCTGGGAAACTGTGGCGGCGCTGGTGTTCAGGCCGCGTGTCGGCGAACTTCTGGTCAACACCAGCCTGCTGGTGGTGCTGGCGGTGCCGATCTCAATCGTGCTGTCGGTCACGCTGGCCTGGCTGACCGAGCGCAGCGATCTGCCGGGTGCCCGCTTGTGGGCCTGGCTGTCGGTCGCGCCGCTCGCCATTCCCGCCTTCGTCCACAGTTACGCCTGGATCACCATGGTGCCCAGACTGCACGGCCTGTGGGCCGGCGTGCTTGTGTCGGTCATCGCCTATTTCCCATTCCTCTATCTGCCGGTGGCGGCGGCATTGCGCCGGCTCGATCCCGCTCTCGAGGATGCAGCGGCAGCCCTCGGTCTCGGCCCGTGGCGTGTGTTCAGGCGTGTCGTGCTGCCGCAGCTCCGGCTCGCCATTTGCGGCGGCTCCCTGCTGGTCGGCCTGCATCTCCTGGCCGAATACGGGCTCTATGTCTTCATCCGCTTCGACACCTTCACCACCGCGATCGTCGACCAGTTTCAGTCGACCTTCAACGGTCCCGCCGCCAACATGCTGGCCGGCGTGCTGGTGACCTGCTGCCTTGTGCTGCTCGGGCTGGAGGTGCTGGTGCGCGGCGAGGAGCGCTATGCCCGCGTCGGCTCGGGTGCCGCGCGCCACCAGCAGCGCACGAACCTAGGGCGCGCCACCATTCCTTGCCTGCTGCTGCCCGCCATTACCACGCTGCTGGCGCTCGGCGTGCCGTTCGTCACTATCGGCCGTTGGCTTGTGGCCGGCGGCGCCGATGTCTGGCGGCTCGACGAGATCGGCCTGGCGCTTGGCCAGACGCTGTTCCTGGCGATTGCCGGCGCGCTGCTCGCCACCGTCGCGGCAATGCCGATGGCGTGGATTTCGATCCGCGCGCCGGGGCGGCTGCAACGCGTCCTGGAGGGTTGCAACTATATCGTCGGCGCGTTGCCCGGCGTTGTCATCGCGCTGGCGCTGGTCACCATCGCCGTGCGTATCGCCATGCCGCTCTACCAGACCCTGTTCACCATCCTGGTCGCTTATGCGCTGATGTTCCTGCCGCGCGCCCTGATTAGCCTCAGGGCGTCGATCGCACAGGCGCCGGTCGAGCTCGAGCGCGCCGCCTCCAGCCTCGGCCGGTCGCCGCTCAAGGCGCTGTGGTCGACGACCATCCGCCTGTCGGCGCCGGGCGCCGCAGCCGGCATGGCGTTGGTCGCCCTGGGTATCATGAACGAATTGACCGCAACCCAGATGCTGGCGCCCAACGGCACCCGCACGCTGGCCATGGCGTTCTGGTCCTATAGCGGCGAGATCGACTATGCGTCGGCGGCGCCTTATGCCCTGATCATGGTGGCGATGTCGCTGCCTTTGACCTGGCTGCTCTACGTCCAGTCGAAGCGGATGGCCGGGCGATGAGCTTTCTCGAGCTGAGTGGCATCCACAAGCACTACGGGCCCGTCGCAGCACTTGCCGGCGTCGACCTCAGCGTGGCCAGCGGCAGCCGTACGGCAATCGTCGGGCCGTCCGGTTGCGGCAAGACCACGTTGCTGAGGCTGATCGCCGGCTTCGAGGCGCCGGACCGGGGCCGCATCGTGCTCGATGGCGAGGTGCTGGCCGATGGCGACACGGCCGTGCCGGCGCATCGCCGCGGCATCGGGCTAGTGGCGCAGGACGGCGCTCTATTCCCGCATCTGAGCATCGCCGCCAATATCGGCTTCGGCATGGGGCGTCACGAGGAAAAGCGCAGCGAGCGCATCGCCGAGCTCGCCTATGTCGTCGGGCTGGACAAAGGGATCCTGAAGCGCCGCCCGCACGAACTCTCCGGTGGCCAGCAGCAGCGCGTCGCGCTCGCCCGCGCCATGGCCATGAAGCCGCGGCTGATGTTGCTCGACGAGCCGTTCTCGGCGCTCGACACCGGCCTGCGCGCCTCGATGCGCAAGGCCGTGGCCGAGCTCCTCGAAACAGCCGGCATCACCACCATCCTGGTCACCCACGACCAGGCCGAGGCGCTGTCATTCGCCAGCCAGGTCGCGGTGATGCGCGACGGCAACTTCTCGCAGGTAGGCACGCCGCGCGAGCTCTATTTCAAGCCGAAGGACAGGATGGTCGCCGAGTTCCTCGGCGACGCCATCGTCCTGCCGGCAAGGATCGCCGATGGCTTCGCCATCTCGCCGCTCGGCCGCATCGCCGTCGACAGCTCGGAGCGGCGCGACGTCGCCCGCATCATGCTGCGGCCGGAGCAGGTGTTGCTGAAACGCACATCGCGTGAAGGCATGTCGGGCACGCCGGACATGCTGTTCGGCGAGGTGACGGAATCAGAGTTCGCCGGCTCGATGTGCACCATCGCGGTGCGTCTGTTGAACAGCCCCGATCCGCCCGACGCCGCGGCCATCGGCAACACGCCGTTGATCCTGCGCAAGCCGGGCATGGACGCGCCGGCGATCGGCGAGATCGTGCGGCTGACCGTGTCGGGCAAGGCGCATGTGTTTGCGTGAACGATTTTGGGCACGCATAGCACCACTCGGCAGGATGAAAGACCAGTCTCAATCGACCCGTTTACCCGCCAGATCGAACCAATGCAGCTTTTCGGACCTGGCCACGACGCGCAATTGGTCGCCTGGCTTGGCGCTGGCGCGGCCCGAGACGCGCACCACGATGCGGCTGCCGGCTGCCACGCAATGGAGAAAGCTTTCGGCACCGACCGGTTCGACCGCTTCCACTGTCGCCGGCAGCGCGAGCGCGCCGGCCGGCGCCTCTGCCGCGAAGGTGATGTCGGCGTCCTCCGGACGAAAGCCGAGTGTCACCGCCTTGCCCTGTCGAGGCGCCAAGCCAATCACAGTACCGTCCGCCAATACCAAGCTTGGGAAGGCCCCTGTGAGCGCCAGCAGATTCATCGGCGGTGCGCCTATGAACGAAGCGACGAAGGTCGAGGCCGGCTTCTCGTACACATCAAGCGGCGCGCCGGTCTGCTCGACCAGTCCGGCGTTCATGACGACGAGGATGTCGGCCAGCGTCATCGCCTCAAGCTGGTCGTGCGTGACATAAACCGAGGTTACGCCAAGCGAGCGCTGCAGATTCTTGATCTCGATGCGCATCTGCCCGCGCAATTTCGCATCGAGGTTGGACAGTGGTTCGTCGAACAGGAAGACCTTCGGGTTGCGCACGATGGCGCGACCCATGGCGACGCGCTGGCGCTGACCGCCGGAAAGCTCGCGCGGGCGCCGATCGAGCAGCGCGGAAAGCTCCAGCACCTTGGCAGTCGAGCGTACCCTGCTGTCGATCTCGTCCTTCGGCGTGCCGCGGTTGCGCAGGCCATAGGCCATGTTGTCATAGACCTTCATATGCGGGTAGAGCGCATAGTTCTGGAACACCATGGCGATGTCGCGCTCGGTCGGGCCAATGGCGTTGACCACCTTGCCGTCGATTGCGACTGTACCGGCAGAAATCGTCTCCAGCCCGGCGATCATCCTCAGCAGCGTGGACTTGCCGCAGCCGGAGGGGCCGACCAGCACGCAAAGCTCCTTGTCGGGAATGGCGATGGAAACGCCCTTCACGGCCTCGACGCCGCTGGGATAGATCTTCTTGACATCCTTCAGATCCACGGTCGCCATCGGCTTCTCACTTTTCGGATTCGACCAGGCCGCGCACGAACCAGCGTTGCATCAGCACGACAACCAGGATCGGCGGTACGATGGCAAGCATCGCGGTAACCATGACCAGGTGCCATTGGGTGTCGGCATCGGCGAAGGAAACCATCTTTCTCAGCGCGATGACGATGGTGTTCATGTCGTTGCTGTTGGTGACGAGAAGCGGCCAAAGGTACTGCGTCCAGCCATAGATGAAGAGGATCACGAACAGCGCCGCGATGTTAGTCCGCGACAGCGGCAGGAGGATATCAAAGAAGAAGCGCCATGGCCCGGCACCGTCGACACGCGCCGCCTCGACCAACTCGCCCGGTATGGTCATGAAGAACTGGCGAAACAGCAGCGTTGCGGTGGCCGAGGCGATCAGCGGGATGATCAGGCCGGCATAGGTGTCGATCATGCCGAGGTCGACCATCACCTTGTAGGTCGGCAGGATGCGCACCTCGACTGGAAGCATCAAAGTGATGAAGATCAGCCAGAAGAAGGTCATGCGCAGCGGAAAGCGGAAGAACACGATCGCGTAGGCCGACAGGATCGAGATGAAGATCTTTCCCACCGCGACGCCGAGCGCCATGATCGTGGTGTTGAGGAGCAGCCTGCCGACGCTGACCCCGCCGATACGACCAATGCCGCCGAACAACGCCTCGCTGTAATTGTTCAATAGCTGGCCGCCGGGCAAGAGCGGCAGCGGCGGCCTGAGGATCGTTTGCAGCGTGTGTGTCGATGCCACGAAGGTGTAGTAGATCGGAAAAGCCACGATCAATATGCCGAGGATGAGCACGGCATGGGCGATGAAGGTGCGGAGCGGGGACTGGCCGATCATCGCTGCCCTCAGCCGTAGTGGACTTTGCGTTCCACATAGCGGAACTGGATCGCTGTGAGCGCGATGACGATGGCCATCAGGATGACCGACTGCGCCGCCGAGTCGCCCAGGATCAGATTGACGAAGCCGTCATTGTAGACCTTGTAGACCAGCGTCTCGGTCGTCTTGCCCGGCCCGCCGCCGGTGACGGCATGAACGATGCCGAACGTGTCGAACAGGGCATAGACGGTGTTGACGACCAGCAGGAAAAAGGTTGTCGGCGCAAGCAGCGGGAAGACGATGGTCCAGAAGCGCTTGGTTTCGCCGGCGCCGTCCATGGCCGCCGCTTCGATCAGCGTTTTCGGCACCGCCTGCAGGCCGGCGACGAAGAACAGGAAGTTGTAGCTGATCTGCTTCCAGGCAGCAGCCGACACCAGCAGGATCATGGCGTGGGTGCCGTTGAGCAGCGGGTCCCATGCGATGCCGAGGCTCCTCAGCAAATAGGCCAACGAGCCGATCGAAGGATTGAACAGGAAAAGCCAAAGCATGCCGGCAATCGCCGGCGCCACGGCATAAGGCCATATCAACAGTGTGCGGTAGAGGCCTTTGCCGCGCACGGCCTTCTCGGCCATGACCGCGAGCAGCAGGGCCACAACCATGGCAACGATCGCGGTTGCAAGCGAGAACACCACTGTGACCTTGATCGAGTTGAGGTAGGCCGGATCGGCCAGCACCTTCCGGAAATTGGCAAACCAGACGAACCTGCTCTTCAGCCCGAACGGGTCTTGTCTGAGCATCGACTGGTAAAGCGCCTGACCGGCCGGCCAGTAGAAGAAAACCAGGGTGATGGCGAGTTGTGGTGCCACCAGCAGGTAGGGCAGTATCTTGTTGGGAAAGACAATGCGTGCAGACAGGCTGATTTCCCTCGCTATCCAGGCATCGCCCACGCGCGCTCGCGTGGGCGATATTCCAACCGACTAATGCATGTCGCCCAAAAGTGCGCAGCGGTTTTGGGATAACGACATTCATAAGAACAAGAGCTTAAAGCGCGTAGCATGTAGCCGTTCAAACGCGACGCGCTTTAACCGCGATGATCTCGTTAGTTGTCCAGGGCTTCCTTGATCGCGGCGTTGCCGCGCGCGACCGCATTGTCGAGCGCCTGCTGGGCGGTTTGCTGGCCGGCCAGCATCTTCTCCAGCTCCTCGTTCTGGATATCGCGCACCTGCGGCAGATTCGGCAGGCGCACGCCCTTCGAATTGTCGGTCGGCGACTTGCCGATCATCTGCAGGATGGGTGTCTCGCGGCCGGGGTTCTTGTCATAGAAGCCTGATTTCTTGGTCGCCTCGTATGCGGCGAGCGTCACCGGCAGGTATCCCGATTTCTGGTGCAGATATTCCTGCACCTCGGTCTTGGACAGATAGGCAAAGAAGGCGGCGACGCCCTTGTATTCCTCGTCCGACTTGTTGCCGAACACCCAGAGGCTGGCACCGCCCGGCGTCGTGTTCTGCGGGGCACCCTTGGCGTCACTGTCGTAAGGAAGCTGGCCGATGCCATAGTTCATGCCGGACTTGACGATATCGCCGAGGCCGCCCGACGACTCGGTGAAGATGCCGCATTCGCCGGCGAGGAATATCTGCTTGGCTTCGGAGGTGCGTCCGCCATATTTGAATGTGCCGTCCTTGGCCAGGTCAGCGAGCGCCTGGAAGTGGTTGACGAAAATCGGCGCATTGATCTTGAGTTCGACGTCACCGCCGGCCAGGCCATTCTGTTGGCTGGCCCAAGGCACGTCATTCCACGCCGCGAAATTCTCCAGGTGGATCCAGGTCAGCCAGGTCGAGGTATAGCCGCAAGAGGCGGCGCCGCTCGTCTTGATCTTCTTGGCAGCCTCCCAAACCTCGTTCCAGGTCTTGGGCGGATTGTTCACGTCGAGGCCAGCCTTCTGGAAGATGTCCTTGTTGTAGTAAAGGATCGGCGAGGAGGAGTTGTAGGGGAACGACAGCATGGTGCCGTCCGGCTTCGAATAATAGCCGACGATGCCGGGCAGATACTGGCTCTTGTCGAAGGTCATCCCGGCACCGGTCATCACATCGGCCACCGGCTTGATCGCACCCTCGGCCGCCATCATCACGCCGGTGCCGACATCGAACACCTGGAGGATATCGGGCGCTTGGCCGGCGCGGAAGGCAGCGATGCCCGCATTCAGCGTCTCCGGATAGGTGCCCTTGAACACCGGAACGAGCTCATAGTCGCTCTGGCTGGCATTGAAATCCTTGAAGATCTTGTCGACGACCTCGGCGTTGGCGCCGGTCATGGCGTGCCACCAGCTGATCTGCGTGACGGCGAAGGCGGAGGTGGTGGAAAGCAGGGTCAAGGTGGCGGCGATACCGGCCGCGAAGCCGAGGAACTTCATGTTTCATCTCCCGTTTGTCATTGGCGAAAGGGGCACTTCCGCAAAGCCAATATGTGGCGCTGATGACAATCGGACAACGGTTTTGTTGCGGATCAATGAACATCATTTCCTACTAAACTGCAGTCCCCGAAACGCGGCGTCAGAAACTACATCACCGCCTTTTCGGCGCAGCAGCGTCGGTTTTCCCCCGAAAAGACCCGCCTCATGGCCCGCGGGTTAACCATTCGTTAAAATCTCCAAGAGCTAATCAGTCACACCTCCCCTGTTAGTTTTGGCAGACCGAGTGAACCAGGATGCTGACGGTCTATAATTGTATTGTAAGTCAGCACGATCCGAGACTGGTTGCGCTTGCCGCACTCGTCTGTGGAATTTCTTGCTTCTCAGCGGTTAATCTCCTTAAGCATGTCGGCCGATCGACCGAGCGAAACCGGCTTGCCTGGCTGATGATTGCCGCGGCCTCGACCGGGTTCGGCATATGGGCGACGCATTTCATCGCCATGACCGCGTTTACGCCGGGAATACCGAACGCATACAATCCGGGATTATCCGCCTTTTCGCTTGCCGCCGCCGTCGTCCTGACCGCGCTTGGGATGTGGGTCGCCACTTTGCGCCGCGGCATCGACCATTTCCTCGTCGGTGGCGCCATCCTGGGCGGCGCCATCGCGACGATGCACTACATCGGCATGGCCGCTTTCGAGGTCGAAGGCCGGGTCGTATGGAACCTGCTCCTTGTCGCGATATCGCTTCTGGCCGGCGTGATCCTCGCGGCACTGGCCCTCCTTGTCGTCTTGCGCCGCCCGTCAGCGCTCGCCACTCTCGGCGGCGCCGCGCTTTTGACGCTGGCGATTTGCAGCCTGCATTTCATCGCGATGGCCGCGGTGTCGATCATTCCGGATTCCTCGATTGAAATATCCCAACATTCCATCGAGCCCATTTCCCAGGCCTTTGCAGCGGCGGTCGCCAGCCTGGTAATCCTTGTGCTGTCGGGTGCCGCGCTGTGGATCGACCTGCGCTTTCGCCGCCAGAAGCTCGAGGCCGATCGCATGCACGATCTCGCCAATGCCGCGGTGGAAGGTCTGATCGTTTGCGATGGCACCCGGATCGTCAGCGCCAATGACAGTATGGCGAAGCTGACCGGAACAGCGACAGCCACCCTCAACACGATGCAACTCGGCGAGCTTTTCGACGGACAGGGCGCAGCCGATATGTCCGGCTTCGGCGAACAGGCGCAGGAAGCGAAATTAAGGGGCAGCGACGGCGCGAGAATTCCTGTCGAGCTGATCACCAGGAAGATCACCTACTGCGGCAGGTCGCATACGGTGCTTGCCGTTCGCGACATCCGTGAGCGCAAGAAGGCGGAAGAAGAGATCCTCCGCCTCGCGCATTTCGATCCACTTACCGGGCTTGCCAACCGGCGGAGCTTTTCTTCCCGGCTGGAAGCAGAATTCGCCTCGATGGATCGTGGCGGCAAGGATGGATATCTGGCGCTCCTGCTGCTTGATCTTGACCGGTTCAAGCAGGTCAACGACCTCTACGGCCACGCCGCCGGAGACGCCATGCTGCAGAAGTTGGCGCACTGCATTGCCGGCATCCCGCGCCAAGGGCAGTTGCTCGCGCGTCTCGGCGGCGACGAATTTGCCATCATAGCTCCGAACCTCCCCGACCCCCTGGCCGCAGGCCGGATAGCCGAGGATTTGCTGGCGGCGATTCGGGAGGAAAACAGGGTTTCGGTCGGCTCCGGCCTTGTCTCGGCCAGCATCGGCATCGCATTCTTTCCGCTGGATGCGGAAGACCAGGCCGGCCTGATCAGCCATGCCGATACGGCACTCCATCGCGCCAAGACGGAGGGCCGTGACACCTATCGGTTTTTCGAGATAGCCATGGGCACGGCGGCCCGCGACAAACGCGTGATGGAGCATGAATTGCGCCAGGCGATCGCCCGCAAGGAGTTCCACCTCGTCTACCAGCCACAGAAGGAGATCCGCGGCGGCAGGATGATCGGCTTCGAAGCCCTGGTCCGTTGGCAGCATCCGGAGCGGGGTGACATTTCTCCGGCTGTTTTCATCCCCGTGGCAGAGGACAGTGGCGCGATCGCGCAGATCGGCGACTGGGTGCTGACGACAGCCTGTAACGATGCCGCTCGCTGGACAAACCCGCTGATGGTCGCCGTCAACGTCTCCGCCGTGCAACTTCACAATCCGAACTTCAGCCGCAAGGTGCACGACGCATTGTCGAGATCCGGCCTGGCCCCCGGCAGGCTCGAACTGGAGATCACCGAAACGGCCCTGGTGAAGGACATGCCGCGCGCGCTCGCAACCTTGAGGCAGGTCAAGGCGCTTGGCGTGCATGTGGCGATGGACGATTTTGGCACCGGCTATTCTTCGCTGTCCAACCTTAGCGCCTTTCCCTTCGACAAGATTAAGATCGACGGGTCGTTCATCAAGTCGGTCGACAAGAACGGCCAGTTCGCGGCGATCGTTCGCGCCGTGCTGGGGCTTGGACGCGGTCTCGGCCTACCGGTCCTTGCGGAGGGCATCGAGACGCCGGGTGAATTGCAGTTCCTTGACGCCGAGGCTTGCGAGATCGGGCAAGGCTATTACCTCGGCAAACCGGCTCCGATCGAGACATTCGGCGAACTGACGGGCGTGGCCGCTCCGGCAATCCGCACCGCCAGCCGACGCGGCGCAAGCATTGCCGTGCTCAAGCCGCGCCTGCGCACGGTCTGAGCCTATCCCGGCTGAAGCGCCGCCTCGACCAGACGCTTGGCATCCGGCCCCGACCATTCGGCCGGGCCGTTCATATGGGCGATCAGGCAGCCTTGCCCATCGATCAGCATGGTGACCGGCAGACCCAGCGCCAGGCCGCGCGTCTTGACGTCGTTGAACAGCGCCATGGTGGCATCGCGATAATAGCCGAGCGACTTGACGCCGGTATCTTCCAGGAACTTCTTCGGTTTGGCATCGTCGCCGGCATCGACGTTGACGGCAACAACCTGAAACGCATCGCTGCCCATCTCCTTCTGCAGCGCATCGAGCGCCGGCATTTCGGCGCGGCAAGGTGCGCACCATGTCGCCCACAGATTGAGCAGCACCGTCTTGCCGGCATGATCGGCGATCGTCGTCGGCTTGCCGTCAGGGCCGTTGAAGGCAAGGCTTTTCAGCGATTGCGGCGGATCCGCCGGCAAAAGCGCGGCAACCTGGCCGGTAGCAGCGGCGGCGATCTTCTTGGCACGGTCGGTCTTGGCGGCGCAGTCGACGTCGTCCTTGCCGCCGCCGGCGGCCACTTGCGCGGGCGCCTTGTTGCCAGAACCGCTTTCCCTGACATATACCGCGACCGCGCCGGCCAGCACGCCCGCAACCAAAGCGGCGAGGATGAGACGCAAAGCCGGGAAAAATCTATTACCGTCTGCCATTTTTCAAAAACTGCTCCGGAGCACGGGTTATAGCGATGAACGACAAGAAGGCCAGCAACCAGATGTGGGGCGGACGTTTTGCCTCGGGTCCGGCCGCAATCATGGAAGCGATCAACGCGTCGATCTCGTTCGACCGCAAACTCTATGCGCAGGATATTCGCGGCTCGATCGCCCATAGCCAGATGCTGGCGCAAACGGGCATTATTTCGGCGGCCGATCAAGAAAAAATCACTCACGGGCTGAACACGATCCTGGCAGAGATCGAGGCCGGCACATTCGAGTTCTCGACTAGGCTGGAAGACATCCACATGAATGTCGAGGCCCGTCTGGCCGATTTGATCGGCCCCGCCGCCGGCCGCCTGCATACCGCCCGCTCGCGCAACGACCAGGTGGCGGTCGACCTCAGGCTGTGGGTCAAGGACGAGTGCTTTCGCGTCGCCGAGGCGCTGAAGGGCCTGATCACGGCGTTCCTGGAACGGGCCGAGGAGCATGCGGCAACGGTCATGCCGGGCTTCACCCACATGCAGGCAGCGCAGCCGGTGACCTTCGGCCACCACTGCATGGCCTATGTCGAGATGTTTGCGCGCGACCTGTCACGTGTTCGCGACGCGATCGAGCGGATGGATGAAAGCCCGCTCGGCGCTGCCGCCCTCGCCGGCACCAGCTTTCCCATCGACCGGCACCAGACGGCGAAGGCGCTTGGCTTCCGCGAGCCGATGCGCAATTCGCTCGACAGCGTTTCGGACCGCGATTTCGCGCTCGAGTTCCTCGGCTTGGCGGCGATCTCCGCGACGCATCTGTCGCGGCTGGCCGAAGAGATCATCATCTGGTCGACGCCGCAATTCGGCTTCGTCAGGCTGTCGGATAGTTTCTCGACGGGTTCGTCGATCATGCCGCAGAAGAAGAACCCCGACGCTGCCGAACTGGTGCGCGGCAAGACCGGCCGCGTCACCGGCCATCTGGTCGGTCTGCTGACGGTGATGAAGGGCATGCCGCTGACCTATGGCAAGGACATGCAGGAAGACAAGGAATCCGTCTTCGACGCGGCAGAGACGCTCGACCTGATGCTGGCGGCGATGACCGGCATGGTGCGCGACATGACAGTGAACACCGCGGCGATGAAGAAGGCGGCCGGCGCCGGCTATTCGACTGCGACCGACCTCGCCGACTGGCTGGTGCGCACGCTCGGCCTGCCGTTCCGCGAGGCGCACCATATCACTGGCCGGGCGGTGGCGCTGGCCGAGGACAGGAAGATCGGGCTCGACAGGCTTTCGCTGGAGGACCTGCAGTCCATTCACCCCGGTATCAGCGCCGACGTATTTTCGGTTCTCGCCGTGCAGAATTCTGTAATGAGCCGCACGAGCTTCGGCGGCACCGCGCCGTCCGAGGTGCGCAAGCAGATCCGCTACTGGAAAAAGCGGCTCGCCAAGGCGTAAGACGCGGGGTGCAATGGCCGCAAAACTCGGCTAGAAGCGGCTGCGGGCAACAGTTTCGGACGGATGGCACGATGACCGGAAGCAGGATTTTGGTGACGCTGACGCTGCTGGCAGCAATGGCCACCGTTGCGGCTTGCGGCAGGAAGGCTGCGCTCGATACGCCCTACGCGGCAGCCGTGCAGGCCCGCAAGGACGCCGAGAAGGCCAAGCAACCTTTGCCGCCGGAGCCGGAAAAACCTGTCGAGGACAAGAAATTCATCCTCGACCCGCTGCTCTGATTTTTCGGACCAAATCTCGTGAACCATTTCGACTACCGCGACGGCGCGCTGCATGCCGAGGACGTGGCGATATCAGACATCGCCGCCAGCGTCGGCACGCCGTTCTATTGTTATTCGACGGCGACGCTGACCAGGCATTTTCGCGTCTTCACAGAGGCCTTTGCCGGGCTCGACGCTCTCGTCTGCTATGCCATGAAAGCGAATTCAAACCAGGCCGTTCTGAGGGTGTTGGCAAGGCTCGGCGCCGGCGCCGACGTGGTCTCGGAGGGCGAATTGCGCCGTGCTTTGGCGGCCGGCATCCCGGCAAGCAAGATCCTGTTTTCGGGCGTCGGCAAGACCGCGCGTGAAATGGATTTTGCGCTCTCGGCCGGTATTCTCTGTTTCAACGTCGAATCCGAACCGGAGCTGGAGCTGCTGTCGGCCCGCGCCACCGCGCTGGGCAAGATCGCGCCGATCTCGCTGCGCATCAATCCGGATGTCGACGCCAGGACGCACAAGAAGATTTCGACTGGGAAGGCCGAGAACAAGTTCGGCATTCCCTGGCAGCAGGCGCGGAAGGTTTATGCCCGCGCGGCTGAGTTGCCGGGCATCAAGATCACCGGCATAGATACCCATATCGGCAGCCAGATCACCGAATTGCAGCCCTTCGACGACGCCTTCGCGCTGCTGGTGGAACTGGTCGGCGCCTTGCGCTCCGACGGTCATGCCATCGAGCACATCGATGTCGGCGGCGGCCTTGGTATTCCCTACCGCGTCGACAACAACCCGCCGCCTTTGCCCGATGCCTATGCCCAGATCGTCAGGAAGCATGTTGCCAAACTTGGGCTGAAAGTGATGTTCGAGCCAGGCCGGCTGATCGTCGGCAATGCCGGCATCCTGGTCTCGGAGGTGATCTTCGTGAAGGAGGGCGACGCCAAGAGCTTCCTCGTCGTCGACGCCGCGATGAACGACCTGATCCGGCCGACGCTTTACGACGCTTTCCACGACATCAGGCCGGTGGCGCAGCAGCCGGCCGCAGCACCACGCATGAAGGTCGACGTCGTTGGCCCGGTCTGCGAGACCGGCGACTATCTCGGGCTCGACCGTGACCTGCCCCGGCTGAAATCCGGCGACCTGATCGCTGTCTCCACCGCCGGCGCCTATGGCGCCGTCCAGGCCGGCACCTACAATACCAGGCTGCTGGTACCGGAAGTGCTGGTCGACGGCGACCGCTTCCACGTTGTGCGCCCGCGCCAGACCTATGACGAGCTGATCGGACTGGATTCGGTGCCGGACTGGTTGAAGTAGAACTCTGCAGCTACAGCCGGTGCTGAATGAGCGCCCTGGTCTCGGCGATTCTGTCCTCGTTCCGGCGATAGAATATCCACTGCTTGATGCGCTTGCTGCGCAAAAGCCCTGCCTGGGTGAGCACGCGCATATGCTCGCTGAGCGTTGCCTGGGTGATCCCCAGCTTTTCCGCGATCAGCAGCGCGCAGACGCCGTCCTCGACCAGATCGCCGTCCGTCTGCGGCGGAAAATGCGCGCGCGGGTCCTTGAGCCAATCGAGGATCTGCAGCCTGCGCTCGTTGGCAATCGCTTTGAAGACGTCGACCTCTTGCATTTAGGTACTTTGCCAAGTTACTAAGTAATGTCAACTCTGAATGTCAGCTCTGGGGAGTGAAAGCATGCTGCACGGCCACACGATCACACGCGAGCGCATCGCTGCAATGGAGCCGCGCATCCGGTCCTACGTGCGCCACACGCCGGTGCTGCGCGTCGACATGGCCGATTTCGGCCGCCCGCCTCTACCTGTCGACCTGAAGCTTGAGTGCTTGCAGCATTCCGGCTCGTTCAAGGCGCGTGGTGCGTTCACCAATCTCCTCGAACGGCCGGTTCCTGCGGCCGGCGTCGTCGCCGCGTCGGGCGGCAATCACGGTGCCGCCGTCGCCTATGCCGCCATGCGGCTCGGCCACAAGGCGACCATCTTTGTTCCCGAAGTGAGCCCGCAGGCCAAGCTGGACCGCATCCGCGGCTACGGCGCCGAGCTGATCGTCGGCGGCGCCCGTTATGCCGAGGCGCTGGCCGCCAGCGAGAGCTTCGCCGAAAAATCCGGCGCGCTGCAAATCCACGCCTTCAACCAGGAGGAGACGCTGATCGGGCAAGGCACGCTCGGCCTCGAAATCGAGGCCGACCTGCCGGAGCTCGACACCCTGCTGGTCGCCGTCGGCGGCGGCGGCCTGATCGGCGGCATCGCCGCCTGGTTTGCCGGCCGCATCAGGATCATCGCTGTCGAGCCGGAGGGTGCGCCGACGCTTCATCGCGCCTTCGAGGCGGGCCGGCCCGTCGACGCGCCGGCGGAGGGCATCGCCGCCGATTCGCTCGCGCCGAAGCGTGTCGGCGAAATGATGTTTCCTATCGCCGAGGCATTCGTCGAGCGCTCGATCCTGGTCGGCGACGACGACATTATCGCCGCCCAGGCCGCGCTCTGGGACCGAGTGCGAATCATCTCCGAGCCGGGTGGTGCGGCCGCCTTCGCGGCGCTACTGTCCGGCCGCTACGCACCGGCTGCAGGCGAGCGCGTTGCCGTACTGGTCTGCGGCGCAAACGCCAATCCGGCGAAATTCTGACAATATCCGGGGCATTATTGTTCACGTTTTGGGGAACCGCCTCGCCTTCGCCGTGTTTGTTGGTATCCTTAGGGCGATGTGCATCCGCTTGGACGCACGAAGTACGCGCTTAGATTTTAGGTCTTCGCATCGTGCTTCCCGAAAATCGACTTTTCGGGCCCGTGCGATAGACTCGTGAGGCCCGGGCTATTCCGCCCGGCCAGGAAGGGCCGATGACACAACGACCCATCTTCACCAGCAATCGCAGTCTGGCCAGGCGCCTTGCCTTGAGCCGGCTGGGGACGCAGGTCTCGATAATCGTCGAACGCGGCTGGCCATTGCTGCTGCCACTGATCATCGTCGCCAGCCTGTTCCTCAGCATTTCGTGGCTCGGCCTGTTCCCATTTTTGCCCGATCTGGCTCGGATCGGTCTTATCGCGGCATTCGGCATCGCAGCGCTTGCCGCACTCTACCCGCTGCGTTTCTTCCGCACGCCATCCAGTGCCGAGGTCGACCGCCGCATCGAGGCGGCCAACCGATTGCTGCACAGCCCGGTGCAGGTCCAGACCGATCGCCCGAGCGGCAAGGAAAGCATTTTTTCGCAGGCCCTGTGGCGCGAGCATCAGCGGCGCATGGCGGACCGGCTGGGCGAGCTTGGCGGCGACGTGCCGCGCACACGCGTGCCGGAACGCGACCCGTGGGCGCTGCGCGCCGTCGCGGCGCTTTTGTTGGTCACTGCCTTTGCCTTCTCCTTCGGACCATCGGGCGGCAGGCTGAGCGACGGTTTTGTTGCCCGTGCCGCCCGCGACGTCGTGCCGCCGCGCATTGATGCCTGGGTGACGCCGCCGGCCTATACCGGCAGGCCGCCGGTATTCCTCAACGCCCCGGTCCTTGCCGACAACGCCAATCAAGCGGCGCCGACCTTCACCGTTCCGGAAGGCAGCGATGTGTCGCTGCGCGTCACCGGCGGTTCGGGCGAGGAAACGCTGAGCTACGCCGACACCGGCGGCAACACCCGCGCCATCGATCCGACCGGGCCGCAAGCCGCCAAGACTGATGCAAGTCCGGCAACGCCTTCCACCGTGCGCCAGTTCAGCGGCAAGTTGACGGCCGACGGCACGCTGACGCTGCAGTCCGGCGACGGCGAGCTCGGCCGCTGGGCCTTCGCCATAATTCCCGACAAGCCGCCGCAGATCCGCTTTGTCGGCGAGCCGAAACGCGCCGTCAACGGCGCCTTCGAACTCAACTACCAGATCGACGACGACTATGGCGCGGCCTCCGCAAAGGCAGTTTTCGCACTGGCCGATCCGCAAGTGCCCAACGTGCATCCGCTCTATGGCCCGCCGGAAATGCCGCTGACATTGCCGCGCCGCGGCGGCAAGGCCAATGCTGCCAAGACGACGAAGGACCTGACCGACCATGTCTGGGCCGGTGGCAATGTCAAGCTGTCGCTTGTCGCCACCGACGGTGCCGGACACACGGCGACCAGCGAAACCAAGACGCTGGTGATGCCGGAGCGGCCATTCTCCAACCCGTTGGCGCGGGCTGTGGTCGAGCAGCGCCGCCTGCTGGCGCTCGACGCTTATGCCAAGGACCGCGTGCTCGACCTGATGGATGCGATCACGCTCAGGCCCGAAGACACGTTCGACAACATGGCGCACTACCTGGCCATCATGAGCGCCCGCACCCGATTGAAGATGGCAGACAGCGACGACCAGCTGCGCGACGAGGTCGCTTACCTCTGGGAGATCGCGCTTGGCATCGAGGAAGGCAATCTTTCGGCGGCCGAGAAGCGGCTGCGCCAGGCGCAGCAGGCGCTGCAGGACGCGATCAAGAACGGCGCCAGCGACCAAGAGATCGAGAAGGCGATGAAGGAACTGCGCGAGGCGATGAACCAGTTCCTGCAGGAATTCGCGGCGCGGGCGCAGCAGAATCCGAATGCGCCACAGATGCAGCAGAACGGCCAGGAACTGCGCCAGAGCGACATCGACCGCATGATGGACCAGATCGAGAACCTGGCGAAATCCGGCAATCGCGACCAGGCGCAGCAATTGCTGTCCGAGTTGCAGGACATGATGAACAATCTGCAGGCAGGCCGTCAGCAGCAAGGCGGCCAGCAAGACAGCGAGATGCGCCAGCAAATGGACAAGCTGGGCGAGATCATGCGGCGCCAGCAGGAGATGATGAACGACACTTTCCGTATGGACCAGATGCAGCGCGGCCAGCAACAGCGCGGGCAGAACCGCGACGAGCAGCTCGGCGAGAACGGTGAGCCAGGCCCGATGGGCGAAGAGGGCAAACCCGGCCCGGGTGACGACCGCGATCCGCTCGGCCGGCCGAAGCCGATGACGCCGCAGGAATTTGCTGATGCGCTGAAGCAATTGCAGGAAGGCCAGGGCAAGCTGCAGAGCGAGCTCGATCAATTGAGGAAGAGCCTCGAAGGCATGGGCCTCGACCCCAATGAAGGGTTTGGCGAGGCCGGTAAATCCATGGGCAATGCCGAACAGGCGCTCGGCGAGGGCGAAGGCGACCAGGCGGTCGGTCACCAGGGCCGCGCATTGGAAGCCTTGCGCAGGGGCGCCAAGGACATGATGAAACAATTGCAGGCGATGCAAGGCGACCAGGGTGGCAACGGGCAAGGCGGGCGCCAGCAGAATGCCGACCGTGACCCGCTCGGGCGGCCCCGCACCAGCGAGGGTCCCGATGACGGAAGTTCGGTGAGAGTGCCTGACGAGATCGACGTGCAGCGTGCCCGCCAGATCCTCGAAGCGATCCGCAAGCGGCTCGGCAATGCGCTCAGCCCCGATATCGAGCGCAGCTATCTGGAGCGGTTGCTGGAGCTGAAGTAAGGCTGCCTATTCGGAAGATCGCTGCGCGCGGTCCGGGGTGGCCGCCACCGCCGGACTGAGCGGCACGTTTTAACGGTTGGTGAACGCTTCGCGGATCGCCTCTTCCATGCCGTCAATGGCCTCGCCGGAAGCATTCGGATTGCGCCGCAGCACTACGTTCGAGGAATCGATGTCACCGAACCCGTCGGCGGCCGTAAGCTCGCGGCAGCCGGCCGGGATGTTGCTGCGCGAGATCGGCGCAATCGCCAGCCCGGAGGTGACGGCGAGCCGCAGGCCGCCATTGGTATCGCTGGTGTAGGCGACACGATAGGCGAGATCGCGCTGTTCCAGCGACTTTATCGCGAAATCCTTGCACCAGCCGGCACGGTTGTAGAGCGCGATCGGCACCGGCCGCTCCTCATGCATGTGATGCAGCTCCGACGTCACCCATACGGTCGGGTCACGCATCAGCACTTCACCGCCCGACAGATCCTGCCATTCGAACACCACCGCCAAATCGAGATCGCCGGCGGCGAGCGCCGCGATCTGCGCACCGGAATGCGCGTAGCGAACGGTGATGTCGACCTGAGGATGGCGCTTGGCAAAGGCGCCGAGCGCGCGCGACAGGATCGCGTGGCCATATTCCTCCGGGATACCGATGCGCACCGGCCCGCCAAGCGGCGCCGCGACCATCGATGCCGCCGTCTCGTCGAGCAGTGAAACGATGCGCCTGGCGTTGGCGACGAGCTCGCCGCCGCGCCGCGTCAGCGCCACACCGCGCGAGCCGCGCTCGAACAGACTGTCGCCGACCATGCCTTCGAGCTTCTTCATCTGCATCGAGACCGCCGACTGGGTGCGGCCGGCCCGCTCCGCCGCCTTGGTGAAATTGCCGGTGTCGGCGACCGCCACGAAGGTGCGCAACAGGTCGCTGTCGAGATTGGGTCGCATGTGCCCACCATAACGAAATCTGATTGCTGGCATCATTCCAATTCGTTTGCAACATGTCAAACGGCGGACGATAGTCGCCTTACCCATTGGATATGCGGCCGCGAAATCGGCTGCGGACCAATCAAAAGTCCTCACTCGTACCCGCTGCCCGAAACGGTGGCGGGTTCTTTTTACCCGGATGCAGGCCTGCTTTCGGCCGCGCACGCGGGAGACAGGAGCGCCTATGCAGAATCGGCTTGTGCTCGGCATCCTCAGCCTCTGTCTCGGCGTGCTGGTCTTTTCGCTGCAGGACCCGCTGGTCAAGGCGGTGTCGAGCCACTATCCGGTCACCGAGGTGATGGCGATCCGCTCGATCGTCGCCCTGCCGATCCTGGTTTTCCTTGTCCACGCCGATGTCGGATTGCAGGCGATCCTGTCGAAGCGGTTCGGCATGCTGACGATGCGCGCCTTCATCCAGTTCACCTCCTATACGGCCTACTATCTGGCAATCGCCGCCCTGCCGCTGGCTGACGCGGTGGCGCTCTATTTCATGGCGCCGCTGTTCATCATGGCGTTGGCCGGCCCCTATCTCGGCGAACGCGTGTCCTGGCAGGCGCTCGCCACCGTCCTGGTCGGCATGCTCGGCGTGCTGGTGATGGTGCGCCCGGGCGCCGGCTTGTTCGACTGGGCAGCGCTGCTGTCGCTAGGCTCGGCTCTGCTCTACGGTTTCTCGCAGCTGATGGCACGCAAGATCGGCGACACCGAATCCTCGACTGTCATGGCGTTCTATCAGAACGGCGCCTATCTGGTCGGCGCCGCCTTGGTGGCGGCATTGTTTTGGCTGGCAGGCATTGACCATGCTGTGCATCCGAGCCTCGAATTCCTCGTCCGGCCATGGGTCTGGCCGACGACGCTGGATCTCCTCAAGATGGGGGCATGCGGCTTCGTTGCCTCGGCCGGAATGATCCTGTTGTCGCAGGCCTATCGGCTGGCGCCCGCCAACAGCGTCGCCACCTTCGAATACACCGGTATCATCTGGTCCCCGCTATGGGGTTTTCTGTTCTTTGCCGAAGTGCCGCGGCCGGCGACGGCGACCGGCGCAGCCCTCATCATCGGCGCCGGCCTGTTTGCCCTCAATGCCAGCCGGCGCCGGAGCGGCGCGCCAGCCATTGCGGCGACCTGCGACCCTGCCTGAAGGCGGCCGGCCTTGGGCTTTAATTTAGGCGAAGCAGGCGAGCGCCTGTTCGACGCGGGCGCGGATTTCAGCCAGCGTGAACGGCTTTTGCACGACGTCGAGAATAATGCCGTCCAATTCCTCTGCGCGCTCGCGCTGGTCGGCATAGCCGGTCATCAGCATGATCTTCATCACCGGGAACAGCGCCGCTGCCGCCTTGGCCATCTCGATGCCGTCCATTTCCGGCATGCGGATATCGGACAGCACAACGTCGTAGCTCCCTTGCGCCGCACGGATCAGAGAAAGACCGTGCGCGCCGTCGGCAGCAACAGTGACGTTATGCCCGGCGCGTTCGAGCGCACGGGCGGCGAGAGTGCGGACGGATTCATCGTCCTCGACGATCAGGAGCTTTGCCATGGGCAGGATATTTGGCGGGGAAAAGTTGATGTTTCCTGAACCGCGAGCGGCGACAACCCAACTAGGCGTCGCCCTTGACGATGCCGACGAAGGGCAATTCGCGAAACGCGTGGGCGACGTCCATGCCATAGCCGACGACGAAATAATCGGGGCAGTCGAAGCCGACATAGTCGGCGTTGAGCGTGGTCTGGCGGCGCATGCGCTTGTCGAGCAGCACGGCGATGGCACAGCTCCGCGCGCCGCGCGACAGCATGAGGTCGCGGGTGAAACTCAGCGTCTTGCCGGATTCCAGAATGTCGTCGATGAGAAGCACGTCGCGACCGGCGACCTCGTTGTCGATGTCGCGCAGCACTCTCACCTCACCGCTGGTCGTGCCGGCGCCATAGCTGGAGATGAAGATGAACTCGACCTCCGGCGACAGGCCGACATCGTGCATGGCACGGATAAGATCGGCGGCGAAGATGAACGATCCCTTCAGCACCGAGATTACCAGAAGGTCGTGATAGTCGTGCCCGGCGATCTCCTTGGCAAGTTCCAGGTTCCGCCGCGCGATGGCGGACGCCGAAAACAGGACTTCGATGTCCTTGCCGCGCACAACTGGCATTGGCTGCCTTTCCAGAAATGATCGCCTTTGCAGGCGAAGCCGACCGAAACGGTCTTCAACCCGTTTCTAGGCCTGTCGTTCCATCTGGCAAGGCCAATCTTTCGCAGGGCGCCCGCGAACGGTCGGATATCCCAGCGCGTCGCGAATCGCTTATCTGGTGACCGTTGATTTTCTGGCGCCGCTCTAACGAACCAGCGCATGGCCGCCCGATATCCAGAAGGCGGCAAAGGCGGCACCGACGCCGACAATCCAGAAGATCGGCCCACCATGCACCCACAACGGCCGGTCGACGGCGGTTTCGGGCTTGCGCAACATGTCCATGCCTTCGATCGAAGGCGTGGAAATCATGCGCGCAGGCGGCGGCGCAAAGTCTGGATGTATAAAATGGCGGGGCAGCACCTCATAATCGGCATCGATGACGTCGGCGGTCACGTCGCGCACGATGCGTTCCGGCTCGGCGGCCGGATCGGTCATGATTTCGCCGGAAACCGGGCGCGCGGTTCGATCCTCAGCCATCATGGCCCAACACTACCGCACCTGTTCGCTGTTCGTTTCTTTTGGGTAAACGGAAATGGTTAACGCTTCCCCACCGGAACCCCTGTGACTCGCTCGAAGAGCCCCCAAATTAACCGTCGGTTAACCATGCCGGCCGATGGTCTTTCCACAGAAAGGGCTGGCATCTTGCCGCCGAGAATTTCAGGTCGTCGAAAGTGATCCGCTTCGAAAATGTTGGCCTCCGCTATGGCATGGGTCCGGAGATTCTCCGCGACATCTCCTTGCACATTCCGGAGCGCTCCTTTCAGTTCCTGAGCGGACCTTCAGGCGCTGGCAAGACGACGTTGCTGCGGCTTTTGTTCATGTCGCTGAAGCCGACGCGCGGCCTGATCACCATTTTCGGCAAGGACCGCTCGCGCATCTCGCGAACCGAATTGCCGCATCTGAGACGACGCATCGGCGTGGTATTCCAGGATTTTCGCCTGCTCGACCATATGACCACCTACGAGAACGTGGCCTTGCCGCTGCGCGTGCGCGGCCGCGAGGAGGCGACCTACCGCACCGACGTCACCGAGCTGCTGAAATGGGTTGGCCTCGGCGAGCGCATGCATGTGCTGCCGCCGGTGCTGTCTGGCGGCGAGAAGCAGCGCGCCGCCATCGCCCGGGCGTTGATCGAGCAGCCCGAGATCCTGCTCGCCGACGAGCCGACCGGCAATGTCGACCCGCCGCTGGCGCGACGCTTGCTGCGGTTGTTCATCGAGCTCAACCGGCTAGGCACCGCCGTGGTGATCGCCACACACGACCTCGGCCTGATGGAACAGGTCGACGCACGGCGAATGATCCTGGCCGGCGGAAGGCTGGACATCTATGACTGAGCTCTCCGTCGAACATTTCGAGGGTCAGGACGCCGCGGCGGCAAAGCCCCGCGTCCAGCGCAAAATGGCGCCGATCGTGCCGGCGCAGAACATCGCCGGCCGGGCGCTGGTGCTGGTCATCGCCATCATGACGTTTCTGTCCTGCCTGACGTTTGGCGCAGTCACGCTGGTGCGTGACACCGCCTCCGTCTGGGAGAACCAGATCTCGCGCGAAGCGACCATCCAGATCAAGCCGGTCGACGGCCTCGACATGGAGGCCGCACTTGCGTTGGCCTCGCAGATCGCCGGCGAATTCCCTGGCGTGAAAAGCGCCAGGATCGTCGATCGCGAAGCAACGGTCCGGCTGCTCGAGCCTTGGCTGGGCTCGGGCCTGAACATCGATGAGCTGCCGGTGCCGCGCCTGATCATCATCACCATCGATGAGAACAACCCGCCCGATTTCGCCGCACTGCGCGCGGCGATCACGCCGAAGCTGCCGAGTGCCTCGCTCGATGATCATCGCACCTGGGTCGACCGGCTGGTTGCCATGGCCCGCACCACGGTAACAATCGGTATCGCAGTGCTGGCGCTGATGCTGTCTGCGACGGTGCTGACCGTGGTGTTCGCAACGCGCGGCGCCATGGCCGGCAATGGTCACATCATCGAGGTGCTGCATTTTGTCGGCGCCGAGGCGCGCTTCATCGCGCGCGAATTCCGCCGGCATTTTCTGGTCACCGGCATGAAGGGCGCCGCGGCAGGCGGCGCCGCGGCGATCCTCGTCTTCATCGTCTTCTCCTGGTGGTCGTCACGCAACATGGCAACGCCGCAGGCCGACCAGGCGACCGCCCTGTTCGGCAATTTCGCCATCGGCTCGGCGGGTTATCTCGGGGTCGCTGTCATGGTGCTGGTGATCGGCGCGCTGACGGCGGCAACCTCCCATTTCACCGTGGTTACCTATCTCAGCGACATCGACATTCGCCAGCCGGACGCCGGCTAAAGGAAAGATCGATCACGGATGAAAACGCATCGTCACGAAAATTGCATTTTTTTCCTACCAAAGGCTGTATTTCGGGATTAACCATTTCATGATGGACGTTCGGGACTCGACCGATACCGGTGGGTGCATGCCAGTGCTGGTTGCGCGTCCGCCTGTATTCGCCGAGCCTGATGAATTTGCCAAGCCGGATCAGTTCGCCAAACACGGGCGGCTGCTGGCAGCCCGCTCGTTGCGCATCTCGGCTCTCCTTCTGCTCGCCTCTATGGCGCTGTTTGTCGCCGGCTTCGGCTGGTTCGCCAATACCGTCAGCCGTCTGACTACGCCCGCCAATCCGGCAAGGGCCGACGCTATCATCGTGCTGACCGGCGGCCAGTCGCGCCTCGACGCCGCAATGGGCCTGCTTGCATCAGGCAAGGGCGAGCGGCTGCTGATCAGCGGCGTCCATCCTTCCGCCAGCCGGCGCCAGCTTCAGGCCGCGACCGGCGGCGACAAGAGGCTGTTTTCCTGCTGCGTCGACATCGATCGCGCCGCGCTCGACACGATCGGCAATGCCGAGGAAAGCGCCAAATGGGTCGAGGACCATGCCTACGGCACCGTCATTCTCGTCACCAACAATTATCACATGCCGCGCAGCCTGCTGGAAATGGGCCGGCTGCTGCACGGCGCCAGGCTCGAGCCCTATCCGGTGGTCAACACCAACCTCGAGAATGGCGGCTGGCTGACCAAGCCCGAAGCGCTGCGCGTGCTGTTCACCGAATACAACAAATACCTGCTGGCGCTGGCGCGCGGTATCATGCCGATGAAGCGAACCGACAGCGTGACGCTGGCCGACGCCGCAGGCGGAAGCTGAACGGCACCGGCACTTTTTATTCCCTGGCTCTTATTCCCTGGCTGCTGCATCCGATCGCAAGCGTGCGATCTCCTGTTCGAGCCGTTCGATGCGCTTGTCGCGTTCGGCCAGCGCCGCCGCCACGTCGGCCGCTTCGAAACGCTGCGGGATGTGCTGCGAGCAATTTGAATCCCAAGCCGAAATCGTAAACAGGATGACCTGCTCGGGTCGCGCCTTATAGTCTTGCGGCATCAGCTTTGCCGTCAGCTCGGCATCGCCCTCGACGACTTGCGCCTTGCCCCAGATCTTGATGCGCTGCCGGTGCGCATAATCGATCAGGAACAGGAAAGCCTGCGGGTTGTCGCTGAGGTTGCCTTGGGTGATGAACTGCCTGTTTCCGGAAAAATCGGCAAAGCCGATCGTCCGCTGGTCGAGTACCTTGAGGAAACCGGCCGGCCCACCGCGATGCTGAATGTAAGGCTGCCCGTCCGTATTGGCGGTCGACAGAAAGACGCTGGTCTGCGCCTCGATGAAGGCAGCGAGATCGGGCGTGATTGCCGCCTGCCAGCCGCCACGCTCCTCGACACGGGCATAGGCCTGGCGCGAGCCCTTGCGGGCCTGGATCGCCTTTACCGTCGGGGTAAAGGCGACATCGCTGGTGTGAGCGTTCATGAAAACTCTCCTTACGCGCCGACGCGCGCTGCATTGTTCAGACCCGAAATAGGGCCTTCCGTCTTCGAGATGCAGATGCCATATCTGCAAGCTATCCTTCCATTTTTCGGAAAGAAAATTTTCGGGAGAACTATGGATCGCCTCCAGTCCATGTCGCTTTTCGTTGCCGCAGCGGAGACAGGCAGCCTCTCGGCTGCCGGGCGCCGCTTCGGCATTCCGCTGACGACGGTCAGCCGTAAGGTTTCGGACCTGGAAAAGCACCTGAAGACACGGCTGTTGAACCGCTCGGCGCGGCAGATGTCGCTGACCGATGCAGGCCACGCCTATCTCGCCGCCTGTCGTCGCATTCTCGATGAGGTCGGCGAGGCCGAGCGAATAGCCGCCGGGGAATACAGCGCCCCGACCGGCGAACTGATCGTCACTGCGCCGATCGTCTTCGGCCGCCTGCATGTGCTGCCGGTCGTCACCGGCTTCCTCTCCGTCTATCCTGAGGTAAGTGTGCGGCTGACACTCGCCGACCGGATAACCCAGTTGGTCGAAGAGCACATCGATCTCGCCATCCGCATCGGCGAGCTTGCCGATTCGAGCCTGATCGCCACCCGCCTGGGTTCGATCCGCCGCGTCGTTTGCGCGAGCCCGGCCTATCTCGCCGAGCACGGCACACCGAAAACGCCGCAAGAGCTTGCAGGACACAGTGCCATCACCTTCGAAGGGCTCACCGCCGCAGCCTGGAGCTTCGCCACCGGCAAGACCGAATTCAGCGTGCCGGTCCGCTCCAGGTTACGGGTCAACACGGCTGAGGCAGCAATCGATGCGGCGATTGCCGGCGTCGGCGTGACGAGGCTGCTTTCTTACCAGATCGCCACCGCAGTCCGGTCGGGTACGCTGCGCCCGGTGCTGCAAGAGTTTGAGCCAGACCCATGGCCGGTGAGCCTCGTCCATGCCGGCCAGGGGCTACTGCCGGTGAAGCTGCGCGCATTCCTCGACTTCGCCGCCCCGCGCCTGAGACAGCGCCTGCTTCAGGCGGCGTGGCAAACGTGACGAAGACGGCCCATCGCAAGACCGGGCCGATCGCCCGCCTCGCAGCGTTTCCTTTTTGCCGGCGCTTGGTGTAACCAACGCACACCTCCTCACCGGGCACTTGCTGTATGCTCTATTTCCGCTCGCTGGCGTTCAATCTCGCCTTCTACCTCAATTTGATCGTCCAGATGATTCTCTGGACCCCGTATTATTTCCTGTCGCCGCGCCATCGCGCCTGGTTCGTGCCGAAATTCTGGTCGCGCACCAGCATGTGGCTCTACGACAAGATCGCGGGCACCAGAAGTGAGATCACCGGCCAGGAAAACCTGCCTGAAGGTTCCTTCATCCTGGCGCCGAAGCACCAGTCCTTCTGGGACACGATCGCTTTCCTGCCGTATCTCGACGATCCCGTTTACATATTGAAGCGGGAGCTGACCTGGATCCCGTTCTTCGGTTGGTACATTTTGAAGATGCGGATGATTCCTGTCGACCGCGGCAGCCGCTCGAAGGCATTGAAGACGGTGATCGCCGCGACCAAACAGGAATTGGCGCGCAATCCGCGCCAGCTGATCATCTATCCCGAGGGCACGCGCCGGGCGCCGGGCGACGAACCGGTCTACAAATACGGCATCGTCGAACTCTATGCGCAACTTGGCATTCCGGTGGTGCCCGTCGCTCACGTCGCCGGCCTCTATTGGCCGCGCCGCAAATTCCTGCGCTATCCCGGCACGATCAAGGCGCGCTTCCTGCCACCGATCCCGCCCGGCCTCGGCAAGGACGAATTCATGCAACGGCTGATCGGCGAGACGGAAGCCGCCTGCGACCAGCTCCTCGTCGAGGCGTCGCAGACGCCGAACCCGCCGCCGATGCCGCCGACGGCGGTGAAAAGGCTTGGTGAGCTGGACGCGAAACCTGAATTGAAAGGCTGAGGCAACGGCCGCGGATGCCAGAAGGACTCAGGGTAAGGCAGCCAGGGCGGCTGTTGCAATCAGCGTCGCGGCAAACACCAGATTGATGATCCGCGACGCCAGCGGTTTGCGCAGCAAACGTGCAAAAGCCGCGCCGGCCAGAAGCCACAAGAGATGAATAGCAACGATCATCAAGGCGAGAACCGCCAGCTTGGCTGAAATACCAAGACCGCCGGCGCCGGAAGACGCGCCGGCGAACACGGCGGCAATCGCCACATAGGCTTTCGGATTGGCAACGGCCAGAAGGAATCCACCCAGGAAAGTGGGAAGCGCCGCCCCACCGACGCGTGCCGCCAGTGGCGGCGCCGTCGCTATCTTGAACGCCAGATAGAGGATGTAGGCTGCTGACGCGACCGCCAACAGCGCTGCGAGCTTCGGCAGCGCGATGAGAACGGCCATGATGCCCGTCGCCACCACCAAAAGCACGAGGACCGTGCCGACAACGATCCCCGAGGCATAGCGGAGCGAATCGCGCAGACCGAACGCGGCGCCGACCGCTGTGACGCTTATCGTCGCCGGCCCCGGGCTGCCCATAACGATGGCCGATGCCAGCACGAGCGCCAGCAATTGCTGCCATAGCCGCTGATCGAGAAGAACCTGTCCGGCCATGCGGCGTCCCTGCATCCTGCGACGATGCAGGGACGGTAGGGCAAGGCAGCGCGCCGGTCTTGAACGATCGTGCGTGGCTATGCGCTGGCTTTGTCGAGCTCGGCGATATCGTCCGGGCTGAGCTGCAACGACGCGGCCCGCACCAGGCTGTCGAGCTGGTCGAGCGTCGTCGCGCTGGCGATCGGAGCGGTGACGCCGGGCCGCGCCATTACCCAGGCAAGCGCCACTTCCGCCGGCTTGGCCGAATGTCTGGCCGACACGGCATCGAGCGCTGAGAGGATGCGCATGCCGCGCGAATTGAGGTACGCTTTCACACCGCCGCCGCGCGGGCTTTTGCCGAGGTCGGCTTCGCTGCGGTACTTGCCGCTCAAAAATCCCTTGGCGAGGCTGAAATAAGTGATGACGCCGATGTCCTCGGCCACGCACAGATCGCGCAGCGGACCATCGAAGGACGAGCGGTCGTAGAGGTTGTATTCCGGCTGCAGCACCTCGTAGCGCGGCAGGCCGCGCAGGCTTGCTACGTCGAGTGCAGCCCGCAACTGGGCGGCGTCGAGGTTTGAAGCGCCGGCATAGCTGATTTTGCCCTTGTCGAGCAGTTTCTGGTAAGCGCCGAGCGTTTCCTCATAAGGGGTCGCCGGGTCGGGCCAGTGCGACAGATAGAGATCGACGCTGTCGACCTGCAGCCGCTTCAACGAGGCGTCGATGGCCTTTTCGATATAGGCGGCGGACAGGTCCCTTTTGCCCTGCCCCATATCCGAGCCGACCTTGGTGATGACGACGACCTTGTCGCGGTTGCCGCGGCTCTTCATCCATCTGCCGATGATGGTTTCGGATTCGCCGCCCTGGTGGCCGGCAATCCAGCGCGAATAGGAATCGGCCGTATCGATGGCGTTGAAACCGGCGTCGACAAAGCGGTCGAGCAAGTCGAACGAGGTTTTCTCATCGGCGGTCCAGCCGAACACATTGCCGCCCAGAACCAACGGCGCGATGGATAGGTCGGTGCGACCGAGACGACGTTTCTGCAAGGCTGATCTCCATGATGATTCATGCTGGGGCGGGTGGGAGCCGCCGACCGGGCTAACCTATGTCGCGCCGCGACGACGTCAAACGCATAGCCTCCTTTCCAACCCGCCGGCGCTTCACAAAACCGCGACCCGCCGCGCCACGTCCGGGATATCCAAACCAGCAGCCTCTGAAGAAACGATCTGGCAAATTTAGCATATAGATTGTCAAATCTGCCAATTCTGACTTTTGCCGGCCGGCCGTAGGTTCCGCCGCGCCGACGCAAGTCTCGGCACGTCGGCTGGGCTCAGACTGTTGGCCTCGGATCGTTTGTTATGGAGAACGGCATGAAGGCAATTGTATTTGACGCCATCGGTTCGCCGCGCGACGTGCTCTACGTGGATGACCTGCCGATGCCGCGGATCGGCGACGGCGATGTGCTGGTCAGGATGGTCTCGGCCTCGATCAATCCGGGCGACTTCCTGTTTATCCAGAACCTCTACCCCGAACCGAAGAAGCCGCATTTTCCCCGGCAGATCGCCGGAAACCACGGCGCCGGCATCGTCGAAGCCGTTGGCGCAAACGTCTTGCTGGAACCGGGCACGCTTGTCGCGTTCAGCTATTATGGCAGTTGGGCCGAGTACGCGGCCATTCCCGCCGAATGGCTGATCCCGTTGCCTGCCGGCTATCCAGTCGAACGCGCCGGGCAGATGGTGAACCCCATTACGGCGTGGGATCTGATGGTGGATTCCCGCGTGCGGCCCGGCCAGTGGCTGGCTGTCACGGCCGGCTATTCGTCGATTTCGACAATGGTGATGCAGTTCGCCCAACGACGGGGCATCAACGTCATCGCGCTGGTGCGGCGCTCGCACCAAAGCTTCGATCTGAAGACGCTTGGCGCCGCCGCCATTCTTGACCTTTCGGACTTGAAGGCAAGTATCCGGGAAGCGGTGATGGATATCACTGGCGGCGCCGGATTGAACGGGATTATCGACAATGTCGGCGGACATGTCAGCGGCGAATTGATCCGCACCCTGGCGCTTGGCGGACAGATGGTGATCAATGGCGGCATGAGTACCGAGCGCTTCGAACTGCACAATTTCGATGTCTTGCTGAGCGGCGTCGAGATCAGGGCGAATATCTATCGCTATTTCTTTTCGCCGCCTGTCGAAGCCGACCGGCCTGTCCTACGCGAGATCATCGACACCTTCGGCCAGCCCGGCTTCCACGTTCCTGTCGGCGGTCTCCACGCGCTGACCGAGTTCAAGCTTGCCGTGGCAAACAGCCTGGATCGCGCCGATCTTGGTAAACAGATTTTCAGGATGTAGTCCGCATCACGACACCGAAGCTACGTCGCGATCCGTCTCGTCACGTCTTCCAGCCAGTGATCGCTTATACCCAGCGCCTCGAGGTGCTCCAGCGTGCTGAACACATAATCCTCATTCCTCCCCGACTGGCCGACGGCGCCGCGAACGACGGCCGCCGCCTCGGCCGGGTCGAGCGCACCGGCATATTGCTCATGACTGCGGTCCACGACATAGGCGACGGCTTCGACCGTCTCGCCCCCATCCGTTTCACTCTTGTCGAGGCGAACACTGAGCACACGTTCGAGATAGACGTTGGTCACCAGTTCGCGCTCGCGCAGATAGGTGATGACCTCGTTGCGCAGCTCGCCTGGAACCCGGAACGCCAGCCCGATGCAGGAGCCGCCGCGGTCGAGGCCGAGCACCAGGCCCGGCCGTTCGCGCGTGCCGCGATGCACGAAAGAATAGACGCAGAGCGAACGGCGGTAGCCATGCAGGCGGGCGCGCCGCGTCTCGACATGCGCGAAACCCGGCCGCCAGATCAGTGAGCCGTAGCCAAAAACCCAAAAATCGCCCATATCGCCAAGCCTGATTGTGACGAACCATCCCACCGGTGGTGTTTCAGTCCGTCTACCTGTTATTGCCGCAAGCGACAGCCCGCCCGTGCCACCCGCGTTAACGAAAGCCGCAGCATGACGTCAAGTGACGAGCGCCCGCCGCCCAGCCAACGTCGCCGCCTGTTGTGGCTTGCCGCTTTCGTTCTCGTGCTGTTCGGCATCTACAGCGCGGGCTGGTTTTACCTGGCGGACCTCGTCGAGAGCGCAACCGAAAAGGCGGTTGCCGATCTCGACGGCAAAGGCATCAAGGCCGACTGCGCCAATCTCGCGGTCAGCGGCTATCCCTTCAGCTTCACCCTTTCCTGCGACAGCCTGGCTTACGAGGACGACAGCCGCAACGTCGCGGCATCGACAGGCAAGATCAACGCCGCCACGCAGATCACGCGGCTTTTGTCGCCTGCCGCCGAGCTCAGGGGGCCGCTCAGGACCTCTGTTCCCGGCATGACCCCGCTGTGGATCGACTGGGATGATCTGCGGGCCGACATGAAGCTGTCCTGGCCGCTGCCGAGGCGCCTCTCGCTGCAGGCAGAAGGCCTGTCCGGCCAGACCGATCCGGCAGACGACACCGATCCCGTCTCGCTGTTCAGCGCCGGAACCGCCACAGGGCAATTGCGCCCAAACGGCCCGGACGTCGACTATGCCGGCAATTTCACCGATCTTGAAATCGACGCGGCGGCCATCGACGGGCGCGTCTTGCCGCCGCTCGACGGCAGCGGCGACGTGACGCTGAAGAACGGCGTGACGCTGATCAAGGCAAATCCGAAGAGCCTGCGTGGCCAGGCGGCCGAAATCCACGAGCTCGATCTGTCGTCCGGAACTGCGCGCATCACCGTTTCGGGACCGCTGTCGGTCGATGACGACGGTCTCATAAATGCCGACCTGACGATCAGGCTCGATGATCCAAAGGCCGTGGCGGCAATCCTCGCCACCGCCATCCCCGAGCAGAAGAAAGAGATCCAAACCGGCTTTGCCGGACTGGCGCTGCTCGGCAACCAGCCGTCGATGCCGCTGAAGATCGTCAGGGGCAAGGCCTCGCTCGGCTTCATCCCGCTCGGCAAGATCAAGCCGCTCGACTAGAGGTCTGGCCTGCAACCGGCCTGCCGCGGCTTATCCCTTCGGCGGGTGTTCGACTGCCTGGCGGCCGAAATCCGGTACGTCGATATCCTGGCCGGCCTCGATGATCGAGCGGCGGACGGCGCGGGTGCGGGTGAACAGGTCGAACAGTTTTTCGCCGTCGCCCCAGCGGATCGCCCGCTGCAGCGAGGACAGATCTTCCGAGAACCGCGCCAGCATTTCGAGGATGGCGTCCTTGTTGTGCAGGCAGACGTCCCGCCACATGGTCGGGTCGGACGCCGCGAGACGGGTGAAGTCGCGAAAGCCGGAAGCCGAGTATTTGATGACCTCGGACTTGGTCACCGACTCCAGATCATCGGCGGTACCGACGATGTTGTAAGCGATGATATGCGGCAGGTGCGAAACGATGGCCAGCGTCATGTCGTGATGCTGCGGGTCCATCGTGTCGATGTTGGAGCCGCAGCGGCGCCAGAATTCCGAGAGCTTTTCCAGTGCCGCGGGATCGGTGCCGGGCAGCGGCGTGAAGATGCACCAGCGGTTCTCGAACAGTTCGGCAAAACCGGCATCCGGTCCCGATTTTTCGGTGCCGGCCAAAGGATGGCCGGGGATGAAGTGCACGCCATCAGGCACATGCGGCTGCATCTGCGCGATGACCGAGGCCTTCGTTGAGCCGACATCGGTGAGGATGGCGCCCTTTTTCAGCGCCGGTGCGATCTCCGCTGCGATGGCACCCGAAGAGCCGACCGGCACCGAAACGATAACCAGATCAGCGTCGCGAACCGCCTCTTTCGCATCCGTCGTGTAGGTGTCGCCGAGGCCGAGTTGGCTCGCCCGTGCCAGCGTCGCGTCGCTGCGCGTCGAAATCGCGACTTGGCCGGCGAGCCCCTCGCGGCGGATGACGCGGGCCAGCGACGAGCCTATCAGGCCGATGCCGACCAGCGCGATCTTTTCGAACATAGGTGAGGCCATGGTGTCTAGCTTTTCAGGAATGTCGCGAGTGCTGCGACAACGCCGCGATTGGCCTCTTCGGTGCCGATGCTCATGCGCAGCGCGTTGGGAAAACCGTAGCCGGAAACGCGCCGCAATATGTAGCCGCGCTGGCTGAGGTAGTCGTCGGCCGCCGCCGCCGAATGCTTTTTGTCCTCGGGAAAGTGGATGAGGATGAAATTGCCGACGCTCGGCGTCACCCGCAGCCCAAGCCCCTCCAATTGCTCGCTCAGCCAAGCCAGCCAGGTCTCGTTATGCGCGACGCTGCGTTCGATGTGGGCGCGGTCGCGGATCGCCGCGATGCCCGCCTCGATCGCCGTCGCATTGACGTTGAAGGGTCCCCGCACGCGGTTGATCGCGTCGATCACGTGCATTGGCGCATACATCCAGCCGATCCGCGCGCCGCCCAGGCCCAATTTCGAGAAAGTGCGGGTCATGACCACGTTTTCCGCGCTGCCCACCAACTCGACGCCGGCTTCATAGTCGTTGCGCCGGACATATTCGGCGTAAGCTGCGTCCAGCACCAGAAGCACGTTTCGCGGCAGGCCGGCATGCAGGCGGCGCACCTCCTGGAACGGCACGTAGGTGCCGGTTGGATTGTTTGGATTGGCAAGGAAGATGGCCCTGGTGCGCGGCGTCACCGCGGCGAGGATCGCATCGATATCGGCGCGTTCATCGGTCTCCCTGACCGTTACCGGGACGGCACCGGCCGACTGTATGTAGATCTTGTAGACCATGAAGCCGTGTTCGGTGATGATGGCTTCGTCGCCGGGCGCGAGATAGGTCTGCGCGAGCAGGCCCAGAATCTCGTCGGAGCCGTTGGAGCAGACGATGTTCGCCGGGTTGAGCCCGTGCACCTCGGCGATCGCTTCCCTCAGGCGCCTGGCGCTGCCGTCGGGGTAGACCGCGAGCTTGTCGGCGACCGCGCGCGCGGCCTCTATCGCCTTTGGCGAAGGACCGAGCGGGTTCTCATTCGCCGACAATTTGTGGACCTTGGCGACACCTTCAGGCGCCGCGCTCTTGCCGGGCACATAGGCTTCGATGTCCATGATGCCGGCGCGGGGCCTTGGACGTGTCTGATCCGGTGTCTGGCTCATTTCATGAAATCCGTCGAGAGTGCCTCCATCCGGAAGCCGCAGCGGAAATACAAGCCGTGGCCCGGAATGTCGAGGGCCGGCAATTCGGGATCAAGAACTTGCCGTTGACGAAGCCATGCGTCGGTCCTAGAAGAGCAGCGAAAGTTCCGTGGTGATTTGGCCGGTCGGCTTGCAGCCACGTTAAACAACTTGCTAAAGGGCCGTTTGCATCTTGTAACCGGCTTTGCGAAGGCATGGCCGGTTTTTTGTTGCCCTGACTGGCTGTTGCCCAGACCGGTGGACAACTGAAGGCCGGGCAAGGAGATGTGATGGTCGCTTTGCGCGCGCGAAAAACCAACAACGAGGCCGACCAGCCGTCGAGCCCGGTGTTGCGTTTCGGCGCCGACAAGCCGCTCAAGCTCGACGCCGGCACGCTGCTGTCGCCGTTCCAGATCGCCTACCAGACCTATGGCACGCTCAACGACGCCCGCTCCAACGCCATCCTCGTCTGCCATGCGCTGACCGGCGACCAACATGTCGCCAACACCAATCCGGTGACCGGAAAGCCGGGCTGGTGGGAAGTGCTGATCGGCCCCGGCAAGATCATCGATACCGACCGTTTCTTCGTCATCTCGTCAAACGTCATCGGCGGCTGTCTCGGCTCCACCGGCCCCGCCTCGACCAATCCCGCCACCGCCAGGCCCTACGGGCTCGACTTGCCGATCATCACCATCCGCGACATGGTGCGGGCGCAGCTGATGCTGGTCGAGCATTTCGGCATCGAACAGCTGTTCAGCGTGCTTGGCGGTTCGATGGGCGGCATGCAGGTGCTGCAATGGGCCTCTAGCTATCCCGAGCGCGTCTTCTCGGCGTTGCCGATCGCCACCGGTGCCCGCCATTCCTCGCAGAACATCGCTTTCCACGAGGTCGGCAGGCAGGCAGTGATGGCCGACCCGGACTGGCATGGCGGCAAATATTTCGAGCATGGCAAGCGGCCGGAAAAGGGCCTGGCGGTGGCGCGCATGGCCGCCCACATCACCTATCTGTCGGAAGCCGCGCTGCACCGCAAGTTCGGCCGCAACCTGCAGGACCGCGAAGCGCTGACCTTCGGCTTCGATGCCGACTTCCAGATCGAGAGCTATCTGCGCCATCAGGGCATGACCTTCGTCGATCGCTTCGATGCCAACTCCTATCTCTACATGACCCGGGCGATGGACTATTTCGATCTCGCCGCCGACCATGGCGGCCGGCTGGCCGATGCCTTCGCCGGCACCAAGACGCGCTTCTGCCTGGTTTCGTTCACCAGCGACTGGCTGTTCCCGACCGAGGAGAGCCGCTCGGTCGTGCACGCGCTGAACGCGGCCGGCGCCTCGGTCTCGTTCGTCGAGATCGAGACCGACCGCGGCCACGACGCCTTCCTGCTCGACGAGCCGGAACTGTTCGCCGCCATCAGAGGCTTCATCGCCTCGGCCGCGCGGGCGAGAGGGCTCGGCGCATGACCCCGAAAAGTTGCGGGCTGTTCGGATCAGGACCATGCGCCAGGCATCAGCGCATGACCCCGACAAGTTGCAGACTTTTCGGATCAGGACCATGCGCCAGGCATCAGAGCATGGCCCCGAAAAGTTGCAGACTTTTCGGATCAGGACCATGCGCCAGGCAAGAGCCGAACGCATGAGCGTCAACCGCGCCCAGCGCGTCGACCTCGAAGTCGTCGCCGACCTCATCCCGCCGCAGTCGCGGGTGCTGGACGTCGGTTCCGGCGACGGCCTGCTGCTCGAATTGCTGCAGGAGACCAAGAAGGTCGACGGCCGCGGGCTGGAACTGTCGCAGCGCGGCGTCAACGAATGCGTGGCGCGGGGCCTGTCGGTCATCCAGGGCGATGCCGACAAGGATCTCCAATTCTATCCCGACAAGGGTTTTGATTTCGTCGTCTTGTCGCAGACCTTGCAGGCGACCCGCAATCCGAAGCTGGTGCTCGACGAGTTACTCCGGATCGGCAATCGCGCCATCGTCTCCTTCCCCAATTTCGGCCATTGGCGGGTGCGCTTTTCGCTGCTCTTCAACGGCCGCATGCCGGTGACCAAGGACCTGCCCTATTCCTGGTACGACACGCCCAACATCCATTTCTGCACCATTCGCGATTTCGTCAATCTATGCGACGAGCTTGGCGCGACGGTGGAAAAGGCGACCGCGCTCGACGCCAACGGCCAGCGGATCGGCTTCTCGATGCCGTGGTGGTTCTGGAACTTTTTCGGCCAGCAGGCGGTGTTCCTGTTGAAACGATAAGAGCCAATCGTAGCAGATCGCCCCCTTATTCGAGAACGTCGGTGGCCCTGTGCGGGTGCTGGACGCCGTCGACCAAGATCACGTCGGATTGGGAATTGCCGGTGCGCAGCGGCAAGATCTCCTGATAGGCGGGCGAGTCGTACCATGCGCGCGCCTGCTGCCTGTCTGGAAACTCGATGATTATGAGGTAGCCCGGCCAGGTGTTTTCAACGACTTCCACCTCGCTGCCATGCACGATGAAGCGCCCGCCAAACGGCTCCAGCGTGGCATCGATCTTGTGCAGGTACTCGACGATCTGCGGCCCCGGCGTGACCTGGCGCATATGGGCGACGGCGTAGGCGGTCATGGCGTAACTCCTTGTGGTCGAAGGCCGGACAACCGGCTTGATGGGCGCAGTTTTGCCGAGACGTAGCGCACAGGTCGATTACCCCCGAGGTAATGACACTGAATACAAAACTGGCGCGCCGCTGCCCTCAGCTGAAAGATATTTCCGCCTGGCACCGATGATTTCCACCCACCTGCGCTGTCCTTATCGATGAGCGCGCCTGGATGGTCCGGCGGCCGGGAACAGAGAGGTGATCCATGGGATCGTTGCAAAATCAGAATGTCGTCGTCGTCGGAGGCAGCCGTGGTGTCGGCCGCTCCATCGCGGAGGCCGCCCTCAAAGAGAAAGCGACGGTGCTGGCCGTCGCCCGCGGAAAACAGGCCCTGGCGCAATTTGCCTGGGAGGTCTCGGGCGTGAAGACGCTCGCGGTCGATGCGACGGTGGACTCCGCCCCCGACAAGGTCTTCGCCGCGCTGGAGCCGGACGTGCTGGTGATCTGCGCAGGCGCCCTGGCCCCTTCCGCGCCGGTGCATGAACAGAACTGGAAGGCCTTCTCCGCAAATTGGGACACGGACGTCAAGGCGTCGTTTCTGTTTTGCCGGGCCGCTCTGCGGCGTCCGCTCAAGCCGGGAACCCGGATCGTTCTGATCTCCAGCGGCGCGGCCTTGACCGGCGGACCACCGAACGCCGGCGGCTATGCCGGCGCAAAACGCATGCAGATGTTCCTGGCCGGTCATAGCCAGAAGGAGGCCGACCGGCTTGGCCTCGGCCTGCGCTTCATGGCGCTCGCGCCGATGCGCATCATGCCGGAGACCGGCGTCGGCAAGGCCGGCATCGACAGCATCGCGGCCTATATGGGCATCCAGCCGGCGGACTTCATCGCCGCCATGACCGACATGCAAACGCCGGCCGATGTCGGACGGGCGGTGGTCGCGCTTGCCACCGGTCAGCCGCAAGGCAGTTCCTTCATGGTGAGCGGTAGCGGGCTTGCCCCGGCCGCCTGAGGCGCGCGTAATGCAACGCTCACTCGTAACCGCACAAGCCGCATGACAGACGCTCAGCCACCTCTGGAACCAGCCGGCCAACCGATCCTCGATCGGCTGGCCTTCGAGAAGGTCACGGCCGCCCATCGCCGCGAGCTCAAGCTGCATTGCTATCGCATGATGGGTTCGCTGCACGAGGCCGACGACCTCGTCCAGGACACGTTGCTTCGCGCCTGGCGCGCCAGGTCGGAATTCGACGGGCGGGGTTCGGTTCGCGGTTGGCTCTACATGATTGCCACGAACGCTTGCCTCAACGCCATCAAGGCGAGGTCGAGGGCGCGCCGCATTCTCCGGGAACCCGGACGGCCGCCGTCGCACGGGGCGGCCACAGGCGGGCCGGTAGCCGACATCGCCTGGCTGGAGCCCTACCCCGACGCCGAGCTTCCAGACATTGCCGGCAGCGAGCCAGGTCCGGAAGCCCGTTACGAGAGCCGCGAGGCCGTCCAGCTCGCCTTCGTCGCCGCCATCCAGGATCTGCCGCCCAGGCAGCGCGCCGCGCTGCTGCTTGCCGACGTCCTCGGATGGTCTGCTGTCGAGACGGCGCGTTTGCTGGGTGGATCGACGGCTTCGATCAACAGCGCGTTGCAGCGCGCCCGCGCAACGCTGGCGGCGCGCTATCCTCAGGGACGGCCGGCCAGCCGATCACGGCCCAGCCCCGAAGAAGGCCTGCTGCTCGAACGCTACATGCATGCCTGGCAGGCCGCCAATCTCGACAGCTTGATCGAGCTGCTGCGTGAGGACGCCATCTATACCATGCCGCCCTGGCGCGAATGGTATCAAGGCCGCGAAGCGATCCGCGGTTTCTTCGAGACCGTCTGGCCGAAGTTTGGCGGCTTCCGCACGCTGGCCACTCGGGCCAATGCCCAACCGGCGGTCGGGGTTTATTCC
This sequence comes from Mesorhizobium sp. WSM4830, assembly GCF_055811495.1. Lineage (NCBI taxonomy): Bacteria > Pseudomonadati > Pseudomonadota > Alphaproteobacteria > Hyphomicrobiales > Phyllobacteriaceae > Mesorhizobium > Mesorhizobium sp. WSM4830. The sequence goes on along the minus strand of NZ_JBVVQI010000004.1, from coordinate 222,532 downwards.
CGCAGCCACGATGGTCCTGGATGGCGGGCCCATTCCCTGCATGTGTTCGACGCAGCCGAGGGCGGGATCGCTTCCTTGACGATCTTCATAGGGCCGCTCGGGCCATCTCTGTTCCCGGCCTTCGGCCTGCCACCAGCCTAGCTTACCCCTTGGCCAGCCTTATCGGTCAAGTTCCGGGAAATACGGGTCCGAGAAAAACCGCCGGTCGCGCTCGCCTTGCAGGCAGTCGATCGGTGCGTCGATGCGGATCGTCCTCGGATCCACCTCGGGATACTCGATGCCGCTGACCTCGAGGATCAGTTTGCGGCGAGTGGCGGTGGCGAATTCGGAAGCCGCGTAGATCGGCAGCACGAACGAGCCCGGCCCGCCGGTGACGCATTCGGCATAATACCGGTCGAGATGGCTAAAGGTGGGTGACGGGCTGATCAGGATCGGCAGCCCGTTGATGATGATGCCCTTAGCCAGCGCCGCATCGCGTGCCGTTGTGACCGGCAGGCCAGTGTTGTTTGGGCCGTCGCCCGAGACGTCGATGACGCGGCGTTTGCCGGCGAAGGCCGTGCCGTTGAAAAGCTCGGCGCCGAAGGCCACTGCACCGGAAATCGAGGTGCCGCGAAAGCTCCTGAACGGGCGGGCCGCGATCTTGTCGGCGAAAGCGTTGGCGCTCTCCTTGCTGTCGACGACCTGCCAGGCAATGACCGCATCGTCGCGGATGGTGCCGGCCCATTCGAAATAGGCGATGGCGATGCGGCCGGAGGTGCCGGCACGCACGGCGTTGATGAAGTCGGGGTGGCGCAGCGCCGCGACATAGCCGGCGCGCTGCAGGGCAAACTCCCTTTCATCCATCGACTGCGAGATGTCGACGGCCAGCACCAGCTCGACATCGACGACAATTGCATTGGCCGGCGCGGCCGCAGGTGCCGCCGGGGTGCAGGCAAGCCAGGCGAGCAGGGCGAGAGCGTCAAGCATGGCCGATCGGAACGTTCCCATCTGAAACGATCGCGACAGTTTTTCGCCGCGATCGCGGCGAAATAAAGCTTACCTTCTATTTCTTTCGGCCGCCCGAGGCGAAAGCCGGGGGCGGTTCGATGGCACCTGCCCTGATTCGGGCCGGCTTGAGGGGCGGTTGGCCGGCATCCTTGACGATGGTCAACGCCCGGCGGAAGAAGCGGGCATTGTGCTGGCCGCGGCCGATATTGAGGATCGCGGCGTCGGGAAGGCGCTTCTCCAGCATCGACAGCACTTGCCTCAGCGTTGGGCCGTCGAACGCGTCCAACGCTTCGTCGATGATCACCCATTTCGGCCGTCGCAAGGCCAGCCTGGCAAAGGCCAGCAGACGCTGCTCGTCGTCGCTGAGCTCACGCTCCCAGCGCGCCGAGCGATCGAGCGAGGACGACAGGCGTTGCAGCCCGACATCGGCCAGCACCTCCGAGATCTCGGCATCGCTCGCCTCCGCCGCGCCGTCTGAATGGTTGAGCACCTCGCGCAGCTTGCCGAGCGGGAAATAGGGGGTACGCGGAACAAAGATCGGCGCTTCTCCGGCCGGAATGCCGATCCGTCCGCTGCCCCATGGCCACAGACCGGCAATGGCCCGGAAGAACAGCGTCTTGCCGGCGCCCGGATCTCCGGTGATCATCACCCGGTCGCCGGCGCGGATTTCGACATGCGGCTCGGCAAGCTTGGTGCATCCCTCCGGCGAGGCGATCTCGAGTTTCTCGAAGGTCAGGCTGCCGTCCGGGTTTTCGCCGAACGAAATGCGCCTTTCCGTGTGGTGCAGCGCGTCGGTGTCGCCAAGCGCGATGCGGAAGTCGGCGACCCGCATCAGCGTAGCGCGCCAATCGGCGATGCCGCCGATATTGTTGATGAACCAGCGCAGCGAGGAATGGACCTGGTTGAAGGCGCCGACTGCCATCATCAAGCCGCCAAAGCTGATATCGCCGGCAAAATAGACCGGTGAGGCGACCAGGATCGGTGCGACGACAGTGATCCAGCCATAGGTGTCGGTAACCCAGGAAAGATTGATCTGGGCGCTGTAGATGCGCCGCATGGCGCCCAGCACCATGCCGAGATCGAATTCGAGCCGGCGCCTGGCATCGGCCTCGCCATGCGCAAGCGCGATGGCATCGACATTCTCGTTAACGCGAACCACCGAGGAGCGCAGCTCCGCTTCACGCGTATAGCGATCGTTGTTGAAGCGGATCAGCGGCCGTCCGACCAGCCAGCTCAACCAGGAGGCTGTGCCGGCATAAAGGATCGCCGCCCAGACCATGTAGCCGGGTATGGCCAGCGAATGGCCACCTATGTGGAAGACGAAGCCGGAAGACAGCGACCACAGGACCCCAACAAAGGAGGCTAGCAGGATGCAGGACTGCAGCAGGCCGATGCCGAGACCGGTGGAAAGATCGGAGAGATGCCCGGCATCCTGCTGCAGGCGCTGGTCGGGATTGACGCCGATGGCGCCGGCATGGGTCAGCCGGAAGGCACGCGCCGGCCGCATCCATTCGTCGATCAGGTCGAGCGTCAGCGCCTCGCGCAGCTTCAGGCGGAGCATCTGGTCGAGCCAGGTCTGGCCGACATTGAGCACCACAAGCCCGCCGGCGATGCCGGCAAAGATCAGAAGCTGATGCAGGAAAGCCGGCATGTCGCGCCGCGCCAGCGCGTCGTAGAAAGGCTGGTTCCAGCGATTGAGCAGAACCTGCCCGATCGAGCTCGCCACGATGACGGCGACGATGCCGATCGCGGCCCAAAACAATTGTTTTCGCACTGGCGAGGTGGTCAGCGCCAATTTGATTGTTGCCAACTGCTCACGCAGGCTGCTGGCTTCGATCGAGGTGGCAAGCTTCTGGGTGCTGGCCTCGACATCCGGAAGATCAGCCATGGGTGGATCCTTGCATTCGGAGGCGGTGCTGAAACCCGGTCATAGAATCGACCGCGTATGCCTTCAATCGGGCAGCCAACCCGTTCGCGACAGATAGGTGAGAAAAAACCTGCGTCGGATCACGAACGCGTCATCTTGGCGGCGCCGGACGTTCGGTCCGCGACAGCCGGCCAAGCGTCGGCGCGCCATGCGGCGAGAGAACCGGCACGAAGACGCGGCGGGACGCGCGCTGGGCAACCGGCACGCCCTGATAGAGCCGCTTCTGCGCCTCGACGACGATAACGCCCGAAAAGATCGGCCAGAAGCGCCGGCCGGCGCGTTCCAGCACATTGTGGAACTGCATCATGAAGCGTCGCGGCGATGGCGGGAAGAACAGCGCATCGGACCACGCCGCCGGCGTGAAATTCGCTTCGCGCAGCAATTCGGTCAGCTGGCCGCGCGAGAACGGCCGGCCATTGCCGAAAGGCGTGTGCTCGAAGCGCGCCCAGACGCCGCGCCGGTTGGGCACGACGATGACGACACGGCCGGCCGGCGACAGCACCCGCCAGATCTCGTTCAGCGTCTCGCGCGGGTTCTCGACATGTTCGAGCGAATGGACGAGCAGCATGCGGTCGATGCAGGAATCAACCAGCGGCAGTTCCTCGTCGAAGACCAGGGCGGTCGCCGTCGGCCCGGTCGCCGGCCAGACCACCGCGCCCTGCGTTGCCGGCATGAAGGCAAAGACACGCTCGGCATCGCTGCCGAAGCGCTCCAGCCACGGCAAGGTGTAGCCGAGGCCGACCAGCCGCTCGTTGGGCACGACGGCCCATATCGAGGACAGCGCCATGGTGATCGAGCGTTCGGCCAGGCGGCCGAGCGTGGTCGAATAAAACGAACGGAGATCGACAATGTCTGAATGCATGGGCGGAACGGTAGCTTCGAAGCAGTCCAAGTTCAACAAAGGCGGATGACATCGGCTGGCAGGCGCCCTATGTCTGCGCCTATAAACGGAGAGATATGATGCCGGTCGAGATCGAACAATTCATGTGCCGCAGCGACAATTTCGGCGTGCTGGTGCATGACCCGAAAAGCGGCCAGACGGCGCTCATCGATGCGCCCGAGGAGGCGCCGATCCTGGCGGCGATCAAGCGCACCGGCTGGACCCCGACGATGATCCTGACCACCCACCACCATTTCGACCATGTCGAGGCCAATCTGGCGCTGAAGGAGCGTTTCAAGCTGCGCATCGTCGGGCCGGAAGCCGAAAAGGCAAAGATTCCCGGCATCGACGAAACTGTCGAGCAAGGCTCGGTCGTCCACCTCGGCGACGAGCGGATCGAGGTCATCGCCACACCCGGCCACACGGCGGGCCACGTCACCTATCATCTGCCGGCGTCGAAAGTGGCATTCGCCGCCGACACGCTGTTTGCGCTCGGCTGCGGGCGGCTGCTCGAATGCAAGCCGCCGGTGATGTACGAATCCCTGAAGAAGCTCGCGGCGCTGCCGGCCGAGACGGTCGTCTATTGCGGCCATGAGTATACGCTGGCCAACGCCCGTTTCGCGCTGACCGTCGACCCGACCAATTCGGCGCTGAAAGAGCGCGCCGCCAAGGTCGAGGCGCTGCGCGCCGACGGCAAACCGACGCTGCCGACGACGATCGGCGAGGAACTGTCGACCAATCCGTTCCTGCGCTGGCACGATCCGGCGATCCGCAGGCATCTCGGCCTGGAGAAGGCCTCGGACGCCGAAGTGTTCGCCGAGATCCGCAAGCGCAAGGACAATTTCTGAGCGGCGCCAGGAGCTAGGGCCATGACCAGTTCCGCCGAAATCATCGCCCTGCTCGGCCTGAAGCCGCATCCGGAAGGCGGCTGGTACGCCGAGACCTTTCGCGACGGGGCGGAAGGCGCCCGCGGCCATTCGACGGCGATCTATTTTCTCCTCGAGAAGGACCAATTGTCGGCCTGGCACCGGGTCAAGGACGCGGCCGAGGTCTGGCATTTCTATGACGGTGCGCCGCTGGCGCTATCGATACATCGAGAAGGCGGTCCCGTCATCGAGGAGATCCTCGGTACCGCGCTTGCCGCAGGCGAGCGGCCGCAGATCGTCGTGCCGGCAGGCTGGTGGCAGTCGGCACGCAGCCTCGGCGAATGGACCCTGGTCGGCTGCACCGTGGCGCCGGGTTTCGATTTCGCCGCCTTCGAACTTGCCGAACCAGGCTGGCTGCCGGGAACGCCCTAGGCACCTAGCCCAACAGGAAACCCAGCGTGATCGCCAGCTGGCCGACGTAATACACCGCCCAGACCGCATGGCGCACCCAGATGCGGTGCGGCGAGATGGCGGGCAGCATGAAATTTTCCGCGGCGTGCAGCCCGTCGGACACCATGAGCAGGACGACGCCGCCGATAACCGCGGCATTGTTCAAGGTGAGCGCGGCACCGCCCATGGCAAGCAGTGCCGCGGCATGCACACCGATCGGCAAACGCAAGGCGGGGCCGACGCGGCGCCGGAGCCCTAAAAGCATGGCCAGCACCGACACGACCATCGCCAGCACGATCGTTGCCCGCCACGGCTCGGCCGAAAGCAGCCCGGGGCCGCCGCCGGCACGCAGGAACAGCACGACGTAAAGCACATGCGCGGCAAGAAAACTTGCCGTGCCGCCAAGAAATGCCTTCTCGCCGTCGCGCGACAGGAAGGCGTCTCCGATGGCACTTGCGCCGAGCGCGGCGACGAGCAGCCATGGGCCGCCCTGCTGCACGACCAGCACCGCCAACATCGCAACCGCCAATGTCCTTGCAGCCGACCGCGAAAGGCGCGGCGGCATGCCGAGGCTGAACGCGTAAATCACCGCCGCCGCCAGCGAAAATACCAGCGTCGCATTGGCATTGGCATCGATGCCGCCGGGAAACGGCATCATGCGTTTGCCTCGCTCGTGGCCCTCTTGCCCAGGAACAGCGATTTCGCCGCCAGTGCCGCGCCGCCGGTGATCAGCACGCAGGCGGCGAGGATGCGCCATGACGGCTCGGCGAAGCCGGCGGCGATCAGCACCAGGGTGGACAGCAGCGGCGCGGCATAGCTCGCCGCCCCCAGCACCTGGATGTTGCCGCGCTTGACGCCGATGTCCCAGGCATAGAACGCCGCCCCCACCGGCATCAGACCGAGGCCGAGCACGGCCAGCCACTGGCCGGCGCCGGCGGGCAGCACCGTCTGTTCAAGCAACAGATGGCAGACCAGCGAAAGGGCCGCGGTGGCGGCGCAGAACCAGGTGACGATGCTGGTCGGCACCGACGGGAAACGCCGCGACAACAGCGAATAGGACGACCACAGCAACGCACAGACGCCGGCCATGGCGTAGCCGAAGGCATAACGCGCATCGAAGGCAAGCCCGCCGCCCTTGGTGACGATCAGGACCGTGCCGGCAAGGCCGAGCAGCGCGCCGGCGACGTGGTTCCAGGCCAGCCGCTCGCCCGGCATCAGCGCCGACCCCAGCACGATCAGCAGCGGCCACAGGTAGGCGATCAGGCTGGCCTCGACGGCCGGCGCATTGCGCAGCGCGGTGAAATAGAAGAAGTGGTAGCCGAACAGGCCGGCAATGCCGATCACCCAGACTTTGCGTGGTATTTTGACCTGGCGCGGTATCTTCGCGGCCCCGCCGGCTGCCGGCATGAACAGCCGGGCAACCAGCCCCACGCAGGTGCCGATCGTGAAGGTGATTGCCGAAAGCAGGAACGGCGGCACGGCGCCCGAAGCATCGGTAAGCAGCGCCAGCAGCGCCCACATGGCGACTGCGGAGAAGCCGATCAGTGTTGCGCGCGCCATACCCGTCGCCCCCATGCCCGTTGGCGGCGCACCATCACGCCTATTCGTTCGCTTCGAACCGCTCCGCGCTGATCGTCAACGGGCCGATTTGCGTGCTGACCGTGGCGCGGATCGGCGCATATACGCCGCTTTGGCCGACCGGTGCAAACGTCACCATGATGCGGCTGCGTTTCCTGAGGTAATTCAGCGCCTTGCGATTCTTGCGGTAGCCGGCCACCGGCTCGAAGCCCAGCCTGCAGGTGACCGTATCGCCCTGGTAGCCGGCCACGGAGATCGAGCCTTTGGACTCGTAGGTCAGTTTCAGATCGGCACGCATTTCGCCGTCATAGAGCTTCACCGTGCGCCCGCAGACCTGGTCGAGGCTGTCGGCATGGATAACGGTCGCGGCCATCGGATCGAGGACCGATACGAGATGGCTGCCGACCAGCGGTATCCAATTCTCGGGATTGCGCTTCTTCGGCGCAGGCACGACCTTGGTCGAGGTGACGACGCCGTTGGCAAACTGGATGTCGATCATCGATGCCTTCTTGCCGGACGTGTAGTCGGCGTGGAACGCCTGCGGCTGCAACTTCTTGCCCGAAATCTTGCCCTTCGACGAGATCGTGCCTTTCGTATCGTCGAACAAAGTGGCGAGCCCGGCGGCGGAAACACTGCCCTCGATAGAATAGGTGTCGCCCTCGTAATGGCTGGAGAATTTCGCCTTGGCCACGGAGAGGCCGAGGAACGACACCGAATACTCGCCCGTGAAGGATTGCGGATCGGCCGAAGCCGTTGTCGGCAGCGCGACGGCCAACAGCACGACCAGGGCATGGAGGAAAGAACGAGGCATGGCGGGTCCTTGATTGTCGACCGGACGGGCGCTCCGGTCTGGCATGTCCCTGTGCGACCGCTTATAGGCCGAATTCCGGCCTTAATGTGAAGGGCTGCGTCGGCAGGAAACGCTGAGGCTGGTCGGTGGGAGGTGGCGGAAGCCGGAAATGAAAAACCCGCCTCGGCGGGCGGGTCGTTGGAGCCAATTAGCACCATACCCAAATTAGAAGCATAGCTGCCGGCACAAAGCAAGAACAAAATGTGGCACCCTCGACGATTTGCCGATCTCCCCCCTTGCGGGGGAGATGGCCGGCAGGGCAGAGGGGTGGAGCGCGGCTTCATTCCAGCTTGGGTTCCTCGCCCCACGAAGTGGGGAGAGGTGGCTCGGCGAAGCCGAGACGGAGAGGGGAACCGCGCTCTATGAAGGCCCCCTCTCCGGGCGCGGGGCGGGCCCCCCGCCCCCCCGGGGGGGGGGGGGGGGGGGCCCGCCCCGGGGACGGGGGATAAAACACCGCCCGGG